>CAZWXS010000001.1:0-126457 GCA_964638005.1 uncultured Lachnospiraceae bacterium
TATCCCATAATATATGATCCTCCTTATTTAAGATAGATTGTTCTCTGTTCAGATTATAGCATACGGATTTGCAAAAAGCAAACATATATTCCAAATATTTGTTCGAATATTTTTCGAAAATCTATTGACACAAGAACAATTGTTCGCTATAATCATTTTAGATAAAGAACGAATGTTCGCAACATCTGTTCGTATTATTATATTGATTCTGTAAAAAAGAGCTGACAATCAGAGGAAGGTGTGGAAGAGGATGGATTACAGTACAAGAAGTCATGAAAGATATTTAAAAAGAAAGAAACAGGTTCGTATGCAGCGCATCACATTAGCTGCTGTCATCGTTATTGCTGTAGTGATCCTGAGCATTATCTTTGGTACGAGATTTGCTTATGCCGATTCATCTGAGCCCGATATGGTTTCACAGAAATATTTTAAAAGCATCGTCATTCAGCCGGGAGATACGTTAACATCCATCGCCGAGGAGCATATCAGCTCGGATTACAAGGATATCAAACAGTATATCAATGAAGTTAAGAGAACGAATTATATGCTGGACGACGATCTGCATGCAGGTGACAGCTTAATTGTTCCATATTATCAATATACAATTGAAATTGCAATGAATTAGTCCTCGTTTTTATGATTTTTGTTCTTATCGTTCAGACTTTCCCGCAATGTGACCGCACTCGCTGCCTGACGTCTGCGTTCATCCTCAAGAGCGGCATAATGCTTTTTCGTAGTATTGACATCTTTGTGTCCGAGTACATCAGCGACCAGATAGATGTCACCGGTTTCACGGTACAGACTCGTTCCATATGTACTCCTTAATTTATGTGGTGTGATTTTTTTCAATGTTGTAACGGTTTCTGCATATTTCTTAACCAGCTTTTCGACTGTCCGTACTCCGATACGTTTATTTTGAAGAGACAAGAACAAAGCTTCCTCATGACCGCTCTCCGGAATGATATGCCGGCGTTGGTCAAGATAATCACGCAATGCTTGTTCTACCTCGACGCCGAAGTATACAACTGCTTCATAGCCGCCCTTTCTTCGAATCAGGATTCCGCCATTATTGAAATCAACATCTTTCATATCCAGTCCCACACACTCAGACACACGGATTCCGGTACCCAATAGCAGCGTTAAAAGAGCCAAATCGCGCACTTTTGTCTTTTTATGATACTCTGTCTGCTTTTCGGTCAGGTTGGTTCCCTGTTCGACTTGGTCTAACAGTATTGCTACTTCATTAGGATCCAGTCGTATAATTTCCTTCTGATGCAGTTTTGGCATCTGAACAAGTGCTGCAGGATTCTTTTCGATCATTTCATTGCGGAAATAAAAGTTGTAAAAGCTTCTCAAGCATGCTAATTTTCTGGATTTGCCACGTTCATCGTTCGTATATTCCTTACCGTCTTTTTCATAATAGGTCAAATATTCCAGATATTCCGTAATATCCACAGGCATGATCTGATCCAATATCGAAAGCGGAAAATCAGTAATTTCTATTTTTGCACATACTGGATTGGTTTCATGTAGAAATTCAAAAAATACACGCATATCATAAGCATACGCAAGTCTGGTACGGGAGGATGTTGTCTCTTTGATTCCATAAAAGAAATCCCTGCAGAAGGGTGGGAGAGTGGCAATGACTTCTCGCATCTTAAGCGTATTTTCAATATTAACCTGTTCGTGATAGTTTTTTGCATGAATATGCTCATTCATTTTATTTATTCTCCATAGTGTGTGCGGATTGTGAGATTGAAATATAAAATCATGGAATCTTATAAGGGTGATTTCGTATAATATGATAATAATAGCAATGTCAACTATTCGTTAAATTGTATTTTCAAATCATCACAAGGCAGTATGTTAACATAATAAATTTATGTCAACCATTGACGGTTTTATCCGGCCATCCCTTAATATTTCCCTCCAAAATCGCATGGAACATGCGCTCCTTGGTGCCGGGATGTTCATGATTGAGTGATTTCAGCAATTCCTTTGCATATTCCCGTTTGGTATAGCCATCTGCAGGACATGGGCTTTTGGCCACCGGAAGATTATATTGATTCTTAAAACCGATTACATCAGCTTCTGTAATGTACATCAGCGGCCGAATCACCGTCAGATCAGTACGATCTAAGTAGGTTTTCGGAGAAAATGAATGGAAACGTCCCTCAAAGATCAGGGATAAAAGCATCGTCTCCACGACATCATCCTTATGATGTGCATATGCAACCTTATTACAGCCGAGTGCCTTGATCGCATCATTGAGAGCTCCCTTTCGCATTTTCGCGCACAGGGAACAGGGATTTGTCTCTTTGCGGTCCTGAAAAACGATTTTAGCGATCTCTGTCTTTACAATCGTATAGGGAACCTCCAGTTGGTCGCATAATTGATGTATGCCGGTTAGATCAAAGCCTTCAAACCCCAGATCAACGGTAACCGCCTCAATCTCATAATGCTTTGGATAAAAGCGTCTCATACCGGCGAGAGCGTAGAGCAGTGTCAGGCTATCCTTTCCACCGGAGATACCGACAGCAATCCTGTCACCATCCTCGATCATGCCATAATCATCAAGAGCCCTACGTACAAAACTATATAACTGTTGCAGCTTCATAATCGGAAGATCCTTTCATTTAATAAACATAAACACTCGAAAATGCGATAAAATCAACATTTCCGAGGTTTCCTTGAATATCGGTATTTTGAATACTATCTATTCGATAAACTGTTCTTTTGCGAATAGTTATATATCCCTTTTATCAGTACCATTTCCAGCAAATTCTGATTATTCGTCTTCCGGCTCACTCTTCTTGCGTTCAAAAGAAACTGTTTCTGTATCGTGTGTCACCTCAACCTTACTGCGTGATATACGGATTGATGCACCTGAATGATCGGAAGTTTCCGAATATGGATTGCTGGTTCCGCTCATATAAAATGCAGTATCCGGAGTCAATCCCTTGCGTTCCAAGCGTTGGTTGACCAAAGTCTTAAATGCTGCATAGATGACCGCAAATAACGGAACACCTATAAACATACCCATGATTCCCAGCAAACCGCCAAACAGCGTAATGGAGAAAATAACCCAGAAGCTGGACAAGCCCGTGGAATCTCCCAATATCTTCGGTCCTAGGACGTTTCCGTCAAATTGCTGCAGAACCAGCACAAAAATCAAGAAATACAGGCTCTTGATCGGACTGATCATAAAGATGATGATCGCACTTGGCACTGCACCCAGATAGGGGCCAAAAAAAGGAATGATGTTTGTAATGCCTACAATCACACTGATCAACACTGCATATGGAAATTTGAAAATCTGCATTCCCACATAACACAAAATACCGATGATCAGCGAATCCAATATCTTTCCCGATAGGAAGCCGCCGAAAGTACGATTTGCAAACCGAAGGTTGTTCAGATAGGTATTCGCCCTCTCCTCTTTCAGAAAGGCATAAATGACCTTTTTGCATTGTGCACAAAAGCGTTCTTTACTGGATAATAAGTAAATCGAAATGATAAAGCCCAAAATAAAATCCCATGTACCGACCAGAATCGTCCACACACCGCCGAGCAACGTATTGGATGCCTGTGATACCATCTTTTGAATCGTAGGAAGTGCCTGTGTTGTAAACCAGTCTTCTATATCGCTCCAATAATCAATCGTCAGTTTCTCGATTTCCGGATAATTCTTCAATGTATTGGTAATCCATATGCTGATTTGATTAAAATAGGTCGGAACCCTGAAAACAATGCTCTGAATACTGCTGAGCAGCTGAGGAACGATCAGCATGATCAAACTGTATAACAACAGAATGAAAATGACCGATGTCAGAAATACGCCAATGTTGCGAATGATCTTCTTGGCCTTCGTATTGATCTTTATCTTCATCTTAACGGCAATCGGATATAATACATGCCGTTCCATTCCATTAAGCAAAAATGATAACAGATACGCCAGTGCCAATCCATCCAGAACCGGCATCAGTATATCGACTCCTCTTCCCCACATCAATGAAATATCCGCACCCTTGAACAAGGCGTAATAAAACAGAATCCCACCGCACAGAATCAGTGTACCGGTAACACCCCAGTATAGATATTTTTTATCCCAATGATATTTCATTTATGTGCGCTCCTCTATGACTGGTTTTTCTTCTCAAAATCTTCGATAAACTGTGTAATCAACTGTACGGTTCCGTCAACACCCAGCAGGCTGCTGTCAACAGATAAATGATAAGAATCCGCATGCCCCCACTTCTTAGAAGAATAATAATTATAGTAATTAGAGCGTTGCTTATCTTTTTTTGAAATCATTTCTCTTGCCTTATCGGGTGCCAGATCATATTTCTTGCTGATTCGTGCGATACGGCTCTCTAACTCCGCATGGATAAAGAGATGAACACAATTTTTGTAGTCTGCAAGCGCATAATCCGCGCATCTTCCTACCAGAACACACGGCCCCTCTTCTGCTATCTTCTTAATGGCATCAAATTGTGCAAGGAATACTTTGTGACTGATCGGCATATCCACGAAGGATGATGCGTTGTAACCGAATGAATATGTATCCATTACAAGATTGTAAAGAAAACTGCTGGTCGGCTTCTCGTCGTGATTTTCAAATATCTCGGGACATAAGCCACTGTCTTTTGCTGCCCGCTGTAACAATTCCTTATCATAGCATTTGATTCCGAAATTAGCGGCAAGCTTCTCTCCTATTTCCCTTCCTGCGCTTCCGAATTCTCTTCCGATCGTAATAATTGTATTCATACAATCACCCCTTTAATTGAACGGTTCCGAAACCTGTTCTTTTCAATAATTATACCCCATTTTGTGAAAGTTGTACACACTTAATCCTAATCTGATTGGCATACGATTGGTACATGATCCGCAATTTATGGACATGTCGAGAACATACAGAATTTAAAATCTGATCATGGTTTATGACCTGTTTGGTACGGTTCCGTATAAAAATAACCCCTCACATTTCTCAACACACCGCAATACGCAGAAAGTACACGGGCATTTTATGAAATGCAAGGGGTTATTCAAAAATCTTATTATTTATGCTGTGATATCTTATGCTGCAGTATCTGCAGATGCCTTCTTAGACTGGCTCATAAGTGTCTTGATGCCATCGATTGCAAGAATGATCGCAAGTACAAACAGTAAGATACATATTACAATTCTAACGACATTCCATACAACGCCTTCTCCGCCGTCCATGAAATCACCGATATCAGCCTTCAAGGTAAATACAAGTGAAGTCAATGTCACAAGAAGCATGAAGAACATAGGCGGAATGAACATCTTGTTGTTCTTTCCGACTTTTCCGAGCCATGTAGCAACTGCCAGCAGACCAAGAGCAGCAAGCAGCTGGTTTGCAGCACCGAACAACGGCCATATCTTAGCATAGCCTGTCATACCAAGGCCAACACCGAGAACAACAGTAATCAATGTTGCAACGTATGAATTGGTCAATACTTTCTTATATCCTGTAACTGATTCAGGTGTCTCTCCCGGTGCCAGCCAGAATTCCTGGAACATATAACGTGACAGACGTGTTGCTGTATCAAGTGATGTCAGGCAGAAAGCAGATACTGCAAGGATCAGCATAGAATAAGCGATCGATTCAACGCCTGCAAGTCCCGGAATAGATGACACCATCTTGGAAATACCGGTTGCAAATACAACGGTAGGAGTAACTGTCTCACCTGCTGCATAGCTTGACCAGATATATCCGACTGCACAAAGTGAAATGACTGCAAGCAGACATTCGATCAGCATACCGCCGTAAGCAATCGGTCTTGCATCTCTTTCATTATCAAGCTGCTTAGCGGTCGTTCCTGAGCCAACCAGTGAATGGAAACCGGAAATCGCTCCACATGCAATTGTTACGAACAATGCAGGGAACAGATAGCCGATGGACTTTCCTGTAGGTGCAAGTGTATCTACAAAGCCTGTAAATGCAGGAATATCCACTGTAGGATGACTGCCGATAATACCAACAACTGCAACGATCATCATGAAATAAAGTAAGAATGAACTCAGGTAATCACGCGGCTGCAGCAAAATCCATACCGGAGTAACAGATGCAACTGCAATGTAAATACCGATGATGATCATCCATACCTTGCCGTCAAGATACAGAGGATGCCAGTTTAAGCCGATTACAAGACATAATACGATAGCTGCCACACCGATAATCGTCGATACAGCCAGTGATGCATTACGTCTGTAAACCATAAATCCAAATACGATAGAAATCAGGATGAATAACAGAGAAATCGTAGCAGTTGATGCATTGGCTGAACTTGCTGCAAAATCTACCGCTCCACCTTCCGTAAATGTAGCCTTGAATGTATTTGCAACGATAGATGCAAATGCAGCGACTACGAGAATCAGTGTTAAGTAAGCAAATACGATAAATAATTTTTTGGACTTCTGTCCCATGGAGTCTGCAATAACCTCACCGATGGACTGTCCTTTGTGACGAATGGAAGCAAATAACGCACCAAAGTCATGAACCGCACCAAAGAAGATACCTCCGATGATGACCCATAATAATACCGGAACCCAACCGAATACGGCTGCCTGAATCGGTCCGTTGATCGGGCCTGCTCCTGCAATTGATGAGAAATGATGACCAAGAAGAACCGGAGCCTTTGCAGGAACATAATCCACCCCGTCTTCCATCTCGTGTGCCGGAGTAGCTCTGTTCTCATCCACTCCCCAGGTCTTTGCCAGCCACTTGCCATAGAATAAATATCCGGCAATCAACAATGCTGCGCTGACCAATAAAATAACTACTGCATTCATGTCTCTACCTCCCTTTTTTTGTTTTTAAACATGAATCAATCTTTTCAAAAATTTCGCATTTGCTCGTCCGCTTCCGTTGGTGTAGACCTTTTCGGCAGCCAAATCAACCAAAGCAGTGTGATAATCCATCCATCCCAGCAGCGAAAATTGAAAATTCTTATGAATCCGGCACCTTTTCAATGCCTTGACCGCGCTCTCTTCACTCTGATCACAGACAAAAAGAGCCGTAATATATGTATACATATGCCCGGGCTTTGGATCAATCAGCTCCATGCCCTTTTCATATGCATAATCACGACACGCTTCATATATTGTTTGATTAAATTCGGGAACCGAAAATATGTAGACATGCTCATTGCTGTCCGCAGACCACAGCTTGGCTTTCTTGAGTAATACATATTTCTCTGAATGAACATAAAAAGAGCACTTAGCTACCAATGGTAACTCAGACGATTCTGTTTCTTCAATATCATAATATGCTTCATAGCTTTTAAAAATCTTTTTCAGGACTTCTTCGCGTGTCAATTTTTTCGCCGGCTTTCTGAATAAATTCTAAACAAATGCTAAAATACCGCTAAATTTCTTATAAAATTATATCATAACAATATTCAAACCGCAACACTTTCGATTACTTTATTATGCTAATTTTATAAAGCACTATTTTGAAGCAATTCCTTGAAATATGCAGGAAGCGGAGCCTCAAATTCCATATATTCTCCCGTACGCGGATGTATAAATCCGATTGTTTTTGCATGCAGCGTCTGGCCCTGCAGATGAAAGGTGTTTTTTTGTCTTCCGTATACCTCATCTCCCAAAACAGGATGTCCTATGCTCGCCATGTGCACCCTGATCTGATGTGTACGACCGGTCTCTAATCTGCATTCAATATAGGTATGTCTTTGAAAGCGCTCCAATACCCGATAATGCGTGACTGCATCCTTACCGTTTTTTGCGTTTGCCGCCATTCTCTTGCGTTCTACAGGATGTCTTCCTATGACAGCATCTACAATCCCTTGCTCCTCCTGTATCACACCATTGACAATCGCTTCATACCTGCGCGTAATACTATGCTGCTTCAACTGCTCCGCGATGCTGCTGTGAGCCAGGTCATTTTTGCAGACCAAAATAGAACCGGTCGTATCCATATCGATACGATGTACAATACCCGGCCGCATGACTCCGTTGATACCGGACAGATCGTTCCTGCAATGATACATCAGTGCATTGACCAATGTCCCGGTATAATGTCCCGGAGCAGGATGTACAACCATCCCCTTTGGTTTGTTGACTACGAGCAGATCATGATCCTCATACAGAATATCAAGAGGAATATCTTCTGCCAGGATTTCCGGTTCTACAGGTTCCTCAATACAAAAAGAGAGACAATCGCCTGTATGAACCTTGTAGTTTGCCTTGCATACCACTCCGTTCACAGTGATCTTCTCTTCTTTTATGATTTTCTGTATAAAGGAACGTGACAAATCATCAAATACCGTTGCAATGCATTTGTCAATT
This sequence comes from uncultured Lachnospiraceae bacterium, assembly GCA_964638005.1. GTDB lineage: Bacteria > Bacillota > Clostridia > Lachnospirales > Lachnospiraceae > JAAYYM01. Next base: position 8,332 of record CAZWXS010000001.1, read on the forward strand.
CGCATCCCGTCATGAACAATTTCTACTACATATTCATTTGGTTCCATCTTTGTGCTCTTTCTTCTTTAACCAGTAAACCGTCAGATCTTCTTCCTGATAATAAAACAGAATCGCAAAGGCCAGCATGATTGTTGAAACAGTCACATAACAATCTGCAACATTGAATATCGGGAAATTGATTGCCGAAACATAGATAAAATCAACTACATATCCCAGATTGACACGGTCAATCATATTGCCTACGGCTCCTGCCGCAATCATAACGAGTAAAACGCTCAACAAATTATATCTGCGTTCATGCGGTGTCACAAACAACAGATACATCACTAAAAATAAAATGATTGCTCCTGCTATCACAAAAAACGTCTGATGATTCTGCAGAATACCGAATGCAGCGCCCTGATTCTCCAGATAATTAAATTGCAGTACTCCGGGAATCAGCTCTATGACCCTTCCCTCTTTTAAATTGGCAACAGCCCACACCTTCGTAATCTGGTCAGCGAATATCAGCAGTCCGATACACACAAGTTCTATCAGCATCCTGATCAATTTCTTAGTCATTACATTTCCTCTTCCTTATAAAATATTTCATTCATGGCATCCAACATTTCATTATAACTGACGTCTGTATGGATTGCTGCTTTACCGATTTTTTTCAACAGTATGAACTTGAGTGTTCCGTCTTCCATTTTCTTATCAGACGCTGTCAGGCGCACAACCTCCTCCGGTACGATATCATCAATCGAAATCGGCAGATCAAACGGGACAAACATATCTCTGATCTCATAGTATTCTTCCATGGACAGCAGTTCCTTCTTCCATGAAATAAATGCTGCTGCAATACATCCCAGTGCAACACATTCCCCATGTGTCAGTGAAAAGTCCTTATATTTTTCAATTGCATGTCCCAAAGTATGTCCGAAATTCAAAAGAGCACGTTCACCCTGTTCCGTCGGATCCTTTTCCACGACGGTTTTCTTGATCATGCAGGCACGGTAGATCATCTCTGATACAATCTGCGGATCCTTTTCATTGATCTCATAAAAACCGTTGATCAGCCATTCATAAAATGCAGCATCCCTAATCAATGCCGCCTTCATGATCTCTGCCATTCCGGAGCAGTATTCTCTGTCCGGAAGTGTATTTAACACCGTAGTATTGATATATACGAGCAGAGGCATCTTAAATGCTCCAACCATATTCTTGTATTGATTGAAGTCCACTCCTGTCTTTCCGCCGATACTGCTGTCTACCTGAGATAACAATGTCGTCGGAATCTGCAGGAATTCAATCCCTCTCATGTAAGTCGCCGCCACATATCCGGTCAGGTCGCCTACAACTCCTCCGCCAAGCGCAGCCAGTACATCCTTACGTCCGAATCCGTTCTCCACCAAAAATGTATATAACCGTTCTGCCGTATGCAGATTCTTCTGCTGCTCTCCTGCCTCAAATTCAAACAACAGGACTCTTTTTGCACAAGCCTCCAGATACCTTTTAACTTCATCGGCATAGAGAGGGCTTACATTGGTATCTGTCACGATGCAGATTGCCGCATCTTCATTCAGAGCACATTGTCCGACTGCATCCTGCAGTCCCTCGAAGGTCTCCTGGATTAGGATCGGATAATTTAACACCTTTGAGGTCATGTTCTTACAACTGACCGTTAATTCATAAGACATACTGCACCTCGCTGTATAATGAGCAAAAAACTCCCCACCGACGGCAGGAAGTTTTTGACTCATTTATTTTAGAATCTGTTATTCAATGCCGGAACATCAAATGCTCCGGATAATATCTCCTGAAAGTCACCTGATATATCTACGCTTCTTGGGGTGATGATAAATATGTAATGTGAAATCTTCTGCAGATTGCCGCTGATTGCAAATGTTGAACCGGATGTAAAGTCGATGATCCTCTGTGCAATGTCAACATCAAGACCTTCCAGATTCAACACAACGGTACGATTTGCCAAAAGGGTCTCTGTAATTTCTCTGGCATCCTCCACCGAAGTTGGCTTGATCACACATACTTCCATACCGCTTGCAGTAGAACGCACCTTTCCGGTTGTACGCATCGGCGTTACCTTCGGAGATACTTTTTCTTTCTTTGGCTCTGCAAAATCATCATTCATCAGATCCTGCTTTGCCGGTTTTTTCTTCTGAGGCTGTTCCGGATAATCATCTTCTTCGTCAAAGTAATCATCGTCGTAGTCGTCATAGTCCTCGTCGTTTAATTTCATTGCGTTCAAAAACTTGTCCAAAACTCCCATTATTAACTCTCCTTATTCTCCCATCTGATTGATTCTATATACAATTTATTGGCTATAGTCTCTCTCTCCGAATATTGCAGTACCCACTCTGATATAGGTGGCACCTTCTTCAATTGCGACCATATAATCCCCCGTCATTCCCATGGACATACATTCCATACATACATTATCAATGTTTTTATGTATTATGTCAACAGATAATTGCTTCATTTTTTGAAAATATAGTCGATTTTCCTCAGAATTCACTACATATGGTGCAATTGTCATTAGCCCTTTGATGGCAATACCCTCTAATTTCGAGATTTCTTCGATCAATTGTATGGCATTCTCCTCCAATACACCAAATTTTGTCTCTTCTCTTGCAATATTGACCTGAACCAGTATATTAACCTTGATATGATGCTTTATAGCTTCTTTATTGATCTCCTTTGCCAGTTTAAGAGAATCGACACCATGTATCATATATACCTTATCAACAATATATTTGACTTTATTTGTCTGCAGGTGTCCGATCAGATGCCAACGAATATCTTTGGGCATGACTTCATACTTATCTACAAGTTCCTGTACTTTATTTTCGCCGAAATCACGCACACCTTCTGCGTATATTTCATTCAGCATTTCAACGGGCTTTGTCTTGCTGACTGCAATCAACGTGACACTCTTTGGATCAATCCCTGCCTGTTTGCATGTGCTGAGCAGATTATCCTGCACTTTTTTTAGATTGTCCTTTAACATTTTATCAGAACCTTTCCTTTACTTAATATATGAAATCATCTTCGTTGACGCTGTTTCCGTCTAATACGATATGATCGTATACACTCAGTCCATATTCGGTATTGGATTTTACAATTGCATATTCTTCATTTTGGTTTAAAATCGTAATCTGTTTGAAATCCGCATATCCTTTATTGATGTTATATACTCCGATCAGTGTTGCTTTTTTGCTGATTGCATACTTCTCGGTTGATTCGGGCATAATGATATAATCACCAATTTCAAACAAGGATGTATCTACATAATAGTCTTCCTCTGTTGAATTATATATTGTCGCTTCTACAAATTCCGTAGAGACGCTGCCGTCTTCCAGATAGATTTCCTTGATAAAACCGTCATTGCCGCTGTTGCCGCCCTTGGTCATATATTCTTTCGGAACCAGATAAAATTCGCGTTCCACAATAGATGAATTCGGTATCTTTAAACCTTCCTGCGTATTCGTCAGCAGCTCAACCTCCAGAACACGATCCGTTGCAAAAGTAATCATGGAATTGGTAAAATCAAGCTTCAGATAAACCGCACCGTTTTGCCGAATGATGGTGGCAGCTCCCCATGACTCATAACCGTTCTTTAAGAATCTGACATTGATATAGGTCTCCTCGGCGAGTTCAAGCGCACGTTCTTCATCTATTTCAATAATAAGAGACCAGTTTTCACTTGTAATCAGCTTATATGCCGGATCTGTATCTGCAATCAAGTCATTGCTGTGAAACTGCTGTTTGCTGTATAATTCAGGATTCATCAATTCAGGAGTGATACTGTCGATTGTAATTGATTCATATCCGTCCACCGAATAGATTAGGATGCCTGATTCCGGAGCATATCCGAATTGGACAGAGTCACTGAGATTTGCACTCTCAAGACTGTCCAGACTGGAAAGAACCTTATAATTGGCCAACTTTAAAACGGTTCCTTCAATATCATATTTGAAGTCATATGTACGCCTGTATTTTTTTTCATCAAATCCTGTCGAAAAATCTGCAATCGATGTTTTTAACTCCGACAAGTCCTCATCCGAAAGCGAACTGCCCTCACCCGCCGTGCCTGCAACCAGTTCTGCAAGCTTGCCGGTAGCATCTATTGTATAGATCATGGAACCTTTGGCTACTTTTTCGTTCTCGCGGGCATAATAATTGATATAGCCGGAATCCGTGGAATTGACAATCGTCTCTTCACGAAGTGCGATGCCGGTATATGTATTATTGACTGCAAGTGAACCCATTTTAACTTCATAAGGTGTAATCTGATCATTTTTTAGGAAAATGATGACACTTGCCAAAACATATATGAAAATAAAACCAAAAATAATCAATCCAAGATTGATATTCAATGGTTTTCGATATTTCGTTATTTTTGCATTTCGGTTATTTGCCACAAAGAAACCTCCTTGCTTCTTTTGTCCATGAAATCTTTTCCTCTATATTCGTACCGATTATTGGTCACAATAATGTTGCATATCATTATTCACTATGCAAAAAGGAGGAATGCATCATGGGAGCAAAATGGCTTGATTATACTTTGTTAACGATAGCGATTATCGGTGCCGTTAACTGGGGTCTGATCGGATTTTTCCGATTTGACCTGGTTGCATTGCTATTCGGCAGTATGTCTGTCTTCAGTAGAATCGTTTATGGTATTGTCGGTATCGCCGGTCTCTACCTGATTGGTATGTTCGGTAGAATCAGATCCGACGCAGACGCTTAACACTCACCATTCTAAAAGCCTCGGCAGTAAAGTGAAATCCGTACTCCCGAGGCTTTTATGTATAATACTATTCTATAAAGAAACAATTACTTTTGATTTTAAGTCTTCGGAAAGTTCAGAGCCATCAACAGATATGCTGATCACAAAATCAACCGCAAATTGTTCACTGATTTTTTCTAATTTTAATAAAACAGGTTCAGGCTTTCTGTCCTTAATAAAAGCGACATCCAAAAAACTATCCAAGTACATTTGCTCAAGGTCGTGATCCTGTGAGACAATACCGCATATGAATCCTGTGAATTCGTCTGCGTTTGTAATTGGATATTCTGATGCATTGATTAATCTTATTTTATTTTTGAGTTCATACATGTGCTTTGCATTTTTGTCGAGATAGACAATATTACCATTTGCTGTCTTAATGGTGGAATTCACTTTCTCGAGCAGATACTTTGTCTTCCCCTTACCCTTTTCGCCCACGATTAACTGTATCATTGTAATCTCCTCCTTTGATATTTTCGGCAACTCAAACGGCACACCTGTGGTGCACACGATTCTGTAAAACACCGTCACCCATATGAATAATTATAGTTCATTTACCTATAAAAAACAACCTCTATTTAGCGCAAATCATCATTTGATTTCCTGCAATAAATCGGACATTTCGACATAAAGGACATCTCGGTCTTTTGCCTGCATCACTACCGATACATAGGACTCTCCTGCCGTATCTTTAGATAACAGGATCAAGCAAGATCCTGCCGCATTTGTAGTTCCGGTCTTGCCGCCTATGACCGTAACATTCTCCGGAGAGGCAGCTGTTCCGGCAAGAAATTGGTTTGTAGTTGTAAAGTCGAGTTCTTTTTCGTTCCCTTCACTGTCATGATAGACAGATGTATAACTGGGCATATGTATGATTTCCTTGAACTTTTCATATTTCATTGCCTCGTTGAAGATCAAGTACAGGTCATACGCTGTCGTATAATGCTTATCGTCTGTAAGTCCGTGAGGATTCATAAAATTTGTATTAGTTGCACCAATCTTTTTGGCTTCTTCGTTCATAAGCACCGCAAAATCTTCCACACTGCCGGATATATGCTCGGCTATGACAACACCCGCATCATTTCCCGAGTACATCAATAAACCGTGAAGCGCCTGTTCCAATGTCATGGTATCTCCCGGCTTGAATCCTACGAGTTGAGCTCCAGACTCTGTAATCAGTACATTCTCGGATGCCGTAATCACATCATCCAGCTTTCCGTATTTCATCGCAAGCAGTGCCGTCATTACCTTGGTCAGACTGGCAGGATGCAATTGTTTGTGTACATTCTTGGCATACATCGTATTCAGACTTGATACATCAAAGAGACCTGCTGCGGTTGCAAGCGACATGTCTACCTCGGTTCCCTCCGTGACATCCGAAGAAGTTACACATAAATCGGACGCAAATGAATCGGCAACCGTCATGGCATCACTTGCATCAAAGCTGTATGCACTGATTGTCGTGTCAATATCGTAAGGTATCTCGAATTTTTTTCCGTTACATCCGGTCAGCAGCATTGCCATAAACAAAACCGGAATGACTTTACTTATACATTTCACGCCACTCTAAATCTCCTCTGTCAAGCGATTTGATCAACAATTCTGCCGATGCCAGATTGGTAGCCAGCGGAATGTTATGAACATCACACAGTTTCACAACATTGTTGACATCCGGTTCATGGGACTTTGGTGACAACGGATCGCGCAGGAAAATCAGCAGGTCTATCTGGTTGTGCTCAATCTGTGCACCAAGCTGCTGTTCTCCTCCCAAATGTCCGGCAAGATACTTATGTACATTCAGGTTCGTGACCTCCTCGATCAGCCTCCCCGTCGTACCTGTTGCAAATAATTCATTTTTGCTGAGTATCCCCCGATACGCTATGCAAAAGTTCTGCATTAGTTTTTTCTTTGAATCGTGAGCAATTAATCCGATATTCATACCTATCTCCTTCCTGTAAACGACGCTGCCTTCAGACAGGTCGATACCTTATGTATATTATGTCATATAATTAGGTGTCTGCAACCGTACATTGATTACAAAACCCATTCCGATAAACAGACTCACCAGAGAGGTCATGCCGTAGCTGACAAACGGAAGCGGGATTCCCGTATTCGGCAGCAAACCTGTTGTAACGCCTATGTTGATGAAGCTCTGAACGCCTACAAGACCCGCCATTCCGGAAGCAATCAACTCCCCTGCAAGATCTTTACTCTTCCGTGCGACCATGATGCATTCTATCGCAATCAGTGCCAGCAAAATGATGATAGCACAACAACCGATAAAGCCCAACTCTTCTCCTACGATTGCAAAGATGAAGTCTGTCTGCGGTTCTGAAATGAAATTACCGTTTTTAACAGAGCCGACCACATTGTTGGCGAGTCCCTTTCCATATAACTGACCGGAACCGATTGCAGTCACAGAGTTCGTCTGCTGATAGGCAATGTCCGGATATTTCTCGGGATGGAGCCATGCCAGGATACGCTCCTGCTGATACTCATTGATCAGCTTCTGTCCCGGCTTCAAAACGATGTTCATAAATACGATTGCTGACGGCACCGCTACCACCAGTATTGCGCCGATCAGCTTATAACTGACACCTCCTACGAACAGCAATACACAAAAGAGAACACATGTCATAATCGTTGTAGAAAGATCCGGCTGTTCATATATAAAATAGAGCGGCGGCACAAGTAATATAACCATAAGAGCCAGAATAGCAAACGTATTTAACGTCTCTCTATGTTTCATAATAAACTGTGCATAAAATAAAATCAATATGATTTTAACGACCTCCGAGGGCTGGAACTGGATGCCGAATATCTCAACCCACCGCGTTGCATTGTTAACACTGACACCCCAAAAATGAACCATTGCAAGCAATGCGAGCCCGACAAAATACCACAGCCATGAGAATTTCAGAATAAAGCTGTAATCAATCAGGGATACGATGATCATACAGACAAATCCAAAGATTAATCCATAGATCTGATTATCCTGTACGGATTCCTTTGCGCTCCCGATGACCATGATGCCAAGTATGGAAACTGCAAGCATCAATAAAACCAATTTAAAATCATATTTTCTGAAATCATATTTCTTAAACATTTTATCATATCCTCAAATTTCTGATCGGTATATTGGCAAACAATGCCGGTACGCCTGAGTTCTTTGCTCCTCTTTTGGTTCGGGTGATCTGCACATCCATTCCTTCAGGATCTATTTCTATGTATTTTGAAATCACTTTGATCATGTCATTCTTGATCATCTCTATCATTTCGGTAGAACAATCGACCCTGTCTGAAATCAGCAGCAGCTTCAGTCTGTCTTTTGCAAGTTCGCTGGATTTCTTCTTTCGCAGGAAAGTAAATAATCTCATCGCTGTGCCCCCTCATAGTTTTTTTTGAATGTCAAAAACACTCTGTTAAAAAGGGACTTGTTATGCTGCAAGTCAGCAAACGGGACTTCCTCTCCCATGACTCTCCTGCATATATTCGCATAAATCCTGCCTGCCGGTGTACCGGCTCCCGTCAGAGGCTCTCCCTGATTGGTGGCAATGACAACACTTTCATCATCCGGAATCGCTCCCAACAAAGGAATGGAAAGGATATCCACCACATCCTCCACGGACATCATATCTCCGCGTCGAATCATGTCCGGACGCAGCCTGTTGACAATCAGATCGATACGGTTGATCTCGTTTGCTTCAAGCAGCCCTATGATCCTGTCCGCATCCCGAATCGCCGAAACCTCGGGAGTCGTTACGATAATTGCTCTGTCTGCACCTGCAATTGCATTTTTGAAACCCTGTTCGATTCCTGCAGGGCAATCCAGCAGCACATAATCAAAGCTTTCCCGCAGCACGGCAACCAGCTTTCTCATCTGTTCCGGTGACACCGCATTCTTATCTCTGGTCTGCGCCGATGGCATCAGATACAACCCCGGATAGCGCTTGTCCTTGATCAACGCCTGCTTGATGCGGCAGTTTCCTTCTATCACATCGACCAGATTATAGACAATACGGTTTTCCAGTCCCATGACGACATCCAGATTACGGAGCCCGATGTCTGTATCGATCAATGCTACCTTCTGCCCCAGACTTGCCAGTCCGGCTCCTACGTTTGCGGTGGTGGTGGTTTTTCCGACCCCGCCTTTTCCTAACGTAACGACAATCACTTCACTCATTGGCTTTTGCCCTCCATGTGTTGAAATATTGTCCCCTGACGTCCCGGCGCTCTGATTAAAGCGGCAGATCATTCAGTAATTCTTTTGTAATAGCGTCAGAACAGATCTCTCCGTCTTTTACGTAGGCAATTTTAGGAACGGAACGGCTCTTTAGCCATTTGGTCCCCTTTCCTCCTGCTGTTTCCGTATAATCACCGATGCGTATCTTGCTGGATTGCATATCCAACGCTACCACAAAGGTCTTATCATTTCCGTTGGCACCGGCATATGCATGTCCGTATAAGGTACCCAGTACAACGATATTGCCGGATGAAATTACATTGGCTCCGGGATTGACGTCGCCGAGTATGATGATGCTCGCATCTGTCTCCAGTACCTGACCGGCACGCAATGTACCCTTGTAATACTGCCCGTCCGCATTGTTCTCATTGTTGACCAGCTGCTTGGTTGCACGAATAAAGGATTTGTTCTTCTCTTCATCCGTTCCGATGATACACAATACCTGAATGCTGGAATTGTCAGTAATTGCGCTGACAAGCAGTGTTTCTTCTTCTGAATCGAGTTCCCTTCCTTCAAAGGATAATACCATCTTTGCATCCTTGAAGAATCTTTCGGACTCACGGAATTTTCTCGCCACTTCCATATAAATATCTTGAAATGGTATTTCAGGGTCCATCTTGACCGAAATTCCATTCTGAAAACTTTTGATCATAACTGCATTTTTCAATGAAAACATCCCCTTTTTAAGTTCCCTTTTGTTCAGGACTAATCCTGTATGATCGTTCCGTCGGATTCTGTTGCTTCACCGCTGAGCAGTTCTTCTTTATCCTCAAGATTAAAATAATACTTGATGACATCCCTTGACAGCTGTGCGGAATTTGCCGAGGTATAACCAAAGGCAATACGCGTTGTTACGATAATCTCAGGATTTTCATACGGTGCATATCCGACAAACCAAGCGTGGTTGGCTCTGGTCGTTTTTTCCTGCGCTGTACCAGTCTTGCCGGCAACAGCCATCGGCATATCATCAAATGAAGCCGTATTCTCGACAACCCCTCGCATGCCCCGATGTACCGCTGACCATGTGCTGTCCTGTATCATAACCTGATTTCTGATTGTAGGAGCATAATCCTTCAACAGATTGCCGCTGGAATCCGTCAATTTATCCAGCAGTGTCAGGTTATAGCAGGTACCTCCGTTGGCGACCGTTGTCACATATCTTGCCATACCGATGGTCGTGTAGTTATTGGTACCCTGGCCGATTGCAGAAGATACCGGCAATTCATCGGATATCTTCGGATCGTTTTCAACGATTTCGATTCCCGACTTCTCGCTGAGACCAAACATATCAGCATATTTAGCCAGTTTCTCAAGACCCAGTTCTGCATCATATTTTCCAGTCGGATCAGTACTGAGGCGATAACCGACCTCATAGAAAAAGTAGTTGCAGGAATGCTGGATTGCTCCTACAATATCCAACGGCCCATGTGTTCCGTTCGGATAAATCCAGCACTGTGGTGAGGGAACAATCGTTTCATAAACGCCCTTACAGTCAATGGTTTCCCCAAGGCTCACGATACCGCTTTCCTCAAGTCCACACACGGCAGAGATCATCTTAAAGGTAGAACCGGGCGCCGTTCTCTGCTGTGTTGCATAATCATATAACGGAAGCGAGATATCATTACGCAGCTCATTATAGTAATCTGCGTCTATGCTGTTCGTCAATCGGTTATTGTCATAGCCGGGATAAGATACACATGCCAATACTTCTCCGTCTACGCTGGTCACAACACAGGATGCAGAGCATGGATCCAATGCCAGCTGTGCAGGTGTAATCTCCAGCTTGGATATCTTGTCCATCATAAAGTTGTATGCCGTAATACCTCCACTCTCCAAAGCTTCCTTTTCATTGGTCGTTCCGTAAATGGATTGCTGTTCAAACATGGTCATACAAATTTCTTTGCCATAAATCTCATTGTCCCGGAGCATATAGCGATACATCTTTTTGGCAAACCCATTATCCTTTCTCAAGGTTTCATCGATATAGGCAACCAGTTCATCATATATCTGTGCGGAATCCGAATACTGCGTATCCAGTTCGAACTTGGAGATATCGATCCAGTTCTCGGCAATTGCATATTCAAGGTATTCCTTCAAACTAATGGTCTCCTCTTTCCACGCCAGATATACATCATCTGTCTTATCGATTTCGGAATCCACCAAAACACCGTTATTACTGGAAGACAGCATAGTCGTAACATAACTCTCATACACCTGCATCTCCGTCGCAAGCTGATTATAAGGTGTCGCTGTTTCTGTCAGTTCCAGAGTCAGAGCCCCGAGTGCCCTGTTCTGCTTATCTAAAAATTTACTGTAGATCAGCCTTTCATATTCCTTGGCATCGGACTCACCGAAATGATCAATGTCGACAATATTGTTGTTGAGGATTGCATAATACACATCATCAATCGGAATACGGATCTTAGATGATGTAACTCCTTCGTTGCTGATCTCTTTGACATTATCTATCTTATCGACCAATATACCGGCCAGCTTCTGCTCTACCAGATTGTAGACTGCTTTTTGCAGATCACGGTCTATCGTCAGATACAAATCACTTCCTGCAACCGGTTCTATCCTCTCCGAAGTCTCGATGACCCTTCCGAGATTATCCACATACAGTACTTCCTTGCCCTTTTTGCCTTGCAGATCTGTTTCCATGACTTGTTCAATACCTGCTTTACCGACCATATCTGTCATTGTATAACTGTCATTGACTATGGACAGCTCTGCCAGCTCATCTGTAGATACATTTCCGATATAGCCCATGATATGTGAGAAATACTTGGCATCATTATAGCGTCTCAATGTATCCTCAGAGATATCAACACCCTGCAGGGTATCTTTATTTTCCATAATGGCAGCAACTGTTCTTTCGTTGACATCCTTTGCAATCGTTGTGAACAGATATTTCTGATAACTGTTATTGCTGATGGCATATCTGATCGTAATGATCTGCAGGAGCTCTTCATCTGTCATGCCGTCGCCTACGATAAAAGCAGACTTTCTGTCATCAGGATCGCTGTATGAGCCGATTTCAAACTTTGCCGTTCCGCCCAGATATTCAATGACCTGTCTAGGCGTGGCATTTCGCTCGGGGTACTTCAGATCATCGATTTTTTTCCTGCCGTATACATCGGCCAAGAATCTCAACAGCTGTGTTCCTTCTACCGAAAACTCAAATTCGCCGTTTCTGTCCAGATATATGTTAAATTCATCAAGAACCTTATCGCCGTTTTTTTCTATCATCTTACATGTACGGTATACCGTATCATTGATTGCGGCATTCTTGCCCGTTCCCGACTCGTATGTATCCTCAATCGTAACTGAGTAGGCCAGTTCATTATATGCCAGCAGCTCACCGTTTCTGTCGAAAACACAGCCTCTGGTACTCGGAAGCGTTCTCTCCTTCTTGATTTTCAATTCGAAGTTATTGACATAAGATTCGCCTTTTACAATCTGCAAGACAAACAGACGCTGTATCAATACGGTAAACATAACGATAAGCAACAGTATCAGCACAAACAACCTTGAGAAGATTATATTCTTAAGAAAATCCTTGAAATCATTAAACAAACTTACTTGCACTCCTTTTTTCCCTGATCTCCAGCTTTTCATTGACCCAGAGGATGATCTTGTAAAATACAAGGGTGACCAATATCGTATATACTATTTCCGGTAAGATAACGTGTATAAAATAAAACGAAAAATTAAACTTTGAACGCAGCAGGAACAAAAAAACATACGCCGAAAAACAATATAACAATTCACTTCCCGATATCAGGATTAACGGAAGCTTGATATCCTCCGGATAGAATAACTGTCTGAAAAACCCGTTTAAATAACCGATGACCATATAGATCAATGCATAGAATCCCAATATATCACCATAGAATACATCAATAATAAATCCTGCGAAAAAACCAATAATCAAGCCCTCTTTTTTCCCTCTCATAAAGCCGAAAGAAGAGGTTATGATAACTAAAATATTCGGAACGATGCCGCCGAGAGATATTTTCTGAAAGAGCGTACATTGCAATAAATATCCGATGATTACTATGAAAAATACAACAATTTTTCGAAGCATCCGTACACCTTTCCTTTCTGATTACTCCTCTACCATCTGTTTCAGATCCAGTATGACAAGTACGGTATCCAGTCGCTTAAAATCAACCGTTGGTGTCAAATACCCCGACTTTGTCAAGTTATTGGGATCCTTATTGATCTCCGTGATATATCCGATGGTCAAGCCGGGAAGATAGATGTCACTGATTCTTGAAGTCACCAACTGATCCCCTTCCGCAACCATATCTTCCTCGTCTGTTAATTGTTCAAATCTGATCATTCCGTCATTCATGGTTTCCAGATCGCCTGTAACAATCAGTCTGTCAGAGGTTGACAATACCATTGCGCTCACATTACTGCTGTCGTCAATGATGGATTTGACCGTCGCCCAGTTCGGACCAACCTCAACCACTCTGCCGACGAGTCCGCTGCCTGCCATAACATTCATGTTGACGGCGATTCCGTCCTTGGTACCTTTGTCGATCAAGAACACGCTGAACCAGTTTCCCGGATCCATACCGATAACACGTGCGCCTACCTTTTCATAGTCTGCATATTGCTCGTCCAAGACAAACAGTTCTCTCAGTTTACTGAGTTCGTATTTGTCCTGCTGCAGCATACTGTTTTCTATCGTAAGCTCATCCACCTGCTCACGCAGTGCGGCATTTTCTTCAACCAGTTCATTCATCTTCTTGATATTGTCTTTTCGTCCTGTTAAGAACATTCCCGCCTCACTGATTCCATCCTGAAACGGTATGATCACATAACCGGATACAGCTTCCAATGGGCCGGTTACCCAATCTGTCGTGAACGTCAGAATCATCAATGCGATGCAGAGAATCGTCATGATCATCAATAGGTATTTGCTGGGAATCGTAAATTTAGTTTTTCTGACTTTTACTCGTGGCATCCCTTAACTCCTCTGAATCAGTTTGACATTCCCATGATGGAATAAGCTACAGATCTGAATTGTTCTTCTCCGATGACCTTGGCGAGACCACAGGCAACACTTTCTCCTGCATTGTCGGCCAGATTCACTCTGAGCCCCGTACTCTTTGCAATCAACTCATTCAAGTGATTGATCTGCGCAGATCCTCCTGTCAGGTATAAGCCCTTTTTATAGATATCCGCTCCGAGTTCGGGTGGGGTTCTTTCCAAAATGACTCTGATGTTGTCCACAATGGACTCAAAATGCTCCTTCATTGCCTTTTCAACAAGGGTAATCGGAATACTGCGTTCTACAGGCAATCCGGTAACGATATCTCTGCCGTATACGATTGCATCCTCTCCGGCTTCCTCTAACTCCTTCAAAGATATCTTGACCTTCTCTGCAGTCTTGGTTCCGATCATCAGATTATATTCTTTTCGAATGGTATTTCTGATGCTTTCGTCAAACTTGAATCCACCTGTCTTAATTAGACGGCTCAGTACAATACCGCCCAGAGACAAGATAGATATCTCTGTCGTGTCAAAGCCGATATCCACGATCAGCACACCTTGAGAATTCTTGACATCAATATCAAGTCCCAGTCCGTCCGCAATCGCCTTTTCAACAATCATGATCTTACGTGCCTTGACATTGGCATCCTTGACCAGATCATAAAACGCACGTTTTTCAACCTCTGTAATATCCGTCGGTACTGATATATAATAATCCGCCGGATGCAGATTCCCATCGGAAATATCCATCATGAAATTACGCAGTAATGTCTGCATATTCTGAATATCCGCAATAACTCCGTTATTTACGGGATAAGAAACATGAATATTTGCCGGAGCCTTTTCATACATTTCAAATGCAGGGTTACCGTATGCAAATAATACATTTCTATTTTTAATGGCAATCATATTTTTCTGGTTCAAGATCATGCCGTCCATATTGTTGTATATTTTGATGTTACTGGTACCCAAGTCGATACCGAATGCACTGGAAGCCACCTGTGACACCCTCCTTTAGAATAATCCGAGTTCTTTGATACTGATATATTTATTATCTCCGATAATAATGTGGTCAATCAATTCTATATCCATGATCATCCCCGCTTCCTTCATTCTCTTTGTCATCAGGATATCCTGATCACTCGGAGTCGGATCGCCGCTCGGATGATTATGTAATAACATAAAAAATACCGCGCCGTATCTCAGCGCTTCCCTGAATACCTCCCGCGTCGATACAAGCGTCCGATTGGCTGTCCCGATAGACAGCGGAAAGTCCGTAATCAATTTATTGCTGCCGTTTAAGAGAATGACAAGTGCCTTCTCTCTTTCCAGATGCCGATACTCCTCCATATAATAATGTGCGACCGTTCGAGGCGAATTCATAATAAGAGCTCTTTTGGCATTGGCCTTGGACAGACGATTTGAAAGCTCTGCAATGCTCTTTAATTGAATTGCCTTTACCTTTCCGATCCCGGGTATCTGCATCAGATCCTCGATAGACATGTGATGAAGTCCGAGAATACTTTGCTCTGAATAGATGCCTGCCAAAACTCTCTTGGCAAGGTCTACAGAGGTCTCTCCGCGCGTACCGGTGCGAAGGATAATTGCAAGCAGCTCCGCATCCGATAATGCGGTTGCTCCGACCTCCTCAAAACGTTCATACGGACGTTCACCAAAAGGTAATTCCTTAAGTGTTACGTGTGTCTTTGTGTTTTCCATGGTTTCCTCTTTCTGATCTGTTCAAAACCGGAGGAAAGTCCTTCAAAAGCCACATATTGTTGCATTTTAGCCCTCACATGGCACAACATATAGTAATACTATCACATTTTGCGCATTCTGTACACCGTTATTGTCTTAATTTTCTGTGAATTTTCTCGACAAAATATGCAGTCTTCACTAAATGTCTACAGTGAAATAATGCCTGCTTCCTTCAGGCATTGCAGTGTCTTTAGAATGCCAAATTTGGCATGCTGCCAGGTGAGCCCTCCCTGAAAATACACCGCATAAGGCGGCTCAATCGGAGCATCTGCACTGAGTTCAATAGAGGAGCCTGATACAAATGCTCCCGCAGCCATGATAACCTCAGAATCATATCCCGGCATATCCCACGGTTCGGGTATGACAAAGCTGTCAACCGGTGCCGCTGCCTGAATCCCCTTGCAAAATGCAATGACTGCTTCGGGTGTCCCGAGTTCTACTGCCTGAATGATGTCATGACGGCTCTCAGTGCCGTTCGGTACAACCGGATATCCAAGCTTCTCATAGAGATTTGCTGCAAAAATCGCACCTTTCAAGGCACTTGCAGTCACCGTTGGAGCAAGAAAAAGCCCCTGATAAAAGCTGCCGATTATGCCCAAAGAAGCACCGACCTCTTTGCCCAGTCCCGGAGAAGTCAATCTGTAAGCAGCATTCTCTACATACTCTTTTTTACCGACGATATATCCTCCGATCGGTGCAAGACCGCCTCCCGGATTCTTGATCAGCGAGCCTACACACAGATCTGCGCCGACCTGCGTCGGTTCCGTAATCTCAACAAATTCTCCATAGCAGTTATCCACCATACAGATGATATCCGGTTTGATACTCTTGATAAATCCGATCAGCTCTCCGATTCTTTTTACGGACAGGGTGGGTCTGGTCTGATATCCCTTTGAGCGTTGTATGGTGGCAAGCTTTGTTCGTTCATTGATGGCATTTCTGATACCGTTATAATCAAAAATCTGTCCGTCTTCGTCCTCCGGCAGCAGATCCACCTGCCGGTATGTGATGCCGTATTCTGTCAGTGAGCCCCTGGATTCTCTGATGCCGATGATTTCCTCTAAAGTGTCATACGGTTTTCCGACAGGTGACAGCAATTCATCACCCGGGCGCAGATTTGCCGCAAGTGCAATGTGGAGCGCATGTGTACCGCAAGTGATCTGCGGACGGACCAATGCATCCTCACAGTCAAATATCTTGGCATAGACAGCTTCCAGTGTGTCTCTTCCGAGATCATTATAGCCATAGCCGCTCGTCGATTGAAAGCATGCCTCACTGACCTTGCATTCCTGCATGGCTGCGATGACCTTCAATTGATTGTATTCCGCAATATCATCGATCGTCGAGAATCTCTCCTTCAGTTCCTTCAATACTTCTTCTCCGTAATACAGGATCTCTTTGTCGATTCCCAAACGCTGATACATATTTTCTGATTCTTCTATCATCTTTATACCTTCTGTCTTCTGTTATTCTTGGGTAAATCTCTGTTGTATCATTGAAATCATTTCTTTTAAAATCAATTCATCGTCATACTGATAATCCGGTTTGTTCAGCCAGATTACGTCCCGCTCTCTCTTAAACCATGTAAGCTGCCGCTTGGCAAAATGCCGGGTATCCCGTTTGATGATGTATACTGCTTCTTCAAGCGTATATGTCCCATTCAAATAAGCAAGAATCTCCTTGTAGCCGAGGCCCTGCATCGCAACCATATCCGCTGTGCAGCCCAGCTCCTGTAATTGACGGACTTCCTGAACCAATCCGTCCGCAATCATCTGATCCACACGTGCATCAATCCGTTCATAGATGCTTGTCCGGTCATCGTTTAAAACAAAATAGCACGCATCATACGCGGCATCTTTTTCTCTTTCCCGCAGATTGTGCTCTGAAATGCGCCTTCCTGTCTGATGATGATATTCAAGTGCACGAATGATCCTTTTGACATTATTTTTATGAATCTGGGACGCCGCCTCCGGATCTATTTCCTTTAATCGTGCATGCAGACAGGAAACGCCTTCTTTTTCTGCCAGTTCTGACAGATATTCTCTGTACGCTGTCTCCTGCTCTGTTTCCGTAAAATCAATGTCATACAGTACCGATTGTATATAGAATCCTGTTCCTCCCACGAGCATCGGTATTTTTCCTTTTTCAAGGATTGCACTGATATACTTTTTTGCCAATCGTTGAAACTGCACGATGTTGAATTCTTCCCGAGGATCTAATTCATCAATCAAATAGTGAGGAATGCCCTGCATTTCCTCTACCTTGATCTTTGCGGAGCCAATATCCATGCCTCGGTATACCTGCATGGAATCGGCTGAGATGATTTCACCGTTCAATTCCTGTGCAAGCCTGACAGACAAAGCACTCTTTCCGACGGCAGTCGGACCTGTTAAAATAATCAAATTGGGCTTCATGATCACATCCTCTAGACGATCCGTTTGAATTTCTTCTCTATCTCATACTTGGTAAAAGCAATGATGGTCGGTCTGCCGTGAGGACAATGATAAGGATTGTCCAATTGCAGCAGTTCCTCAATCAGCATCTCTGCTTCCTTATTTGTCATGGCCTGATTCCCTTTGACGGCACTCTTGCATGACATGGAAGCTATTTTATGAAGCACTGCTTCATTTTCTCCTTTCGGAATATCCACTGACAGGGAATCCATGATCTCCCGAAACATTTCCTTTTCATTCATACCATATAAATCTGCCGGAACTGCACGAATTGAATATTCATTTCCACCAAAATGCTCAATTTCAAATCCGATATCCGTAAACTGCTCCATATATAATTGCATCAATTCCTCTTCATGCCGTGATAAGGTCACAATGATCGGCGGACTGAGTGCCTGCGAAACACTTTCTTTTTCCTCAAGCCGTTTGATAAGCTTCTCATAAAGTACTTTTTCATGTGCCGCATGCTGATCAATGACATAAAGCTTATCCGCAAAAGCCACAAGCCAGTATGTTTCAAAGATCTGACCGAGGATGCGGTGTTCCCTGATGGCCTCCTTAGACAAAAAAGATTCTTCAAACAGATTCAGTTGTGTTGCTTTTTCGACAATGATCCGCTCATTTGCTTTGATGATGTTATGAACCGGCTCTTCTCTTGAGGTATCCTCCTCTTGTGTCAACAGTACCTTTGCAAGAATCGGATTGTTAAGTACCTCACGCAGATCAACCGTATCAGAAGTATAATTCGGTGTCTCCCTCACTTCATTCTTGACCATGTGTTCCTGTTCTATTCGCTGCTTTTCAAATGGCTCAGGTGCATCTTTTTCGAAATATGTGACGGTTTCGCTCTTTTTCGGAGCCGCTCCGACATCTGTCGGAATCATTTCCTGCTGATGCAGCGCTTTCGTAATGCTTTCAATGATAAAATGATACATCGCTTCTGATTCCAAAAACTTGATTTCCAGCTTATTCGGATGCACATTGACATCAATCAGATCCGGACTGATCCTGAAATACAATACGACAAACGGATACTTATGCTGCATAAGATACGGTTTGTATGCCTCTTCGATTGCCCGTGTGATCATATCGCTCTTGATATATCTTCCGTTAACGAAATACAGTTCAAAGCTCCTGTTGCTGCGCACGATTTCAGGAGCACCGATAAAACCGTCCATTGCAACATGTTCATTCTTGTCCTTGGCAATGAGCAGCTTGTCTGTCACATCCCTGCCGTAGATCTGATAGATGATATCCTTGACCTGCGCATTTCCTGATGTTTGCAGTTTGATTTTTCCGTTATTGATATATTTTATGGCAATGTTCGGATGTGACAGCGCCATTTTTTCAATCAGCTCTGTGATATAGGAAGCCTCCGTGGTCGGAGTTCTTAAAAAATTTCTCCGAACGGGAGTGTTAAAAAACAAATTGCGAACAACAAAGGTCGTACCCTCGGGTGCTCCGATATCCTCAAAAATACGTTCTCTTGTTCCTTCTATCACATACCGTACACCCGTCAGCGCATCCTTTGGTTTTGTAATCAATTCCACCTGCCCTACCGCAGCAATACTGGAAAGCGCTTCACCTCTGAACCCAAGACTTCTGATGGTAAACAGATCTTCAATCGACTTGATCTTACTCGTTGCATGCCTTAAAAATGCAGTCGGAATCTGTGATTTCTCGATTCCTTCTCCGTTATCGGTCACTCTGATGAAATTGATGCCTCCGTCCTTGATCTCCACTGTGACGGCAGTCGCTCCTGCGTCCGTTGCATTCTCAAGGAGTTCCTTGACAACAGAAGAAGGTCTGTCCACGACCTCGCCCGCAGCAATCTTGTCAATCGTATTGGAATCAAGCACTTCAATTTGTTTCATACCCATCTTGTCACCACCTGTTCTTAATCTTGTTCTGTAAGCGGTAAATCGTATTCAGTGCATCCATCGGTGTCAGATTGCTTACATCCAGAGCCTCCAGTTCACTTAATATATCATCGTCCTTAACCGTATCAAACAGCGACATCTGCGCCAGATCGACCTGGTCGTACTTTTTAACCGTATGCTTGGTCTGGCTGCCTCCTGATGCAATATCCTTGACCCTTGAGGTAATATCATTATCTGATAGTTCTTCCACAAGTACCTTGGCGCGCTCAATGACCATATCCGGAACACCTGCCAACTTTGCAACCTGAATACCGTAACTTCTGTCGGCACCGCCCTTGACGATTTTGCGTAAAAATACGATGTTGTCTCCCTGTTCCTTTACCGCAATACAGTAATTATTGACACCGTTCAGTTTTCCCTCAAGCTCGGTTAGTTCATGATAATGTGTTGCGAAGAGCGTCTTAGCTCCGAGCAATTTGGGATTACTGATGTATTCCACTACGGCCCATGCGATACTGAGTCCGTCAAAGGTAGATGTCCCTCGACCGATTTCGTCTAAAATCAGCAGGCTCCTGCTGGTTGCATTTCGAAGAATATTGGCAACCTCGGTCATTTCCACCATAAATGTACTCTGGCCGCTTGCAAGGTCATCGGAAGCACCTACACGGGTAAATATCCTGTCCACAAGTCCTATATTGGCTGATCCGGCGGGCACAAAGCTTCCGATCTGTGCCATCAGGGTGATAAGTGCGGTCTGCCGCATATAGGTAGACTTTCCTGCCATATTCGGCCCTGTTATGATGGAAATGCGGTTTGCTTTATCATCCAAATAAGTATCATTGGAAATAAACATCTCAGATGCCATCATCTGCTCCACAACCGGATGTCTGCCATCCTTGATCTCGATAATTCCTTTTTCATTTAATACCGGTCTTACATAGTGATTACGTTCTGCCACAACCGCAAGAGAAGCATATACATCAATCAGCGCAACTGCTCTTGCCGTTTTCTGAATTCTGTCTATTTCTCCCGCAATAGCCTCTCTGATTTCACAGAACAAGTCATATTCCAGTGAAAACAGCTTGTCCTCTGCGTTGAGAATCGTATCCTCAAGCTCCTTCAATTCCGGGGTCGTATACCGCTCGGCATTTGCCAGCGTCTGTTTTCTGATATAGTCCTCAGGAACCATATCTTTATAAGAATTTGTCACTTCAAAATAATAACCGAAAACTTTATTGAACTTTACTTTCAGGCCCTTGATACCTGTACGCTCGCGATCCTTTTCTTCCAACTCGGCAAGCCATGTCTTTCCCTCTGTCTTGGCATTTCTGAGGGCATCAATATTTTCGTTATAGCCTGTCTTGATAATACCGCCTTCCTTGATTGCAATCGGCGGTTCCTCGGCAATTGACCGATGTATCAGGTCATACAGATCTTCCAGCGGATCAAGTGCCTCTTCAACCGAAAGCAATTCGTTTGACCGAAATTCCTTGAGCAGATTCTTGATATGCGGCAACATCTCCAGAGAACTTTGAAAAGCGATCATGTCTCTCGGATTGGCAGACTTGTATGTAATCTTACTTAACAGGCGTTCAAGGTCATAGACCGGATTCAGGTATTCTCTGATTTCTTCTCTTGAAATGGCACTTCGGTTGAATTCTTCAATTGCATTCAATCGTTCATTGATTGCATCCTTGTCGATTAACGGCTGTTCAATATAACTGCGCAGCAGTCTTCCGCCCATGGCCGTCTTGGTCTTGTCGAGCACCCATAAGAGCGAACCTCTCTTCTGCTTTTCACGCAAGGTTTCCGTCAATTCAAGATTACGTCTCGTGGAAGAGTCGATCAGCATATACATACTGACCTGATACGGAGTGATGTGCGTCATATGAGACAATGAGTTCTTCTGCGTCTCATACAAATATTGCAGCAGACCTCCCGCGGCAATCATACCGCTGTCATAATCAGAAAGTCCGAGACCGTCCAAAGAAGCAACCTTGAAATGCTCCTTCAGGCAGCGTTTGCAGCCCTCATCATCAAAATACCATGGTTCAAGAGAATACATAGATACGGAAAGTCTGTATTTCAAATCATCAAATTCGATTCCGCAGACCTCAAAAGCTTCGTTATAGATGATCTCCGTCGGCATGTATTTGTATATCTCGTCCAACAGGCTGCGTTTGGTATCCACCTCCGTCAGCACAAAATCTCCTGTCGTAACATCTGCTATTGCAATGCCAAACTGATCTGCAACATATACGATACACATGATATAGTTGTTTTTGGATTCCTCCAAAGCCTGCATATTCGTATTTGTTCCGGGGGTTACGATACGTGTAACCTCTCTCTTCACAAGGCCCTTGGCAAGCTTCGGATCCTCTACTTGCTCACAGATAGCGACCTTGTATCCCTTGGCAATCAGTTTGTTCAAATATCCGTCCAAAGCATGATAAGGAACGCCGCACATAGGTGCCCGTTCCTCCTGTCCGCAATTCTTTCCTGTCAGAGTGATTTCCAGTTCTCTGGATGCTGTGAGTGCATCTTCAAAGAACATCTCATAAAAATCTCCAAGCCTGTAGAAAAGAATACAATCCTTATATTCTTCTTTTGTTTCTATGTACTTCTGCATCATCGGTGATAATTCTGCCACGATTTCATCCTGCCTGTTCTGTAATGCCTAAAGCTGTACACCGACCAGTTCTTCTGCACGCTTTAACGCATCGTCAATATGTTCGCACATGTTTTCTGGTCCGATGATATCATCAAATCCTGCCTTTACCATAACCTTCATCGGCTGCTCGTTCACATGTGACAGCACTAATATAATATCATTTTTTTTACATTTTTCATATACCTTTTGCAAAGAATGCAATGCCGTAGCATCAATTGCGGAGACGCTTCTCATACGCAGGATAACACATTTTGTTGATTTATCCGTATTGATTTTCATGAATTTATCCGCAGCACCGAAGAACATCGGCCCGTTGATTTCATATACACGTGTATGCTCCGGTACACGTTTCAGAGAGAGGTTGTCGGGATCGTCTTCTTCCTCGATATATTTCCAACCCATCACATCCGTCACATCGCTCATTCTCTTCATGAACAAAAATGCTGCCATAATCATACCGATTTCAATCGCAACGACCAGATCGAATACAATGGTCAGCGAAAAGGTTGCAAGCAATACAATGACATCCGATTTTGGTGCTGTCTTTACAAGCTCTGCAAATTCTCTCCATTCACTCATATTATAAGCAACCATAAAGAGAATCGCCGCAATTGTCGGCATCGGTATCAAAGCCGCATACGGCATCAATACGACCAATACGAGAACAAGTGTAATTGCATGTACCATACCTGCAACCGGCGTTCTTCCGCCATTCTTAACATTGGCCGCAGTCCTTGCAATTGCACCGGTTGCCGGTATGCCACCAAAGAGACCCGAGCATATATTTCCTGCCCCTTGTGCAATCAGTTCCATATTGGAACGATGTCTTGAATTGATCATTCCGTCCGATACGACGCAGGAAAGCAGGGATTCGATTGCTGCCAATATCGCAATCGTGACTGCATCAGGAAGCACATTCTGTACCGTTGCCATTGTAAACTTGGGCATTGTCGGAACAGGAAGACGATTCGATATTTCGTACAAGCTTCCGATGGTATTGACATTCATGTCAAGAAACTTTACCAGCAGGATCCCGACAATGACCGCAATCAAAGAGCCCGGAATCTTCTTGCTGACTTTTGGCCATATGATTAAAATAACCAGTGATACAACACCCACGATCAGAGCCTGAATATTAAACGTGCTTATGGATGCAGCAATCTCCTTGACCTTGTCGATCGTCTCTATCGGAGCATTCTCAAAGGTCAGTCCCGCAAAATCTTTAATCTGACCTATCAGAATCGTTACCGCAATTCCCGATGTAAATCCTGTTGTAATCGTATAGGGAATGAACTTGATCAGATTGCCCAGCCTGCAAAGACCCATGATAATCAATATAACACCTGCTATGATTGTCGCAATAATCAGTCCGTCCATTCCGTTTTTCGCTACGATTCCGGCAACAATCGTTGCAAATGCCGCCGTTGGTCCCGATATGTTGACACGGCTTCCTCCTAAAAAGGAAATCACGAAGCCCGCTATGATTGCCGTATAGATACCGCGCTCCGGATTGACGCCCGACGCAAGTGCCAATGCGATGGACAAAGGTAATGCAATGATGGCTACGATAATACCTGCCACAACATCCTGAATAAATTGTTCCTTGGTGTATGTTTTCATGACTGAAAACAATTTTGGTTTTAACTTTTCCACTTTCTCATCTTTCTCCCTTTTGTATAAATGTTAAATCTAGATATCACATAACTCTCCGATGTAATAAAAGCCCTTACATTTTGTTAATTTTACCTTTACGATATGACCAATCAGGGCTTCGTCACCCGGAAAATGCACCAACAGATTGTTTCCGAGCCTTCCTGTCAGCAGTTGCGTATCCTGTTCATTCACTTCTTCCGCAAGAACGGTATCCGTCATCCCCTCAAATCTCTCTGCCATCTCACGGGATACTTCCTGCACCGCCTGCAGCACTCTGTCAAAGTTCTCCTTCACTTCATCTTCCGGAATCTGGTCTTCCATCGCTGCCGCCGGTGTACCTGTCCGTTTGGAATAGATAAAGGTAAATGCTCCGTCGAAACGTACGCGCCGTATCACATCAATCGTATCTTCAATGTCTTCCTTGGTCTCGCCCGGAAATCCAACAATAATATCAGTTGTTATTGCAATATCCGGCATAGCTGTCCTGATCTTTTCAGCCAGCGAAATGAACTGCTCTTTGGTATATCTCCGATTCATCCGATTCAGAATCGCAGTACTTCCTGATTGCAAAGGCAGATGCAGGTGTCTGCAGATTTTCTTTGAATGCTTCATGACTTCGATCAGATCATCCGACAGATCCTTGGGATGTGATGTCATAAAACGAATCCTCTCAAGTCCGTCGATTTTTTCTATCTCCTGCAGCAGTTCTGCAAATGAGACGGGGCTTTCCAGATTCTTTCCGTAAGAGTTGACATTCTGTCCAAGCAGCATCACTTCTACTACACCGTCTGCCACAAGCCGCTCTGTTTCTCTGATGATATCCTGCGGCTTTCTGCTCCGTTCTCTTCCGCGCACATACGGAACAATACAGTAACTGCAGAAATTATTACATCCGAACATAATATTAACGCCCGATTTGAACGGATATTTTCTTTCATTCGGCAAATCCTCGACAATCAGTTCCGTGTCCTTCCAGATATCTATGATCATATGATTCCGATCAGATGCATCCTGCTCTGATTCAAGCCGTGATACAAGCAGTTGTGCAAATTTGAAGATGTTATGGGTACCGAACAGGATATCCACAAAACGATACTTATTCTTAATTGTCTCCACGACCGAAGGCTCCTGCATCATACATCCGCAGAGTGCAATCAGCATATGAGGATTCTTCTGCTTATAATTCTTGAGCTTGCCCAGCCTGCCATATACTCTTGTGTTGGCATTATCCCTGACTGTACATGTATTATAAATGACCAGATCGGCTTCTTCCCCTTCTGCCTGAATGTATCCGACCGCTTCCAATATCCCGACCAGCTTCTCTGAATCTCTGGCATTCATCTGACAACCAAACGTCACCACACAAAAAGTAAGGTCCCGCCCCAGGACGGCAACCTGCTGACTGACCATGATCTTTGCTTTTTCTATGTATTCATACTGCAGTCTGGTTTCTTGATCCGACAATGCCTGTATCTCTTCTTCTTTGCTCATACGATGCCTCCTCGCATTATTTTATATCGTCTCATTTTGATTTACAATGCTTTTATTAAAATAAGCCCTTATGCACTTGTTTTTGTACATTAAGGCTTAATAAAATGCGCACTCCGTAAGCAGATGATGCAGTCTGTAATCATGTGCTTTTGCAGGAATGGTATCTACCAGCTGGCATTCATAGGCGATTCCGACCGTCACCGTTAGGGCACTGTCAACATTCTGACTGATATAAGTATCATAAAAACCCTTCCCATAACCGATTCGATTATGTTGCTTATCAAATGCGACTCCCGGAAGCAGAATCAGATCCGGCTTAGGTGCAGGTTCTGCTCCTTCTGCCGGTTCTTCTATGCCGAAATACCCCTGCCGCGTGATGATATCATCCTTGAGAGTTCTTTGTGGACAATGAAATGTCATAACACTCCCTGAAATTTTCGGAAGTGCAATGCTCTTATGATCCAAAAGACACTGCATGATTACTTTTGACAGATCAACCTCATTTCGAAATGCCATATAAGCATAAATCGTATTCGCCTTTTTATAAAGTTCCGATGCCAGCAGCCTGTCACATATGACCAGGCTTTTCTGTTCACATTCCGCAGAAGACATTCCCATTCTGACTGCCAAGATTTCTTTTCTGATTGTTTGCTTGTCATCCTGCATTTTATTTCTGATCTCCGTACTTCTTTCCGAGATTGGTTACGGAACCATCCGCTTCCTGTATATTGACGTTGTTCAATTGTCCTCTCAGATTTGCCCTTACGGAAGCGATATAATCCGCACGAAGACCTTTTTGTTCTTCCCGTTCTGCTTCTGTCAACCCTTCTTCTGATTGAGACTTATGATACAGTTCATTGATTCGCTTGATCCGTTCTTCCATATTCATGAAATCTTTCTCCTGTCTTTCCGATGTTCTTTATATTCATATATTACATTGTCCGCAAGAAAACATATCAATTACATCTCATTGATATAATCCGTTATGTGAAAATGCTCATCCTTATGTGCCATAAAGACAGTACCGTAATTGCGTCCTTCTATGACCTTATGAATGACACTCACATCTTTTCCATTTGCAATCACCATATCGGCGCCTGCGCTGGTTGCAATCTTGGCTGCATGCAGCTTCGCACTCATCCCCCCGGTACCGATATCGCTTCCGGTCGTGCTCTTTCCCATGCTCATCAGATGCTCATCCAACTCTTCCACCACATCGATAAATTTGGCATCTTGATTGGTATGCGGGTCGTCAGAATACAATCCGTCAATATCAGACAGCAGAATCAGCAGATCGGCTTCAATCAGATATGCCACGATTGCCGACAAAGTATCATTATCTCCGATGACATCTTCCACCTCATATGTAGATACGGTATCATTTTCATTGACAACCGGAATCACGCCCAGCTTCAACAATTCTGTAAATGTATTATGTGCATTATGTCTGCTGACCTTATCCGTAATCGTATTCTTCGTCATCAGTATCTGCGCAGTCACATGATTATATTCTCCAAACAGCTTCTGATATACCATCATAAGCCTCGCCTGTCCGATGGCGGCGCATGCCTGCTTAACGGACACCTCATTGTCCTTCGGACTGATGTTAACGGTCTTTTTACCGACAGCAATCGCTCCCGAAGAAACCAGCACAACATCCTTTCCCTGATTCTTCAATTCACATAATTCCCTGACCAGCCGTTCCATCTTGGTCAGATTCAGTTCACCCGTCGTACTGTGATGCAATGAGGAAGAACCAATCTTCACTACGATTCTCTGTTTATTCTTTAGTGTCTTTCTGATGTCATCCAACTCTGTATTCCTCCAGTATATATTCTGCAATCTTAATGCCGTCCATCGCCGCAG
Source organism: uncultured Lachnospiraceae bacterium (assembly GCA_964638005.1). Taxonomy (GTDB): domain Bacteria; phylum Bacillota; class Clostridia; order Lachnospirales; family Lachnospiraceae; genus JAAYYM01. The sequence continues at coordinate 36,140 of CAZWXS010000001.1, forward strand.
ATGTAATGCCGCCTGCGTATCCCGCACCCTCGCCGCACGGATATAAGCCTCTGATGTTGCTCTGGCCGGTTTCGTCTCTTGTGATGCGCACCGGTGAAGAAGTTCTGCTCTCCACGCCCGAAAGGATTGCATCAGATCTGTTATATCCTACCATAGTATAGCCGAATTTATCAATAGATTCAATCAAAGCCTGATTGATTTCGTCCGAAAAAAGCTGCCGCAGATCGGCACTTGCATATGCACCTTTGATGCATGGCATGAGTTCCGTCTGTCCGATATCGTTTTTTATCCCGCTCTTATAGTCCTGATATCGCTGTACAGGCACCTTCCCCTCGCCGAGAGTATATGCCTTCTCTTCAAGCCGTCTCTGAAATTCAACTCCGGCAAGTGCGTCCTCAGAATCAAAATCCTGTGGCGTGACGGATACGATCAGAGCACTGTTTGCATTTCTGCCATCCCGCGCACTGTAGCTCATTCCGTTTACAGCCAGTCTGCCTTCTTCCGAAGATGCATTGACCACATATCCACCCGGACACATACAGAATGAATAGACGCTTCGACCGTTAGAGGTCTGATTTGTCAGCTTGTAATCAGCCGCAGGTAGTTTTCTTCCCTCTTGAATTCCGTACTGACATTCGTCAATCTGTTCCTGCGGATGTTCTATGCGAAGTCCTACAGCAAAGGATTTTGCTTCCATACGGATTTGCTCCTTTTGCAGCATATAAAAGGTATCTCTGGCGCTGTGTCCGATTGCAAGTATAATCTTATCCGTTTGATAAACAGCCTGTCCGTTTGATACCTCTGCACCGAATATCCTGTTGTTTTCAATCAATAGCCTGGTCACCTGTGCAGAAAAGTGAAATTCACCGCCCAGAGAGATAATATGCTCCCGCATGTTCCTCACAATGGTAACCAGTTCGTCTGTTCCGAGATGCGGTTTATTCTCATATACGATTTCATCTTTTGCCCCAAACTTTACAAAAGTCTCTAAAACAAAACGATTCCTGCCTGCCGGATCTTTTACGAGAGTATTTAACTTCCCGTCTGAAAATGTCCCCGCTCCGCCTTCGCCGAACTGGACATTGGAATTCGGATTTAAACCATCTTCACCGTTCCAGAAATGTTCCACCGTTTTTTTTCTGTCGTCGACTGCTTCTCCACGCTCCAGAACAATCGGTCTGCAACCTGCGCAAGCAAGCATATAAGCACAAAAAAGTCCTGCAGGACCGCTTCCGATAACAACCGGTCTTTGAAAATTTTCAATGGTATCTGAGGTAATTTGAAATGATGAAAGTTGATATTTCGTTCCGTTTGTTAACATAATATTACTATTGTTAACCAGTCGAACGACTTCCTGTTCAAGTTGCTCTATATTTTCTTTTTTCACTGATTTCAAAGCCACCTGAACGGAATAGACATAAAACAGCTCCGGCTTCTTTCTTGCATCCATCGACCTGCGGACGATCTCATATGTATAAGAAATCTCCCCAAATGATTGCTTCAACCTCTTGAACTGCAAGGACTTTTCTATCTTATGTCTCAAGTCTGCTTCCGTATGTGGGATATGTAATTTGATCTGATTAATTCGAATCATACAATCATTTCCTCTCGCTCAGTCACTCATATCGTCTATAGATGCATTGCCGCAAGCATACCTGTGGACCACGCCCACTGCAGATTATAGCCGCCACAATCTCCATTGATGTCAATCATCTCCCCTGCAAAAAATAATCCCGGAACAATTTTCGACTCCAATGTATCCTTTAATTCTGCCGTATCTACACCCCCTGAACATGTCTGCGCCTGTTCAAAAGAGTTCGTTTTGCTGATAGAAACATCAAATTGTTTGATACATCTTGCAAGTGTAGATACTTCTTCTATCGTTAATTCACTTGATTTTCGAGTACTCTTCAACCCGCATGTCTTTATGAACAGCATACACAGATTTTTGTGGAACATGCCAATCAGCAGCTCACTCAACAATTTGTTCGGTGTCGTCGCAACCCTGTGCGCCAAAAATTCCTTCAAATCTCCAACTGCAGGCATATCAGGCATAAAGTCTATTTGCACCTTTACCATCTTTTTTTCATACAGGGCTCTTGCGGCACATCCGCTCAGTTGAAATACCGGAATACCCGAAATACCGTAATCGGTCAACTGCAATTCTCCTCGCTCCGCACATATGTACACATCATCCACATATAAGCTCAGCCCTGCTTCACATCGAATTCCGGCTATGCTCTTAAAGAACTGCTGTGATGATCTTAGCTGTACCAGAGCCGGCAACGGCTCTATGATCCGATGTCCCAGTTCAGCCGCCAATCGATAACCGCTGCCATCGGAGCCTGTCATCTTTGCTGCTTTTCCGCCGGTCGCCAGAATCACTCTGTCGAACTGATAGACATCCCTCTTTTTTTCTTTGTCTGTCCGAACCGTATGAACATAAAATAAATCTTTATGCTCGATCTTTTCCACCTCTATATTACAAAACACCCTCACACCAAGCTCTGCAATCTCCATCCTGAGAACATCCAACACTGCAGATGCCTGCTCCGAATAAGGATACAACCCGCCGTTCCGATTCTTTGTATATATCCCCAAATCAGTGAAAAAGCGAAGCGTTGTACTATATTTGCACTGTTCAAATACCCGTACGGCAAAATCAGGATGCGTCCCATGATAATGCTCCGCCCCCTGATCTACATTCGTCAGATTACACTTTCCGTTTCCCGTAGAAAGTATCTTCTTTCCAACCCGATCCATATGCTCCAGTATCGTAACCTCGTATCCGTCTCCGGCAGCCTGAATCGCCGCCACAAGACCTGCAGCACCGCCGCCGATTATACATACTTTCATTTAATCACAGTTCCTTTCAAAAATGTGCCAATATAGCAAAGCTTTCAATATACTCCGACAGAGCCTCGAAAACCCTCTGTTTCATCGCGTACCTAAGTATACCATATTTTATCCCTTTGAGTCATCCCCTAACTGGAATAGGTTTCTAAAAAGCTATAGAGGACATGGATACTCTCTACATACTTGCCTCCTATGATTTCTCTCTGTACGCTTTCAGGAAGACTTTCCAGCGCAATTCCGGTATACATATAGATTGTTTCACGATCATCATAATAAACGGTCACGTAATGGTTTTCCGCCATCAGATAAAAATGCTCCGGTAATACGATCGGCTTATATGATTTTCTGACAATCACCTTATTCTCTGAGAAAGAAATCAATTGCATGGACTCAAATCCCGCTTCCAAATCCGCCTCAGTCGAATAATTACAATAATCCGAGATCACGGCAATCAATTTATCTCTCGTTAGACCGATATATTCAATCGGTATCTGTGCATCCTCTATTGACAACGTATAATCATTCAGATCATACGACTCGATTTCATATTTCGTATTCACTTTGACACTCGGCACATCATTCGTATCCACCAGCACCGCTTCCGAATGCTCTTCTTCACTGATTGCTTCCGTCTCAAGAATAATGGGCGCATCATTCAGAAAATAAACAGAATAAAAGTATGCACTGAAGTACACCAGTCCCAATGTGATTACACAAAGAAAAAAGCTGATAAAATATGTTTTTCGCATGGTCTTCCACCTTTCGATTTATACATATAGTATCAACTGTTTTCGTTTCTTTATTCTTTTATTTTTACATCAGCCTGCAAAATCTGGCCAAGGCCACAATTGCATTTCCACAGGGCAGATTACGAAGTTCTGATTCTTTGATGCCTTTCAGTCCGATTAAGATCACAAAATACAAAATCGCACCTATTGCGATGGAAAGTAAAGTTGCCGGAACGATAGATAAAAACAATGAAAACAGCATGTGTACCAGCCAACACACCGCGCCCATGACCGCTGCTGCAATCGAAGGGATGATAAATGTCCTCTTGACCTCCTGTGAATAACGCAGATGTTTTCTGATAGAAAGTCCGTTTAGGATACACATGGTCAGTGCAAATATAATACAGGAAATCACAACCGCATACAGCTTCAAATCAAAAAACTCTAACATCACATACAGTGATGCCAGATGCAGCACCAATGCAATCGCTGCATTCTTTACCGGAATATTCATCCTGCCGATACCCTGCAGCACTCCGTTGGTAAGCGTTGAAAGAGAATAGAAAACAACCGATATGGAACCAACCTGCATCAGCTTCGCAGGAATACTGATTTCTCCCGTAAACAGCATAGACAGAATCGGCTCTCCCAGAACGCTCAGTCCGACGGCACAGGGAATTGCCAATATCATTGTAAATCTTGTTGCGGTTCCCACTTTATGTTTGGCAGCACGATACTCGCCATCTTCGATGCATTGTGTCAACGTTGGCATCATAGAAGCACTGATTGCACTAGCAAGCGCAATCGGGACATTGGTCAGCACACGGTACTTGCCTGAAAACATGCCCCAATAAGCCGTCTGTATGTCACCCATACCGTTTTTTGTCATGATATAGTTAAAAATACTCTGATCCAGAGGATCACTGATATTATAAATCGCCGCACTCATAATGACCGGTAAGATTGTCAGAAACAACACTCTGAATATCTGTCCGTACGACTCGGCATATCTGCTGCTGTCCTTGTTCATCTGTCGCTTCAGGACTCGATTTTGAGATAAAAGAACCAAGGCCAGAAAAATCAACCCCATCAAGGCTCCGGCTCCGGTACCCAATGTACCTCCGGCAGCTCCGTAGGCGGAAGCATAAGAATCATCCCGCAGTAGTGTTGCCACTTTCGTTCCGTAAGAGAACAGATAGGTTGCCGCCACAATCGACATAACTGCATTCACGATCTGCTCAAAGATCTGAGATATAGCCGTCGGCATCATCGTGCCCATACCTTGAAAATATCCGCGCATAACACCCATCAGTGCCACGATCAGCAGTGTGGGACACAATATCCTGAGTGCAATCGCACTCTTCGGCTCCGTCATGATGGTTCCCGAAAAGAAATCAGCACCAAAAAAAACAATCAGGGCAACCGCACCACCCGAAATCAGGGCAAATAGCAACGCACCTCTGAATATTTTTCTCGCATTTTTGTATTGTCCTTTTCCGACTCTGGATGATACTAACTTAGACACCGCAAGCGGCAATGAATATGACGAAATCAAAAGCATGATAGAGTAAATTTGAAAGGCAGCGGCATATAAGCCGTTACCTTCATCGCCGATAATATTCGTTAGGGGTACTCGGTACAGCAGACCGATCAATCTTGATATTATGCCCGCCGTAGCCAAAATACCGCCCTGAATTATGAAATTAGATCTTCTGCTGTTCCCCTGACTTCCCATCTTCTTTGCGTTTCCTATTATTCCATGATTCTTATTTAATCTCTACTTTATCTTCTGTTGTATCCTGAACAATGCAGATCCATGTCTTTCCCTGATTGAAGACAATTTCATTTCCATCGCTGTCATAATACTTGGTTACACCTTCATCATGATTGCCGCTGTCCTCATCTTCTACCGTACGAATCCAGAAGCCGTCGACCACCTTGCCTTCGGTTATGAACTGCATCTTACCGCCCGAATGACAGTTGAATGCAAGATAATCATTCTTATCCAGCTGTACCCACTCACAATACTGTAATACGATGTTGTCATATGATATCTGCTCATTCGTCAATTCATCAATCTGTGGTCCGCCATACTGGAATCTGTAATATTTCTTATCTTCTGCATTGTATTCAAACCAAGGCTTATTGATCAGATATCCGGGTGCAACATACACTGCGCTGGAGCCTTTTTCATTCTTATTTTCTTTTCCGTCCTCTGCAAACAGGAATTTTCCTGTATAGGAGCTTCTATAGTTCTCGTCGTAGCCCATCTTCTTGATGCCGTCCTTGATACCCTGCGCACTGGCATAGCAATTGTGAGGTGCAGATCTGTCACTTGTTCTGTAAAATACAATATTGCCGATTTCGGATAATCCACTCAGATTATCCACATAGTCTGCATCCAACAGTTCTACTGCATACGCAGCCTGTCCGTAATGTGCATAGATTGCATCAAACTCAAGCGCACAATACACAAAATAACTTCTGCAGCTTCTGACCGATCCGATCTTGATCAGATCATCATAATTCTCGAAAATACCCATCAGACGTGTAATCGCACCCTCAACCACACACTCATATACGACATCTGCACGTGAAACACCGCACATCGGCTGTGCCGCTTCCAAATTGTTCAGCATAATCGCAACGGGTCTTCTTCTGGCGATTGCAGGATCTGTCACTTTACCTGTCAGATAACTTCTGATTGCATCATCAGATGCGGGTGTTTCTGTATCCTCCTCAGCAGCCGGAGCCTGTGGTGCCTCCTCAGCCTGTGTGTTGTCCTGTTCTTTTGGTTCTTCCTGTGTTTCCTTGTTGCCGCAGCCTGCAAAACATACAACTGCCGCACTAATGAGCAAACATACAATCAGTCTCATTTTCTTCATGATTCAAGTACCTCTTTTCAAATCCTCAGCGTTCAATCATAAGAGCGCTTAATATAGTTTTCTGTTTACGTTCTATGACCTTTGCATCCTCTTCGGAAATATGGTCATATCCACACAAGTGTAACACACTATGAGCGATAAGAAAAGAAAATTCTCTCAAAATCGAGTGCCCATATTCTTCCGCCTGCGCAAGGACTTTTTCTGCACATATGACAATATCTCCAAGTAATAACTCCCCTGTTTCAGGATGAAAACAATCCTCTTCCCGTTCTTCCAGATCCAAAAAATCTGATGGCTGTTCAAAATGTACCATCGGAAAAGACAGGACATCCGTTGCTTTATCGATATTTCTGTTTTCCAGATTGATATCCCTAATGGTGTTCTCATCCGTTACCAGGAGGCTGATCTCAGCCTCATAGGGACATGCTTCCTGTTCCAGTATTGCTTCCGCAACTATTTGAAACTGCTTCTCATAGTCAAACCCAAAGTCTATATCTGTTTCATTTTCAGCGTAAAAAGTCATAATAGAGTGCCTCCGATTTGTAATATTCCTTCATCCTGTGCAGATCCTTTAAGGAGATTCCGGAATCCTGCAAAATACCGCTCTCATATTTTTTCTTAAAGACCGCTTCTATGATCTTATCATAATCCAGCTTTTGCTCCGCATCCTTTTCATACATATACAGCATCGTGCTTACAATTGCGTCTGAAAGCATTACTATTACAGCCTCTACGGTCTTCGGTGTTTCATAGCGTCCTGTATACTCACTGATCAGCTGAATCAACGGCGACGGAAAGCCATTCTCTTTTCCGATCTCGATGCTTTTCGACACATGGCTCTTTGCTCTAAGGACACCAATCTTATGATAGTATCCTCCTGCCTTCGCAAGCAGGCTGTCAGCCTCCAGGAGCCTTGCAACCCGGTCACTTAGATAAGCCGTATGTACCGCATTATAATAATCACTCTTTGCCTTTTCCTTTAACTGCAGGAGCAGATCATACTCGGGATTGGTGATTTCTTCATATTTTCTGACATATTTATGTATCATCTTCCGATCAGTCAGATACAGTGTCAGATACAACACGATAGCATTAACAAAAAGTCCTCCCACAAACCAGATACATTCATACAGAAGCCCGTCCTTGGGATCAAGATTCAGCAGTCTGTATGCTATATACAAAACGGTATACTGTCCTGCCATGCTTCCTATAATGAGCCATACACGGTATGTCTTCTCTGCACTTCTGACCAGACAGCATCCGATGATGCCCGACAGCAGATACATAAAAGCAGTGCTGCCGTCCAACCCGCATAAGAGCGATGCCACAAAAATGAAATGAACATAGAGAATCAGCCCTATGCCGAAGTTCGAAAATATGGTAAATAAAACGGCAACCGACATATACGGAAACAGATAAATGACCTCCCGTGGCAGCATCATCGTAGATAGTATTCCCGTTACCGCCATGAGTAACAGACAGATTCCATATGAAATCATAAGTCTTTGCGGATGCAGATCATTATCCACCATGTAATCCTTGCGGATATCTGATTGCAGCATAACAACCACGGTAATGCCCATGCTGAACATGCATGCAATCACATTGCGCAGGATGATTGCAGAGTCCTGTCCTAAAAACAGAGTCCCGAATCCGACTGTCGTAAGTGTAACAAAGAACATGCATATATAAAGCATGCATCTGTTCTGATCAAAATTCAATTTGTTCTCTTCCATGTATTGTGCTCCGATTATCTTTTCTTTTGTCCTTTTGATACAGCTTTTCTCTTATTCTTACCGACTTCCTTGCTTTCGTAAGTCTCATATGCCTTCACGATCTTCTGAACCAGCGGATGACGAACGACATCCTTACTGGTCAGATAGCAGAATCCGATATCATCCATCCTGCTGAGTACACGAATGGCTATGTCAAGTCCCGATGTCGTTCCGGGAGCCAGATCCTTCTGTGTCATATCACCTGTGACAATGACCTTTGAGCCGAATCCTATACGCGTCAGAAACATCTTCATCTGCGCAGGTGTCGTATTTTGAGCTTCGTCCAGTATAATGAACGCATTGTCAAGCGTCCGACCTCTCATATAAGCAAGCGGGGCAACCTCAATCAGCCCCTTCTCCATATTCTTCTGGAAACTTTCCGCTCCCATGATCTGATACAATGCATCGTACAGCGGCCGCAGATACGGATCCACCTTGCTCTGCAGATCGCCGGGCAGAAAGCCGAGCTTCTCTCCTGCCTCTATCGCCGGACGCGTCAGTATGATGCGGCTCACTTCGTCATTTTTAAATGCCGTAATTCCCATGGCCATGGCAAGATAAGTCTTTCCTGTACCGGCAGGCCCTATGCCGAATACGATCATCTTCTCCCTGATGGCATCAATATAGTTCTTTTGTCCCAGTGTCTTCGGCTTGATTGGCTTGCCGTTGGTCGTATGGCAGATCAATTCCCTGTCGATCTCTATCACCGCAGAATCATTTTCCTCCATCGCCATTGCAATCGTATAGTCTACATTCTGCTCGTTGATAATGTTACCACGCTCTGACAGTATCTGCAATTGTTTCAAGACAGAGGTTGCCTTTTGCACCGCGGCTTCAGCTCCGACCACCTTGATCCTGCCTTCACGTTCTATGACCGATACCTGAAAGGTACGTTCTATTTTCTTTGTATTGGCATCCATTTGCCCAAATACATTACCCATATCCCAGGAAGGGATTTCGATATAAGCTTCAGATATGCTCACTTGTTATCCTCCGTCTTTACAAAAACAGCTCGTTCAACACCTGCATCCTCAACCACCTGAATATTCCCGGCGGCCTGACAGGCATCACCCACAAATTCTATTTTAACACTATTTGTGATTATTTGTACCCCTTTTTCCACTAAATCATCACAATATTTTTGCAATCGTTTTTCCGCCAGCGCGTATGCAGCAGCTTCTTTGTATATTTTGCTTGTTTCATAATATTCCCTGTCGCATCGTACTCCGACGGAAAACGGAAGATACATATCCTTAAAGACCGGTATCTGATATTCGGTGATACAGGTATCATATAATTGATATCTGTTCCTCATTGCAGGCAGATACCAGATGTCCTGAGCGCTTGCAATATATATGCTTTTTCGTTCTTTCTGCGTATATTCCTTATATAGGTTGCGCATCGGAAAGGTATCCCGATAGCGATATACGGTTTTCATCCTGATGTCTGCATCGGCGGCAACATATCGATAATCAATCACATTATCCCCGTCATCCTTAATCGGAATCACCCCTGACACCAGCACATCCCCTTTTTGCACCTTCATATCTTTAGAACACAGCGGAACGCCGGAACGGGTTATAATCTCTACGATGGTACCTGCTTTTTCCGCAACCAGATCGCAGATCTTCAACTCTGTCTCAGTTGCCTGCGGCACCGCATTCTCTTTAATCTGTATTTCAAGGCAAGTTCCGTCAATCTTGGCAGAGGTCCACGTAATATCATCGAACCTTTCCCTGAGCCCCTTTTCAATCTGTTCGCATGCAATACTGCTTTTCAGAATGCCCGGTACAATCTTCAATTCCTCCAGATAGTCCTCTATAACATCATCGGTTCTGTATACATTTCCTTCAATTCTGATCTCCCATAAGAACAGAGACATCACAAACAGAAAAATGATGCAGAACAAAACACCCGCCGGAAACAGCTTTCGTTTCTGATACCTGTGAAGTACAAATGGCAGCCCGTACTTTTCGATTATGACTGCTTTTGTTTTTGTTTTCTTCAGAATCGGACGCAGACACCTGTAGTCCCTTACGGACAGATACATTTCATAGGATTCGCAGCATCTGTTCACCTGCCATATCAGTATATGTCGGTTGCTGCACAGATTCATGAAACGTTCCGGAGAGAAGCCGGATACTTTAATCTTAACGTACCCTCGGCAATATTTTATCAGTTTTACAAACAAAGGAATGCCTCCTTATTCACTCATCGAGATACTTCACTTCCCGGATGTATCCTGTGATCTTCATTTCTTCGTTTGTATAATAATCTATGGAAAGCCTTTTCCCTTTGATATGGATCTGGCATGTCTTTGTCTGGACGATCAGGGAATCCTCCGTATATTCCAGGATTCCTTTATAATTCTCGATCAGAACCTCGCAATTGCCCATAATCGTAACAATGGCGGAACCAAGCACATAATCCTTCGGAAGATGTAATGTTTCCACCATGTTTGCTTTTATGTCATGATTGTTTGATAAGCGTTTGTCATTTTTCCTATACATATAGAAACTATATGCACGAACACCTCGTCCTATTCCGTTATAATGCCTTTGATGAAGGGTTCTTTTTTAACGGCCGTCTGTGAATAGAAATATGCATCTATGATACGATCATATGCCTCTTGAATCCGCTTCTCATCATTTGCATAAATCGTCGCAAGGGAATCTTCCTTTTCCACATAACTGCCCACCTTCTTATGCAGGACAATGCCTACCGACAGATCGATCTCGTCTTCTTTCCGTCTCCGACCTCCTCCGAGCAGTAAAGACGCAACTCCGATTTCTTCACAATAAATCTTCTGAACATAGCCTGTTTCAACGGCTTTGACTTCTCTGGTAACAGCTGCCTTCGGAAGATTTTCGGGGTGATAGATGCAATCCGGATCTCCGCCCTGCGCTTCGACAAATTCCGCAAACTTTTGTAAGGCTGAACCATCATCAAGTGATTGACGAAGCAGCTTTCCTGCTTCCTGCTCTGTACCGGCTCTGCCTGCACACAAAAGCATCTGTGAACCGAGTGTGATACATAATTCCTCCAGATCGGCCGGGCCGTTGCCTTTAAGCGTATCGATTGCTTCCCTGACCTCCAGTGCGTTGCCGACCGCAAGGCCTAACGGCTGATCCATATCCGAAATCACTGCTATGGTTTTTCGTCCGGCTGCATTGCCGATCTTGACCATTTCCTTGGCAAGCGAAAGCGAATCCTGCATCTTTTTCATAAATGCTCCGCTTCCGGTCTTCACATCAAGCACAATGGCATCGGCTCCCGCCGCTAACTTCTTACTCATAATCGAGCTGGCAATCAGTGACATGTTATCAACCGTACCTGTCACATCTCTCAGTGCATATAACTTCTTATCTGCAGGTGCAATATCCGCAGTCTGTCCCATAATGGCCAGCTTGATACGATTTACATTTGCAATGAATTGTTCTGTTGTCAACGATGTATGAAATCCCTTAATGCTCTCCAACTTATCAATTGTTCCGCCTGTATGTCCCAGACCTCTTCCGCTCATCTTTGCAATCGGCACACCAAGTGACGCTACCATAGGTCCGAGTACAAGAGAAGTCTTATCTCCCACTCCGCCGGTGCTGTGCTTATCCACCTTAATTCCTTCAATGGCACTTAAATCCAGCATATCTCCGCTGTTTGCCATAGCCATCGTGAGATTTACGGTTTCCTCGTCATTCATACCTTTGAAATAAATTGCCATCATCATGGCCGCCATCTGATAATCAGGAATCTCTCCTTTGACATATCCGTCAATCATAAATTGGATTTCTTCCTGATTCAGTACCTCTCCGTCTCGTTTCTTTACAATCAGGCCACCCATATACATAGAGAAACCCTCCTTTCAAAAGTCACATTATCATCCCTTTTTCCATGTAGCCGGTGCAATCAGCAGGAGCATCGGAAATACCTCTAGTCTGCCTACCAGCATATCAAACATCAGAACAACCTTGGAAAATGCCGAAAAATGTGAATAATTTGCCATCGGACCAACCATGGACAGACCCGGACCGATATTATTGATCGTAGCCGCCACCGCAGTAAAATTGGTCGTAAAATCACAATTATCAAAAGAGATTAAGAAAATGGAAACTGCTACAAGCGCCATAAAAGCCGCAAAGAACACATTTACAGAGCGTAATATCTCATGCTCGATGACTCTTCCTTCAATCTGTATCTTTTTAATGCTTCTCGGATGAATCAAGGACAATAATTCCTTCTTGATGGTCTTTGCCAGAATCAAAATACGGGAAACCTTAACACCACCGCCCGTACTGCCCGAACAAGCTCCGATGAACATCAATAATACCAGTATTGTCTTAGCCTCTGACGGCCACAAGTCAAAATCGACTGTCGCAAATCCGGTCGTTGTCATAATCGACGCCACCTGAAAAGCCGAATGATGAACCGCATCACCGAACGTTGCAAATAATTCTCTGATATTGATTGCGATAATCAGCGTCGCAGCAATCAATATACCGATATAATATCGCACTTCTTCTGCCTTTAATGCCTGTTTGAACTTTTTTCTGACAATCAGAAAATACACACCGAAATTGACGCCGAACAATGCCATGAAGATGGTCACGATCGTCTGCTGTATATGTGTATAGCTAGCCAATCCGTCATTTCTGATTGCAAATCCACCTGTTCCTGCCGTGCCAAAAGAAATCGTCAATGCCTCAAACATGGACAGGCCCGAAATCTTCAATACAATTATCTGAACAACCGTAATCACAAAATAAATCTTATATAGAATCATCGCCGATTCACGAACACGCGGAACCAGCTTTCCAACCTGATGTCCCGGACTCTCTGCACGCATCAGATGCATATTATATCCGCCCGTCATAGGCAGGATAGCCAAAATGAATACCAAAACTCCCATGCCACCGATCCAATGTGTAAAACTCCTCCAAAACAGACTTGTATGTGACAATGCTTCTACATCTGTTAAGATACTGGCACCGGTCGTTGTAAAACCTGATACAGTTTCAAACAGCGCATTCTCCAGCTGCGGAATCTCTCCCGTAAATACAAAAGGCAGTGCCCCGACAAAACTGAGCACAATCCAGCTCAGTGCCACTACCACAAAACCTTCCTTAGCATAGAACACGGTATCCTTGGGCTTTTTATGTACAAATATAAGACCTATCAATGCAGCTGCAATTGCAACCACAAGATATGCCATGCCGTGTTTTTCTCCATAAACTGCCGACACGATACACGGAAGAAGCATAAATCCTGCTTCAAACTCCAGTACCCATCCAAGTATAAATAGAATCATTGAATAATTCATGGTCTAATCCTCTTATTGCGCTAATATATCCCCGATATCATCTAATCCCTTATGTGAAGTCACAACAACCACCGTGTCTCCTACGTGCAGTTCATCCTGCCCTCTCGGAATGATAATCTTTCCGCGTCGGTTGATGCTGCATAGCAGCAGATTAGACTTTAAGTTGAGTTTTTCCAACGGTACTCCGACAACCGGAGCATTCTCACGGATGACAAATTCCAGTGCCTCCACCTTATCTTCTATCAACTGATACAACGTTTCAATATTACTTCCGATGGAATTTTGCATCGCACGTACATAACGAATGATGTATTCCGAGGTCACATGCTTCGGATAAATGATACTGCCAAGCTCCAGAGAATCTATTACACTATCAAAGGAAATCCTGTTGATCTTTGTAATGACCTTGGCATTTGACGCGGATTTTGCAAACAGCGACAGCAATATATTTTCTTCATCAAAATTAGTCAGCGAAATAAATGCCTCCGCATGGGTCAGATCTTCCTCCAGCAGGATGTTCTGATCGATGGCATCACCATGGATGATGGTCGCCTTAGGCAATAATGCGCTGAGCTGTTCACAACGTTCCTTCTTCAATTCTATAATCTTGACCGCAATCCCCATATCCAATAACTGTGCCGCCAGATAATAAGTAATCTCTCCGCCGCCGACAATCATCGCATCCTTGACCTGGCTGTTAGCGATGCCCAACTTCTTGAATAATTGTGATGAACTGCGTGGAGTCGCTACAACCGAAATCACATCCTTTGCCCGAAACACAAAACTTCCGTTCGGAATCGTAATTTCCTCACCACGTTCCACCGCACACACCAATACATCATACTTGTATTTTGCCAACAGTTCCATAATGTAATGGTCACACAACGGAGAACCTTCCGCAATCGCAATCTTTACAATCTCCACACGTCCTTTTGCAAAGGTATCGATTTTCATCGCAGAAGGGAAACGCAATAACCTGGACATTTCATAGGATGCCGCAAGTTCGGGATTGATAATCATGGACAGTCCCATTTCTTCACGGATGACATCGATTTCCTTGCTGTAGATAGGATTGCGCACTCTTGCTATAGTATTGCAGTTTCCCATCTTCTTTGCAATCAGACAGCATAACAGATTCAATTCATCAGAGCCGGCAACTGCAATCAGCAAATCTGCCTGATCCAATCCTGCTTCAATCTGTACGTTATAGCTGGCACCATTACCGGTAACCCCGAGTACATCATACTTATTGGAAACAGAAGAAACAACCGTGCTATCCATGTCCACAACAGCGATGTTATGCCCTTCCTTAACCAACTGCTCTGTCAGGTTGATTCCTACCTTACCACAGCCAACAATAATAATCTGCATATGTTCCTCCAAAAAGCGCCTTTATTTATGATACGGTTCCTGATTGATAATCCTGTAGCTTCTATAAATCTGTTCTAATAAAACTACCCGCATCATTTGATGCGGAAAAGTCATTTTTGAAAAACTCAAGTGAAAATCTGCCCGCTCGGATATTGTATGATGAAGCCCGAGAGATCCGCCGATGATGAATATAATATGGCTTGTACCGGAGATTCCCGTAGCATCAATTTTGTTTGCCAGCTGCACGGAATCAATCATCTCACCGTCAATTTCCAGAGAAATGACATAAGCATCATCCTTTAAATAACGGAATATCCTCTCTGCTTCCTTCTGCTTGATCTGTTCCTCCTGCGCCGTGCTGCTCCTGTCAGGAGTCTTTTCATCCGTCACTTCGATGATATTCAGCTTACAATACTTCGACAGGCGCTTGGCATACTCTGCCACCGCATCCGTATAGTAGCGCTCTTTGATCTTCCCGACAGCAATCACGTTGATATTCATGCTTCAAATATCCCCTGGTATAATTCGTCAATCAGATGCTCCATGTATGCATCCGCAAGATCCGGATACTGTGTAAGCATCAGATTTTTCATGACTTCTGTTCTTTTAAAGTATTTCAGTTCCTCCGTACCTTCCGCATCCTCTGTCCTCTGGTCGATATCAGAAGCACGATAAGTTGCAGCGAACCACTCCAGGATTTCTGCCGTCCTGCTGTTTTCCATATTGGCTTCGCTTGCATATTTCTTAGCCGAAAGCATAGAATGTACGCCCATTACAATAAACACAACGAACATCACCGTCAGCACAATATATGCAATCAGTCTGACATTTTCCGCAAAACCAAACGGAATGATGCCTACCATCATCAGAATCAGTGCCACCAGTCCAACCACACCTACGATGGTCAGTGCATATGCAGAGGACTTAAAACTCTCTGCTTTCTCTTCTGCCTTCACAAAAGAGCGGGAGGAAGAAGAAGTTTTCTTCTGATCCTCGTCTATGCTCTCATCAATATTCTCGTCTGTTTCCTCAATAACAGCTTCTTCGCTTTTCTTCGCTGCTGTCTCTCTGAGAAACACAACCGCCGCTCGCTCTGCCAGTTCTCTGTCCTCCTCGGAAACACTGAGTTCATACATATGATCCCCGAATTCCTCCGAAAGAGGTGTAACTACGCATGAGTATATATCATTGTATTCCAGGAATTTCTTTAATAAGTCGGTCTGTGCTTCGTCTCCTGATAAGACAGGACACAATGCCGCATCTTCCTCAAGGCTTTCTACCAGTTCTGCTCCACAGTCGCTGCAGACTAAGATTCCTTCCTTATATTCATTTTTACACTTAGGACACCATGGCATAGTAATCTCCCCTTTATCTACTTGCTTGACAAATACTCGTCAATCCCCTTTGCTCCTGCCTTACCTGCTCCCATTGCCAGGATGACGGTCGCTGCGCCTGTAACTGCATCTCCTCCGGCATAGACTCCCTCTTTCGAAGTCTTACCGTGTTCCTCATCTGCAACAATACATTTCCACTTGTTCACATCAAGCCCTTCTGTCGTCGATGCAATCAAAGGATTCGGAGATGTTCCGAGTGACATGATGACCGTATCAAGTTCCATTTCAAATTCCGACCCCGCCTTAACAACAGGTCTTCTTCTGCCGGATTCATCAGGTTCACCAAGTTCCATTTCCACACATTTCATGCCTCTGACCCAACCATTCTCGTCCGTCAGGATCTCTGTCGGATTGGTCAGAAGATTAAAGATGATGCCTTCCTCTTTTGCATGATGCACTTCTTCTACCCTTGCAGGAAGCTCCTCTTCACTTCTTCTGTATACGATGTGTACCTCGGCACCCAGTCTGAGTGCTGTTCTCGCTGCATCCATCGCAACATTTCCGCCGCCTACGACGGCCACCTTCTTACCGATCATGATCGGTGTATCATAACTGTCATCAAAAGCCTTCATCAGATTACTTCTGGTCAGGTACTCATTTGCCGAAAATACGCCGTTTGCATTTTCCCCCGGAATCCCCATGAACTTTGGAAGGCCTGCACCCGAACCGATGAAGATTGCTTCAAAGCCTTCTTCCTCTATCAATTCGTCAATCGTCGTCGATTTACCGATTACGACATTGGTCTCGATCTTAACACCAAGATGCTTCACATTATCGATTTCCTTCTGTACGACCTTGCTCTTCGGCAGACGGAATTCAGGAATGCCATACACAAGTACACCGCCTGCTTCATGCAGTGCCTCAAAGATTGTCACATCATAGCCCATCTTGGCAAGGTCTCCTGCACAAGTCAGTCCTGCAGGACCTGAACCGATAACAGCAACTTTCTTTCCGTTCTTCTGCTTCGGTGCCTCCGGCTTAATATCATGCTCTCTTGCCCAGTCAGCGACAAATCTCTCTAATTTACCGATAGACACCGGCTCACCCTTGATGCCGCGGATACATCTCTGCTCACACTGGCTTTCCTGAGGACATACACGTCCGCATACTGCCGGGAGTGCAGACGACTCGCCGATCACTTTGCTTGCTTCTTCAATATTTCCTTCTTTTACTTCATGGATAAATGCCGGGATATTGATGGCTACCGGACATCCTTCCACACACTTTGCATTCTTACAATTGATGCAACGCGAAGCTTCTTCACGTGCTTCTTCTTCATTATATCCATAGCAAACCTCTTCAAAATTGGTTGCTCTTACCTTTGCATCCTGTTCCCTTACCGGAACCTTCTTCAAAACGTCCATTATTTATCACCTCCGCAATTTCCGCATCCTCCATGATGCGTGTCGCCTTCCTGCAGTCTGAGCATAGCTCTTCCCTCTTCTGTCTTATATATCTGCTGACGCTTCATGGCTTCATCAAAATTCACTGCATGACCATCAAACTCCGGGCCGTCAACACATGCAAACTTTACCTTTCCGTCGACTGTCAGTCTGCACGCGCCGCACATTCCCGTACCGTCAACCATAATCGGATTCATGCTGACTATAGTCGGAAGTCCCAATTCCTTTGTTAACAGACATACAAATTTCATCATGATCATAGGTCCGATGGCAACACATACATCATACTTTATGCCTTCATTCTGAACGAGATCCTTAATAACCTCTGTTACCATGCCTTTTCTTTTATAAGAGCCATCATCTGTCGTAATATACAGATTGCCGGCAACTGCTTCCATTTCCTTCTCCAGAATCAACAAATCATGATTCTTTGCTCCAACAATGACATCAGCATCCACGCCCTGCTCGTGCAGCCATTTTACCTGCGGATAAACAGGTGCGGTTCCGACTCCCCCCGCTACAAAGAGGAGCTTTTTCTTCTTTAATTCATCTATCGGTTCATGTACAAATTCAGACGGCTGTCCGAGAGGCCCCGTAAAATCCCTGAATGCATCTCCCGCCCGCAGCTTTGACATTTTCTCTGTAGATGCTCCGACTACCTGAAAGACAATTGTAACGGTACCTGCTTCTCTGTCATAATCACAGATGGTAAGCGGCACTCTTTCTCCCTTTTCATCCATTTTGACAATTACAAACTGTCCCGGCATACATGTCTTTGCAACACGCTTAGCCTCAACATCCATCATAAAAATATTGGCAGCCGGGCTCTCTGCTTTTAAAATTTTGTACATTTTGATTACTCCTTTTTCCTTCTTTTATTCAATCGTTCGTTATTTATCATAATTCAAAGCTGTTCAAAAGGCAATACCGTTTTCAGTTAAAAAACAATGAAAAGAGCGAGAATTCAAATGCTCCTGTTTCTTGATTGACGGACACATGATAAAGCTCGCCTGTCCTGACATCCACGCCGAAATATCTTCCGGTGCTGACCGTTTCGTCCTCCGTGACCTGAAATTCTTCTACCAGATAATAGATTCTGGTTCCCGCCTTGGCGGCTGCATTGCACTGATACCGATACTTCGTTTTGCCATCTTTATAGGTGCCTGTAATATCCAATAATTCACCTTTTCCGAAAAGTGTCATGATAACGGCATTTTCCGCAGTGGCCGTATCAATCAGAGATACTATGTTCAAATTGTATTTAACCTCTGTCTCATGGCTCCTTACTCCATCCCTGCTGAAGACAACAAATCTGAAATGACTGCTTCCGAGCGGCATCGGAATCGAGGTCAGATATTCCTTGGATTCCTCATTTGGTTCTGTTCCGTCATCTGTATAACAGATTATGCCCCCATCCTCCGCCATCATAGTTGCAACGATCGGTTCTGGGCTTGTATATGTGCCACTCTCAGGCGATACAGCCGGTTCCAGCGGAATAGCAAGTTCTATTTGATATGTGTGCGAGACAGCCTCGCTGACAATACCGCTCTGATTCACAAAAATCGCCCGAATGACGTTGATGCCTTCTTCCAGGGAAATCGCCGTCGTATACTGTTCGCTATCCACCGTCGGTTCGCTTCCGTCAACGGTATAATATATGGAGCCCTCACTGCCCGACATCAGCTTCAGCATTTCCTTCTTATCGTAGGTTCCTTCCTCCAGACTGAACTCCGGTGGCATGGACACATATTGGCTGAATTGAGACGTAATCTGCACATCATCACATGCTGCCATCAGTTGGTTGATTGCAGCGTAATCTTCTTTGTGCACATAAATCGCAACAACCCTCTCATACAGCGCTATGTCATTTGGTGTTTCTGCCATCAGCTGCAATAAAATAGCCAGCGCCTCGTCGTATTTTTCATATTTCAAATACAGATCCGATAATAAGATCTGTGCCTCTGCCTTAGTAGCATCAATCTCAATCGCCCGCTTTACAAAATCTGTAGCAGCATCATACTCTCTGACCGCAAAACACTCCTGTGCTTTTTGGTATTGATAATCAAAGGAGCAATAACGATTGACCTTGACGCACACAAATACAATTGCAAACATCACAAAAAGACCGAGCAGGCTGTAGAACATCATCCTCTTGTTCGGTCTCTTCTTATGTTTTCTGTCATGTCTTTTACTATCCTGAGTCGAATCGCTCTCTTCCACGATTACATCTGCAACACCTGACAATGTCTCATGAATACTCTCTTCCAATTCAGGCTCGAAAATCGGAACCATCTGAATCTCAGTGCCGCATTTATCACAATAGAGATGACCTTTTTGCAATTCCGTATTACAGTTGGGACATATCATAAATATCCACACTCATTTCCGGAGGAAATCATCTGACTGATTCCACACAATTATTCATTAACATCGCGATTGTCATCGGTCCCACGCCTCCCGGCACCGGAGTAATGGCGCTGCATACAGGCGCAACATCATCATAATCCACATCTCCGCATAATTTGCCGTTCTCCATGCGATGGATTCCGACATCTATCACAACCGCTCCATCCTTCACATACTCTCTGGTAATCATCTTAGGCTTACCGATAGCAGCTACAAGAATATCCGCTCTTCTTGTAACCTCCTTCAAATCTTTTGTCTTGGAGTGCGTGACCGTCACAGTACCGTTTTCTCTCAGCAATAGGATGGCCATTGGCTTTCCTACGATATTGCTTCGTCCGATAACAACACATTCCTTTCCTGCTATCTCCACACCGGAACGCTTCAGTAATTGTATGATACCGGCAGGTGTACAGGATACATATCCCTTTTCACCGATGCATAATCTGCCGACTGAGATTGGATGGAATCCGTCTACATCCTTTTCGGGACTGATAGATTGAATGATCTTCTCTTCATTCATATGCTTCGGAATCGGTAATTGTACCAAAATACCGTTGACATGCTCATCCGCATTTAAACGTTCTATCAGTTGCAGCAATTCCTCTTCTGTCGTTTCTTCCGGCAACTCATACGCCTGTGACTCGATTCCGATATAGGCGCATGCTTTTTTCTTATTTCCTACATATACTGTAGATGCCGGATCGTTTCCGACCTGGATTACTGCAAGCGTAACATCTTTTCCGGCAGCCTTGAGTGCGGCAACCTCATCCTTTAATTCGTCCTTGATCTGCGCAGAGATCATCTTTCCGTCGATTATCTGTGTCATGTTCTTCTTGCTCCTTAAGATTAAACATTGTCATGTATTAAAATAGTCCTACGATCTTCCCGTTGTCATCCACATCAATATTATACGCAGCAGGCTGCTTCGGAAGACCCGGCATCGTCATGACGGTTCCCGTTACAACGACTACGAATCCCGCTCCTGCAGATACATAGACTTCTCTGACACTTAATTCAAAGTTGGTCGGTCTGCCGAGCTTTGTCGCATCATCGGATAATGAATACTGTGTTTTTGCCATACAAACAGGCAAATGTCCGAATCCCATCTTCTCCATATGCTGAAGTTCTTTCTCTGCGCCGGGCGCATATACCACACCCTTTGCACCATAGATCTCAGTCGCAACTTTCTCGATCTTTTCTTTCAAGCTAAGGTCTTCGCCATACAGCGGTTCAAAAGCACTCGGCTTGGTCTCCAACGTACGGATGACCTTTTCGGCAAGTGCGATTCCGCCCTCGCCTCCTGATTTCCATACCTCAGACAGGGCAAATTCACAATTTCTCTCTTCACAAAACTGTCTGATATAAGATACTTCCCTCTCTGTATCCGTTACAAATGAATTCAGGGTCACGACAACAGGCACCTTATATTTTTGCAGATTCTCTATATGCTTTTCCAAATTGGCAATTCCGATTTTTAATGCTTCTACATTCTCCTCTGCAAGATTGCTTTTGGGAATGCCCCCGTTATATTTCAATGCTCTGACCGTTGCAACCAATACCACTGCATCCGGCTTCAAATCGCCGATTCTGCATTTGATATCAAAGAATTTCTCTGCTCCCAGATCTGCACCGAATCCGGCCTCCGTAATACAGTAATCAGCCATCTTCAGCGCCGCCTTTGTTGCGCGGATGCTGTTGCAGCCATGTGCAATATTGGCAAACGGTCCGCCATGCACCAATGCCGGAGTATGCTCTAATGTCTGAATCAGATTCGGTTTCATCGCATCCTTTAAAAGAGCTGTCATGGAACCGACTGCCCGGATATCCTCTGCCGTAACCGGATTCCCGTCATAATCATAAGCCACGACGATTCTTCCGAGTCTTTTCTTGAGATCCTGCAGATCTTCCGCCAGACATAATACCGCCATGATTTCCGAAGCCACAGTGATTACAAAATGATCCTCTCTCACATAACCGTCTGTCTTGCTGCCAAGTCCGACAACCACATTACGCAGCACCCTGTCATTGATGTCCAGACACCGCTTCCATAAAACGCTCCTGGTATCAATGTTCTTTTCATTTCCCTGTTGAATATGATTATCCAGCAATGCTGCCAACAGATTATTCGCCGTCGTAATGGCGTGAAAATCTCCCGTAAAATGAAGATTCAGTTCCTCCATTGGAACAACCTGCGCATATCCGCCGCCGGCAGCTCCTCCCTTGATTCCGAAGCACGGGCCGAGAGAAGGCTCACGCAGCGCAAGGATAGCCTTTCGATTCAGCTTGGCAAATGCCTGTGCCAGTCCGATGCTTGTAGTGGTCTTTCCCTCACCTGCAGGTGTCGGATTGATTGCGGTGACCAAAATCAACTTTCCGTTCTGTTTGTCTTCTATCTTCCGTAAATACGTTTCGGACAGTTTTGCCTTGTACTTTCCGTATAGTTCCAGATCATCCTCGGTCATGCCCAAATCACTTGCTATTTCCTTGATTGGAAGCATTTCAGCCTCTTGTGCGATTTCAATATCTGTCTTCATCACATAAATCCTCCTCATGCTAGGGTCAGTTCGTAATCAGACACTTTCCTCAATATAACTCTCTAATTCTTCCATCGACATCAATACCTTACGCGGCTTTGTTCCCTCTTCCTCGCCGACCACACCTGCATCTGCCAGTTGATCCATAATCCTAGCCGCTCTGTTAAATCCAATTTTGAAAACTCGCTGCAACATACCGATCGAGGCTTTGTCCTTTTCAATGATAAATCTTGCCGCATCTTCAAAATATGCATCCCGATCCGAGAAAGAATCTCCTACCGCGGATGAACTCTGTCCCACATCTGCCTTGGCAATCTTCTCCTCCACATCGGCACTGTAATTCGGTCCTTTGGTCTGACGTACCAGGAACTGCACTACATCCATAACTTCCTGATCCGATATAAATGCTCCCTGTATTCTGGCAGGCTTGGAATATCCCTGCGGATAGAACAGCATATCACCCTTGCCCAGCAGTTTCTCTGCTCCAATCATATCAAGGATCGTTCTGGAGTCCACACCGCTGGATACGCTGAATGCGATACGGCTCGGCATATTAGCCTTAATCAGACCGGTAATGACATCCACAGACGGTCTCTGTGTCGCAATAATCAGATGAATGCCTGCTGCTCTCGCGAGCTGTGCCAGACGACAGATGGATTCCTCTACCTCACCCGGTGCAACCATCATCAGATCCGCCAACTCATCTACAATAATTACGATTTGCGGAAGTTTCTGGGGCTTTTCTTCATCAGGTACATCCGTCACCTCTGATACCTTCTTATTATATCCTTTTAAATCCCGGACATTTAAGTCCGCAAATTTTTTATAGCGCTCCGTCATCTCTGCAACGCCCCAATGCAATGCTGCAGCTGCTTTTTTCGGATCTGTCACGACCGGTATCATCAAATGCGGAATGTTATTATATACACTCAATTCTACGACCTTGGGATCGATCATAATCAGCTTCACATCATCCGGATGCGATTTGTACAGGAGACTCATAATCAGCGTATTGATACATACGGATTTACCCGATCCGGTAGCCCCTGCTATAAGCAGATGAGGCATTTTTGCAATATCAGCCACCACTGTCTTGCCGCCGATATCCTTACCGACTGCAAAGATCAGGCTGCCGCCGAATTCCCCAAACTCTTTGGATTCCACCAGGTCTCGGAACATAACCGCACTGTTCTCTTTATTCGGAACTTCGATTCCGACTGCCGCTTTACCGGGAATCGGTGCTTCGATCCTAATATCCGTAGCAGCAAGGTTTAGTTTAATGTCGTCTGTCAGACCAACGATCTTGCTGACCTTGACCCCCTGTTCCGGCTGCATCTCATAACGCGTTACCGTAGGGCCCTGACTGATATCTGTAATCGTGACGTTGACACCGAAATTGCTCAGAGTCTGCTGCAGCTTCTTCGCTGTCTCCTTTAATTGTTTCTCTGAATCGACATTTCCGTTTCTCGCTCCACGCTTCAATAGATTTAAGCTCGGAAAACGGTATGTGTCTCCGACATCTGCCGCATTTTTCGAAATATCCTTGGAAATATCCAATTCCTTCTCTGACATCACGGGCTTTGCAGCCTTTTTCCGCTCCCTCGGCTGTATCGTTTCCTCCGGCATGCTCTCTGCCGGCTCCTCCGAAGCAAATTCATCTTTTCGTTCAATCGTATGCGCTGTTCTGATATTGATCTTATCAAAGTCATCCTCGGAAACAGGAGAAATCTCGTGGATATCTTCGATATTCTTCTCCTCTTTGGTCAAGGTCGTGTTCAACATAACTCCCGAAACCTTCTTGGCCGCTCTCGGAACCCTCTTCAGTTCTTCTTCTCCGTTTGCAATACGTTCCGCGCGCTGCTGTTCTCTTTCCATACGCATTTCTTTTCTCCGTATGGCATCGTCTTTGGCTGTATGGTAAATCTTCTCACTGCCCTTCTTGACACCGCCGAAAAAAGAACGCTCTGTAATCAAGACAATACATACAATCACCAAAATGATCAATACAACATATGTACCGACCACGCTGATCGCATCGCTCATCGTTTTGGAAATGGCTCCGCCGATGATACCGCCGCCTTCTTTATTGACCGATGACAGCTGATAAAATTCATTCATGGAAACAAACTCGTTCTGACCGAACAGAAGCTGGCAAAAGACACATATCACAATAAACAATACAATTGCAGCAATACATTTGATCGTTGCAATCGTATTTCCCTTGTTGGCAAACAAAAAAACACAGGCAAAAAACAATAAGACCGGTGCAATATAGGCCGGTACACCAAACAGACCAAACATCACACTGCTGATGACCGAACCGAAGGTACCGATCAGTCCGAAATTACTCAATAACAATAATATGGAAATCGCCAAAACAAAGAGCATGATGATCTCATCCTGCAATCCGTTCTGCTCTGTCTTTTTAACATTCCTGTTGCTCTTTTTCCCCTTATTTCCAGAAGTTGTCCTTCTTTTCCCGGAATTTGGTGCCATTCCTTCTGCCTCCCCGTCTCATATCACTTTACATTAAGATCAACGCACCGATAATGGAAACTGCTCCGATTGCCAGACAATAAAACGCAAATGCCTTGAACCTCTGGCTCTGAACCACAGCCATCATGATCTTGATACAGATAAATCCGACCACTGCCGCTACGATCATTCCTATAATATATCCGACAATCTCACTTGCTTCCAGTGATACCGTGGACACATCGTTCATCTGAAGAACCAGTGCACCTATGATTGCGGGAATGGACATGATAAATGAATATTTCACAGCAAACTTACGATCCAATCCGAGCAGCAGGCACGCCGTAATCGTCGTTCCTGAGCGTGTGATTCCCGGCAATGTGGCTACCCCTTGACACATACCGATCGTAAACGCATCCAGATAAGTTGTATCCTTCGGCTTCTTGCGTCCCTTTTCCGCACGATCCGCTATCAACAAAATACCACCCGAAATCATCAGACATATTCCCGGTACAATCAAACCGGCACTGACCGTTTCAACAATGTCCTGCATCAGATAACCGATTACTCCGGTAGGAATCGTTGATACAATAATCAAAACCACAAACTTTCGATAAGAATTATGTGTGAGCGGATAATAGCCTTCATCTCTTCTTCCGAATACGTTGCCAAAGAAGATACCGATATTCTTGAATATATCTATGACAATCATAATAAATTCCACGATCAGTTTGACTACATCCTTAAAAAAGACCGCACAAATGGCTATCAGAGTCGCTACATGCAGTAATACATCATATAACATCCCCGAATCCAGATTGATGTGCAATAAATTCTTGAAAATCGCAAGATGTCCGGAACTGCTGACCGGCAAGAACTCTGTCAAGCCTTGTAGTATTCCCAACAAAATTGCCTGAAATATCGACATACCGTGCCTCCTGTGCTTTGATCGTCAAAACCATCTATCAGTATATCATTTTTCGACCGGATTGTCTATTAAATGAACATCTAACTGGTTAAACGGAATTTCAATTCCTTCTCTGTCAAATGTCACTTTGATCTTCTCAAGGATGTTCCATCTCGTCTTCCAATACTCCTTTGCCGATATCCAACATCTGAATCCGATCATCACCGCACTGTCTTCAAGACCATCCACGAACACCAGGATTTCCTTCTTTTTCTTTACTTCCGGTTCTTCATTGATAATCTGCAGGATCAGATCCTTAGCTTTTGTGATATCCGAACGATAAGAAATGCCGACTTTGTAATTCAATTTCAGTTCCTTCATATGGGATACATTCGTCAACGAACTGTTTGCCAGCACACCATTCGGAATCACGATAATCTTGTTCTCTATCGTAGTCAGTCTGGTATAGAAAATATCAATCTGACTGACTGTTCCTTCATTTTTGTGATTATCTTCGATGATATAATCTCCTACCTTGAACGGCTTGGTTGTCATGATCAGCACACCGCCGGCAAAATTAGAAAGGCTTCCCTGCAATGCCAGTCCGACTGTCAGGCCTAATGAACCGATCAATGCCATGATGGAGGCAGCATCCACTCCCATCCATGCACCGATGACCAGTATGAGCAATATCCACAACGTTACCTTCAGGCAGGAATCAATGAATTGAACAGAACCCGTCTCAACAGATGCTCTTTCCAGAGACCTCTTTACGATCTTTCGCAAAATCTTGGCCAGCCATAACCCGATGATCAGCAGCAGGGCAGCCAGCAGAACCCGTATGCCAAGGCTCAGAGCCTTCTCCGGAAGCGACTGCAGATACTTTTCTATCACACCTGCATTGATTTCATTTGCGATTTCAT
Source organism: uncultured Lachnospiraceae bacterium (assembly GCA_964638005.1). GTDB lineage: Bacteria > Bacillota > Clostridia > Lachnospirales > Lachnospiraceae > JAAYYM01. The sequence goes on from CAZWXS010000001.1 coordinate 63,114, forward strand.
CCGTGATGATATCAGTTGACATAGACTAAACTCCTCTTTCTTCTTCCTGATACTTTTTTTCAAGTTCCTTCTTCAGGCCATTCTTCTTTCTCACTGTTTTGCGCCCTTTTTGAAGTGCCTTTTCCTTAGCCGTCTGATTATCCTTCAGTTCTTCGTTGACGCGTGTATATTGGAACACGCTGACTGAAAGAGGTGCCAGTTTGATTCGAATAGAATCCTCTCTGTTATCACACTCATCCTTCTTGGATTGTTTCAGCCTCGGATTGATGATACCGCTTCCGCCGTACATAACGGCATCTGTATTCAGAACCTCTTTATATTTTCCGGGTCCCGGAACGCCTATCTTATAATTGTCCTGTCCGTTTCCGCCAAAATTACATACCACCAGCAAAGTCTCATCTTCTATATGGCTCTTTCTCAGGAATACAACAATATTCTCATTTGCCGATATATTATTGATCCATTCAAAACCTTCCTGCCGATGATCCAGTTGATAGAGAGACGGATGTGAACGATAGAAAGCATTCAGCCCCTTCATCAATTGATTAATCTGTTGGTGCGCATCATACTGCAGCAGATCCCATTCCAGCTCACGGTTCTCATTCCACTCATCGAATTCCGCCATGTCCTGTCCCATAAACAATAGTTTCTTGCCCGGATGCAGCATCAGATAAGCCAAAGCCGCTCTTAGATTTGCAAATTTCTGCTCTCTCTCTCCCGGCATCTTACCGATCATGGAAGATTTCCCATGTACCACCTCGTCATGCGACAATGTCAGGATGAAACGCTCACTGTATGCATATATCATAGAAAAAGTCAGTTCGCCGTAATGATGCGTCCTAAAATAAGGATCGTATTTCATATAACCAAGGAAATCATTCATCCAACCCATATTCCACTTATAATCAAATCCAAGCCCTCCGTCTTTCAGTACTCCGGTCACCATGGGCCATGCCGTAGATTCTTCTGCAATCAAAAGTACATCCGGATTCTGCTTTTTGAAAACAGAATTCAGGTGCTTGAGCAGCTCAACTGCCTCAAGATTCTCATTGCCGCCGTAGATATTGGCAATCCATTCGCCATCCTTCTTTCCGTAATCCAGATAAAGCATAGAAGCGACCGCATCCATTCTGATACCGTCAGCATGGTATTTCCTGACCCAGAACAATGCATTGGCAATCAGATAATTCCTAACCTCCGGACGTCCGTAATTATATAACAGTGTACCCCATTGCGGGTGAAAGCCCTGACGTGGATTCTGATGCTCATACAGACATGTTCCGTCAAAATTGGACAATCCGTATGTATCACGCGGAAAATGTGCGGGAACCCAGTCAAGAATCACACCGATTTCCTGCTCATGCATATAATCCATGAAATACATAAAATCCTCCGGCGTACCATAACGGCTCGTCGGCGCATAATAGCCTATGACCTGATAGCCCCACGACTCATCCAGCGGATGCTCCATGATCGGCATCAGTTCAACGTGTGTATAACCCATATCTTTGACATAGGACGCAAGCATCGGTGCAATCTCGCGATAATTATAAAAGTCCCTGCCGTCATCAGGCTTTTTGAACGAGCCCAGATGAACTTCATATATGGACACAGGAGCACTCTCTGCCTGATATTTCCCTCTGAACGCAAGCCACTTGCCATCATTCCACTGATATTCATCAAGACTTCGTACGACCGAAGCATTTTCGGGGCGAAGCTCTGCACCAAACGCATACGGATCCGCTTTTAAGACGATCAGACCACCCTTGATCTTAATTTCGTATTTATAGATGTCACCTTCCTTAATATCAGGAATAAAGATTTCAAAGATTCCGGTATCTGCAATACGGCGCATTTGATGTACACGTCCGTCCCATTCATTGAAATCACCGACTACACTAACACGGACAGCATTTGGTGCCCATACGGCAAATGCCGTACCACTCACGCCATCTATCTCTTTTACATGTGCACCGAGCATATCGTAGGCTTCATAATGCAGACCTGCATTGAATTTTCTCGCTTCCTTTTCGGATACGGTCGGTTCGTAATTATACAGTTCTCTGACTTCCTGCTTGGTTCCGTCCTCCAATGTACACAGATAACTGTATTCAAACCGGGCCTTCTCCTTGATGAACACGGCAAAAAAACCGGCTTCATCAGCCATCTCCATCGGAATGTCCTTATCGGAAGGCTTGATCCTGACCGACACTTTTTTCGCATGTGGCTGAAAGGTCTGAATCAGGGTTCCTCCGTTTACTGCCTGTGTCCCTAATATCTCATGCGGATGATCCTCCTCAGAATATACAACTCCTTCAATCCTTGCCCAGTTCATTAACTTATAGAGTTTTGCATTCATCATGATTCCTCCGTATCGCTGCCGATTACATGTATGAAAAGTCCGCTTCTGAGCTTTGGTTCGAACCATGTTGACTTCGGCGGCATCAGCAGCCCTGCATCCGCCACTTCGAACAATTCCCGAATAGAGGTCGGATACATTGCAAATGCAGCTTTACAATCACTGTGAACCCTTCTCTCCAGTTCTGAGAGTCCTCTGATTCCACCGACAAAATCAATTCTTTTATCGGTTTTCGGATCCATAATATGAAGTATCGGTGCAAGAATCCGATTCTGTAAAACAGAAACATCCAATCCCTCTACCGGATGACTGCTCCTAAATTCATCTCGAAGTTTCAGACGATACCACTGATCGTCCAGATACATTCCCACCATCCCCTTTTGGGTCGGATGGTATTGTTCCGATACCGCCTCTGTCTCAAATACTTCATTGATCTTCTCAAGAAATTGCTGTGGCGTATATCCATTCAGATCCTTCACAACACGGTTATAATCCATAATCATCAATTGCTCATCCGGAAATAATACCGACAGGAAGTAATTGAATTCCTCTTCTCCGGTAAACTGCTTTACCTCTTCTCTTCTCTTCAGCCCGACCTTCACGGCAGAAGCACATCTATGATGTCCGTCCGCAATATAGATCTGATCCAGAGACTGAAAAGTCTCCTTGACTGCTTGTATATCTGCAGTATCGTCAATGATCCATACAGAATGTCTGACTCCGTCCTCAGAGGTAAAATCATAGATTGGCTTCTTAGAACAATTTCGTTCTACCACTTCATTGATTACCTGTTCAGAACGGTATGCCAGAAAAATAGGGCCTGTCTGTGCATCGCACACATCTACATGTCTGATTCGATCCAGTTCTTTGTCTTCTCTCGTATTCTCATGTTTCTTAATGATATTATTTTGATAGTCGTCAATAGACGCACATGCCACGATACCGGTCTGTGCGCGTCCGTTCATCGTCAATTCATAGATATAATAACATGGCTTCTCATCCTGTATGAAGTCACCGTTTTGAATCATATTCCACAGAATCTCATTTGCCTTTTCATACACTCTCGCATCATATGTATCCACCGTATCATCAAACTGTGTTTCTGCTCTGTCTATCCTCAAAAAAGAAAGAGGTTCCCTGCTGACTTCTTTTTTCGCCTCTTCACGGTTATATACGTCATAAGGCAGTGCCGCAATACGGCTTACAAGTTCCTCTCTCGGTCTGATACATTGAAATGGTCTGATCTGTGCCATGATGTCCTAACTCCTTCATATATTTATTTACTACTATTCTATCAAAGTTTTCCTGCTGACACAACCACCAAATCAACATCATATAGTATCTGTCTTGAAACAAAGAACAAATTATGCTATTATATATCCATTCCATGAAAGAAGGAGGAATCAAATATGACATCCGAAGACAGAAAGATGTTAGACCGGATCAACACCTATGCCGACGAGGTACTAAGCGACATAGACCCCCAGAAGACGCAAATATCCTTTCAGTTAGAGAAATTAAGACCAATATTGGATCAGGTTGCTGCAGAACAAGGTGTTCCTGTCGAAGATATCTTTATCAGATATATGGATCTCGCCAGTGAACTCTCTGTAGAAAAGGAGCGTAAATTCCGTAGTGAATTAGGCAATCCATCTCCCTACGGAGATGTCAATATTTAAAAAATATAATGGAGCGGTATTCAGAAGAACACTGCTTCATTATATTTTTCTCTTTTTTATTTTCTCTTCTTTTTCTTTCCGCCGCTCTTGGCAATCACAGCAATTGCAATCATCGATCCCACAACAATCGCCGCAAATATCAACACCCATTTCAATGGGCTCTCATTATTCGTTGCATTCGTATGCCGCGGTTCTCTGATTGCGGAGGACTGCACCTTTGCCGCCGTCGTACCGCCTGTATATTTTACACGATTGACCGTAATCGCATATGCAGAAGCATGATTCAGCATAAAGCTTGCATTTCCCTGTGAATCGATCATGCATGTATCAATATGTTCCATTGCATTTGTACCGGTATTATAGTAAAACAGGTTCGCATATTTTCCCGCGTCTTTTGTATCAATATACATAGACAAATTTGCTGCAAACCCAAAGTCGCCCTCATGCGCAAGCAAGAACTGATGATAATCCGGCGCTTCTGTTTCAAGACTCTGCAGGGTATCTGCCGGAATCGCATCGGCATTCAGGATCACCGCCATATCAACGTCCCTGCTCGGATCGCTGACCGAACTCCCCTGTATGGTCCAGATGGTTCCGTTATCCATTCCCAGCACCAGTTCGGAATGATTCGTTTTAGCGGCACTCAACGCTGTTGAAGTCACATCTGTCGTTCCGTTCATATTTAAAAACATCGGTTCCGAGGTCATATTTGCAGCAATCGCATCCCATCCTCTGATGCTGCTGTTTCCCAAAATGCTGGGGCCGGTTGCGCTCGACGGAACAAAATCCACCGGTGCTGCTGCCTCCTGAACAGCTTCTGTTGCTACGAAATTATCTATGTCATTGATCTCATCATCTTCTTTTGTAACATTGGAAGTCACATTTTCCACCGGTGCCGCCGCCACATCAATGATCACTTCCATCGCATCACTGGGTAATGTCGTATATGCCCCCCTTGTCCTTATAAAATAAGTACCGGCGGGAACCTGTATGGAATATGTATTGATATTGTTCCATGCAGCACCTCCCTGCGGCATATATTCCATCTGCGGACTCAATCCGTTGATGGTTCCCTGTGCATTAGCAGTCGCACTGACAGCGCCGATGCCTGTCGGCGGAGACGCTTTTGCCAGATTGATGGTCTGTACCTCAGAGTCTGAATTGGTCGTATTATTTCCGGGTCTGTACAATTTGATACCCTGATCCGTACGCAGATCTGACAGATTCAGTACTACCTGATCCGCCCCTGCCATGATCCAGTTATTTCCGCCATTAAGCGAATAGTTGATCCCCTGCACGCCTGACAAAGTCATCGTTCCCGCATCAAAGCTCGCTCCCGGCGTTGCCATTCTCGGAAGACCGCGTGTCGGATCATAGCCATTGATTGTCACTGTAATACTGTCACTCGCAATCGTGGTTCCCGAACCCTTGACCCTGACGTTATATTTCCCCGGCGCCAGATTTGAAATCGTAGTATCTCCGATGTCTGACCAGTTGCTGTCCGATTCCTTTTTATACTGCATCGAATTGTTCACATTCGTAATCTTGCCACTGTTACCGTTGTCAGTCGGAGAAACGCCCTGCACATTGCTCGGTGTATTGGCCTTATTCAGTACAATGCACAGCACATCCGAATCATATGTGTTATTGCCGTCTCCCGTCATTTTTACTAAGATTCCGTGTGCCAGCGAATTGTTGGCCTCATCCTGTGTCAGTGTAATGGTATTCATCCATGAATCCTGTATCAGGCTCCAGTTACTGCCGCCGTCAAAGGAAAACGCCATACCGACACGCAGCTGGCTCAATGTCAGATTAGATGCATCAAATACAGCACTCGGCATCGGCTGCTTCTCTGCCGCCTTTGCTTCCGAAAAATCTGCAAATATACTGCACAATGTGATAACTATGATTGCAAATAACCCTCCGATTTTCTTTGTCATATTTCTGCACCTCCTGTCTACTGATACGAATTCAATTTCATAATAGCACAATTTTCAACAAAACAAAAGAGAATCAACACCTGTTTGGCACTGATTCTCCTGTCATTTTTATTCACATGGATGTTATCGTATTATTTTACGACTCTGACTCTGATCACACCGTCGATTGCTACCAGTTTCTGAACAATCTCATCCGAAATGGCAACTTCCACATCCAGCATCGTATATGCATATTCACCCTTTGACTTATTGACCATATCGGAAATATTGATACCGAGATCTCCGAAGGATGCTGTGAATTTGGTAATCATATTAGCAACGTTCTTATGCATGATCGCAACACGACCGACATTACTGCAGACACCCATGTCACAATTCGGATAATTCACGGAGTTGTTGATATTACCATTCTCCAAATAATTCTTAAGTTCCTTGACTGCCATCTTTGCACAGTTATCTTCTGATTCTTCGGTAGAAGCTCCAAGGTGAGGAATGACAATGCATCCTTCTACTCCTGCTGTCGTCGGATTCGGGAAATCAGATACATATTTCTTAACCTTACCGGACTTGATGGCTGCAACAACATCTTCTTCATTTGCAAGCAGATCTCTTGCAAAGTTCAGGATAACAACGCCGTCTTTCATCTTCGAGATTGCTTCTTTATTGATGGTACCTCTGGTAGCGTCCATCAGCGGTACGTGGATCGTAATGAAATCACACTGCTCGTAAATTTCATCCACATTCAGCACATGTTTGATATCTCTGGAGAGATTCCATGCTGCATCGACTGAAATATACGGATCATAGCCGTACACTTCCATTCCGAGATGTTTTGCCACATTGGCAACTCTGACACCGATGGCGCCAAGTCCAATGATACCCAACTTCTTGTCCTGTATTTCATTTCCCGCAAAGTTCTTCTTTTCCTTCTCTGCAAGTTTTGCAATATCCGCATTTCCTGCCTCTGAGGTAACCCAGTTGATACCGCCTACCACATCTCTGGATGCAAGCAGCAGACCTGCAATCACCAGTTCCTTAACACCGTTCGCGTTGGCACCCGGTGTGTTAAATACAACGATTCCCTTTTGTGCACATACATCCAACGGAATGTTATTGACTCCGGCTCCCGCTCTTGCAATCGCGAGCAGATTCTCCGGCAGCTCCATATCATGCATGGAAGCACTTCTGACAAGCACGCCGTCCGCTTCCTTGATGTCATCACACTTTTCATACTTTGCATCAAATCTGTCCAAGCCGATCTGTGCAATTGGATTCAGGCAATTATATTTAAACATTATGCATTTTCCTCCTCAAACTTCTTCATGAAGGCAACGAGCTTCTCAACGCCCTCAATCGGCATTGCATTATAGATGCTGGCTCTCATGCCACCTACGCTTCTGTGTCCCTTCAGGCTTTCAAAACCGGCTTCCTTTGCTTCCTTGACGAACTTCGCATCCAGTTCTTCACTGCCGGTTACAAAAGGTACATTCATCAATGAACGATCTTCCTTTACAACCGTACCCTTGAATAATTTGCTCTGATCCAAGAAATCATACAAAATGGCTGCTTTTTTCTCATTATGAGCCTTCATTGCAGACAATCCACCCATTTTCTTAATCCACTTGAATACCTTACCGCAGATATAGATACCATATGCAGGCGGAGTATTGTAAAGAGACTCTGCATCTGCATGTGTCTTGTACTTTAACATAGTCGGTGTACCCGGCAGAGTATCCTCAGTGATCAGATCTTCCCTGATGATTACAATGACTACACCCGCGGGGCCGATATTTTTCTGAACGCCGCCATAGATCACACCATATTTCGTTACATCTACCGGTTCTGACAAGAAGCAGGAGGATACATCCGCCACTAAGGTCTTACCCTTGGTATTCGGAAGCGTCTTGAACTTCGTTCCGTAGATTGTGTTATTCTCACATATATATACATAATCGGCATCTTCTGAAATCGGAAGATCTGAACAATCGGGAATATAAGAAAATGTCTTGTCCTCGCTGCTCGCGATTTTGTTAGCCTTACCATAGATACATGCTTCCTGATATGCTTTCTTAGCCCACTGTCCCGTCACAATATAATCAGCCACTTTATTCTTCATCAGATTCATGGGAATCATGGCAAACTGCTGGCTCGCGCCGCCCTGCAGGAACAGAACCTTGTAATTATCCGGAATATTCATAATCTCTCTGAGATCTGCTTCCGCTTCCTTGATGATGTTATCGTAAGTCTTAGATCGATGACTCATCTCCATAACGGACATTCCGCTGCCTTTGTAATCCAACATCTCATCTGCAGCTTCTTTCAGTACTTCTTCAGGCAGAACTGCCGGGCCTGCTGAAAAATTGTAAACTCTTTTCATCTTTCTATCTCCTCCTACATTTTAAAATGCTCAATCTGTATAATACATAATCACCGGTGTCCCGATTTTAATCATATCATATAGTGCAGCTGCCTTTTCTTTCGGCAGATTAATACAACCGTGCGAGCCTGCTGTTTTATAGATATCACCACCGAATTCGTCACGCCATGTAGCGTCATGAATACCTATATTTCCTTTGACTGCCATCCAATAATACACAAACGACTCATAATCGGCTCCGTGCAGAGTCCTGTTTTTCTGCATATAATAAACTTCACACAATGCCGAAGGCGTATCATGTCTTCTGGCCAGATTTCCCGTTACGATATCTGTACTGAGTGCAAGCTTTTTATTCTTGTAATAATATAACTTTTGAGCCGTCATGTCTACCTCAATATAGGTGTTTCCCATATCGATTTCTTCTCTCGGCTCTCCGACCTGCGAATATATAGGCTTTCTTCCAATCTTGCTTCCGCGTTCAAGTGCACTGAATATCTGTGCGGTCTCTGCTTCCCGGTCTACAATATAGCCCTTGCCTTTCGAATGGATCGTAACAACCTTACCGTCATCTCTTGTCCATGTCCTTACATTTCCTTTGGAGTTGAACATCTGTGCAATCTCGTCCGTATATGCATTGATTTTCTCTTCATCAAACGTCAATGCATCATTCTTCAGCAGGAAATCTCCCTTCTCATCGACACAGATCCAATCTGAAATCTTTCCGCCGTCCAAAATGAGTTCCAATGCACCATCCCGGAGTGCAATCTGAGCTGACTGAGCTTTTTCAATCTTACTCCACAAATCATATGTCTTTTCTTCTTCCGCAGAAAGCTCGGGCATATAATAGCATTCCTGCTCTGAAAGGGAAAGGGTTGTATTTCCTTCCTCAATTGCAGTCCTGATCAGTTCCGAAGTCTTCTTCGGGTCTATGATTTCAACTCTGTGGTCTTTGAGCACATAACCATCGGGCGACTTCTTAATCTTAGGAGCAAGCTTTCCGTTGAGAGCCTCCAACTGATAGCATTTCAATTCTTCACAGACATGCTCCAACAGCTCGGCATCATAAGAAATCTGTGGCTTTAACTGTACGTTGACCGGATAGAAATAGTAATATCCCCAATTAAACGGATTCTGTCGATTCTTGATCTCATTCAGCGCAGACGTATAATCCACGGCATAATCAATCTGTTCACCGGTAATCGTCTCCTGCTTTCCGTTCTGTTCTTCAATCGTCAGTATGTAATCCTCTGTAGCGTCAATCAAAGATTGATTGACCGCAGTGACATCCATTCCTGTACAATACGTATCATTAATCCATGTTCCGTACACAAAATAAGGGCTGTAGTAATATCCTAGTGTAATATAGCCTGCTATTGCTACCAGAAGCAATGCACCAAGCACAATTGCACATATCTTCGCCGTTTTTTTTATCATTCGTAAGTGGTTCCTCTCATAGCTTCTATGACAACAAGGAAAAGACTAGTCTACAATGTCCTTTAGATCATCTGCATCAAACGCTTCATCAATGGCGGCTCCTGCCGGCACCATCGGAAAGACCTTGTCATCACTGTCAATCATACATTCTATCACAACAGGCTTCTTAAGCGCAATGGCTTTTTCAATCGCCGGTGCAATTTCTTCCTTCGCAGATACTCTGATTGCTTCACATCCAAGTGCTTCTGCCACCTTCACAAAGTCAACCTTATCTTGAAGTACGGTATTAGAATATCTGCCTTCATAGAATAAAGTCTGCCACTGACGCACCATACCGAGCACCTGATTGTTGATCACAACCTCAATGATCGGAATATCATATCTGCTCGCAGTTGCAAGCTCATTCATATTCATTCTGAAGCATCCGTCACCCGCGATATTGATGACCGTCTTATCCGGTCTGCCCACTTTGGCTCCGATACATGCTCCAAGTCCGTAACCCATAGTACCCAGACCGCCTGAAGTAATAAATGTACGCGGTTTGGAATACTTGTAGAACTGTGCTGCCCACATCTGATGCTGTCCTACATCCGTTGTGATAATTGCTTCACCCTTTGTCACCTCATAAATCTGTTCAATAACATATGGACATGTCAGCTTCTTCTGCTGATATTTTAAAGGATATTTCTCTTTGTATTCCTGAATCTTCTGAATCCATTCCTTATGATCCTGCTGTTTCAATTTGCCGTTCAAGCATGTCATGACATTCTTCACATCACCGATGATATGCGCCGTGGATTTGATATTCTTATTGATTTCCGCAGCATCTATATCTATATGAAGAACCTTTGCATTCTGTGCAAATTTCTTGGCATTTCCGGTCACACGGTCTGAGAACCTTGCTCCGATGGCGATTAGTAAATCGCATTGGCTGACACCGTAATTGGCTGTCTTGGTTCCGTGCATTCCGATCATTCCGGTATACAACTCATCCGTACCGTCAAAGGCTCCTTTTCCCATCAAGGTGTCGCATACAGGTGCATCGATCAAATGTGCAAACTCGGCAACCTCTTTGGTTGCTTCCGAAATAACGGCACCGCCTCCGACATAGATGTACGGCTTTTTGCTTGCTTCGATGAGCTTAATCGCTTCGCTGATGTCTTCTGCACAAAAATCCGATACTCTTTCAATCTTCTCCGGCGTAACCGGTGTAAACTCTGCCTTGTTAGCCGTCACATCCTTGGTAATATCCACAAGCACAGGACCCGGTCTGCCGGTCTGCGCGATTGTAAATGCTTTTCTGAGCGTATCTGCCAGTTCATTGACGTCTTTCACAATGTAACCATGCTTTGTAATCGGCATTGTCACGCCTGCGATATCAACCTCCTGGAACGTATCCTTTCCCAACAAAGGCAGTACGACATTGGCTGTGATGGCTACCATCGGAACAGAATCCATATATGCAGTTGCAATCCCGGTAACCAGATTCGTTGCTCCCGGGCCGCTGGTTGCCATGCAGACACCGACCTTGCCGGTTGCCCTCGCATATCCGTCAGCCGCATGTGCCGCTCCCTGTTCATGTGAAGTCAGATAATGCGTGATTGAATCCTTGTATTTATATAATTCATCGTAAATATTCAAAATGGTGCCGCCCGGATATCCGAACACGGTATCCACGCCCTGTTCCTTCAAGCATTCCATTACAATCTGTGCACCTGTTAACTGCATATGATTCTCCTTTCGCCTAGCCCGTTTTATGTGATCATCTCATGTAATATTTCTTACAGTTTCAGTACTGCTCCCTTGTCGGCACTGGTAACCATCTTCGCATATCTTGCTAAGTATCCCGTTGTAACCTGTGGTGTTCTTGGCTTCCATGCTGCTTTTCTCTTCGCAAATTCTTCGTCGCTGATGATAAAGTCCAGCTTATTTTCAGAAATATTGATCTTGATCAGATCACCCTCTTCTACAAGTGCAATCGGTCCGCCTACGGCCGCTTCCGGTGATACATGTCCAATGGATGCACCTCTGCTGGCTCCTGAGAAACGACCGTCTGTAATCAGTGCAACAGAGGAACCAAGTCCCATACCGGCAATTGCAGAAGTCGGATTGAGCATTTCTCTCATACCCGGGCCACCCTTCGGTCCTTCATAACGAATGACTACAACATCACCTTCTACAATCTTACCTGACTTAATGGCTGTGATTGCATCTTCTTCGCAGTCAAATACTCTTGCAGGACCTTCATGTACAAGCATTTCCGGAGCCACTGCCGAACGCTTTACAACACCTGAATCCGGTGCAAGATTTCCACGAAGGATTGCAATTCCACCAGTCTCACTATATGGATTCTCAATCGGACGGATGACATTCGGATCTTTGTTGACACATCCTTCAATATTCTCAGCTACAGTCTTACCTGTTGCAGTGATCATATCTGTATGCAATAATCCCTTTTTATTTAACTCATTCATAACCGCATAGACACCGCCTGCAGCATTCAACTGCTCAATATAGGTATGTCCTGCAGGTGCCAGATGACACAGGTTCGGTGTTCTTGCACTGACTTCATTTGCAATGTCAACGTTCAATTCTACACCTGCTTCATGAGCAATTGCCGGCAAATGCAACATAGAATTTGTAGAACATCCGAGTGCCATATCGATTGCAAGGGCATTCATAAACGCCTTTTCATTCATAATATCTCTTGGCTTAATATCCTTTTCCAAAAGTTCCATGATCTTCATACCGGCATGCTTAGCCAGTCTGATACGCTCTGAATAAACAGCAGGAATCGTTCCGTTTCCCTGAAGCGCCATTCCAAGTGCTTCTGTCAGACAGTTCATGCTGTTCGCCGTATACATTCCTGAACAGGAACCACAAGAAGGACAAGCCTTCTCTTCAAATTCTGTCAGTTCTTCTGGTGTGATCTTACCTGCAGCATGTGCTCCGACTGCTTCAAACAGACTGGAAAGACTCGTCTTCTCTCCCTGCACGCAGCCAGCCAACATCGGACCGCCTGATACGAAAATGGTCGGAATATTCAATCTTGCTGCCGCCATCAAAAGTCCCGGTACATTCTTATCGCAGTTAGGAACCATAACGAGTGCGTCAAACTGATGTGCAATCGCCATACACTCTGTCGAATCAGCGATCAGATCACGTGTGACCAGTGAATACTTCATACCGACATGCCCCATTGCGATTCCGTCACATACCGCAATCGCCGGAAACATGATCGGAGTTCCGCCTGCCATGGAAACGCCCATTTTAACTGCATTTACGATCTTATCCAGGTTCATATGCCCCGGTACGATTTCATTATAGGAACTGACAATACCGATCAACGGTCTGTCCATTTCTTCTCTTGTATATCCAAGTGCATTAAATAAAGATCTGTGCGGTGCCTGTTGAGCACCTTTGGTTACATTATCACTTCTCATGTTCATTCATCCTCCCATATGCTTTTATACATTCTGCGACCATTTTTTCTGCAATTATATTCTTTCCGCAATCAGCGAACCCATCTCAATCGTTCCAACCAGTTTGCAGCCTTCTGACATAATATCACCTGTACGGTATCCGTCATCCAATACTTTCTTAACCGCTGCATCGATTGCGTCCGCCTCCTGATCCAGATCCAACGAATAACGGAGCATCATAGATGCTGATAAGATCGTTGCAATCGGATTTGCCAGATTCTTGCCTGCAATATCAGGTGCAGAACCATGACTCGGCTCGTACAATCCAAACTTCGTATCATTTAAACTGGCTGAAGCCAACATTCCGATGGAACCTGTTACCATACTTGCTTCATCTGATAAGATATCTCCAAACATATTCTCTGTTAAAATGACATCAAACTGAGATGGATCTTTGACCAACTGCATTGCACAATTATCAACCAGCATATTCTCTAACTGAACCTCCGGATAATCCTTTGCCACCTCTGCCACAACGCTTCTCCAGAGTCTCGAAGAATCCAGCACATTTGCCTTATCGACACTTGTCACCTTCTTCTTTCTCTTCATTGCAATATCAAAGCCCTTAATGGCAATTCTTCTGATTTCATTTTCATCATAGGACAGGGTATCAATCGCCTTCTTAACACCATTTTCCTCAATGGTCTTACGTTCTCCGAAGTACAATCCGCCTGTCAGTTCACGCATGATCATCATATCAAACCCCTGATCTGCAATCTCCTTCTTCAATGGACACGCATCTGCCAGCACTTCATAAAGTACAGCAGGTCTTAAGTTGGCAAATAAGTTCAGTTCCTTACGAAGTCTGAGAAGTCCCGCTTCCGGTCGAAGCTTCGGATCAATCTGATACCACGGTGAAGTTGTTGTATCTCCGCCAATCGAACCCATCAATACTGCATCTGCACTCTTTGCAATCTCTATAGTTTCGTCTGTCAGTGAAGTTCCATGTACATCAATGGATGCTCCCCCCATCAGAATTTCCGTAAATTCAAACTTATGATTATATTTTTCAGCAACCCGATTCAAAACCTTTTGTGCCTCTGTCACGATTTCAGGACCGATTCCGTCACCCTTAATACTTGCAATCTGAAAATTCATCTTCCAAACCTCTTTTCTTTGTCATACCTATCCTGATGCCCCTTTTGAAAAGGATATCTTACTAATGATAGCCTATTTACATGCAAATTTCAAGGTATAATGTCCGGTGATGAATTCCATAACCTGATGTTATAAAGATTGGGGAGACTCATAATCCGAGATGACCGAGCACTCTGTAGCAGCGGAAGAAACTATGCCACAACGCTTGGTATTCAATGATTCGTTTTGTGTAAAAAAAATCTCTCAAAGCAGTAGCTTCGAGAGACAATTATTTAAATCTTAATACCAGTCGTGTTTTTCATCACGATTTAGTTCATTGATGCGATTCATTTCCTCAGCAGTCAGTTCAAAGTTGAACAAATCAAGATTCTCTTTGATGTGATCCGGATTGCTGGAACCGGGAATAACCACCACACCTTTTTGCAGATTCCAACGTAATATCACCTGTGCGGAAGTAACATTGTGCGCGTCAGAAATTCCAGAAATTGTCTCATCTCCGAGTAATTCGGCAGTATGTCCTCGTCCTCCAAGCGGATACCAGCCTTCTACGACGATGCCTAAGCTTTGAATATAGGGAATGACATCATTCTCCTGATAATAGGGATGGATCTCATTTTGCACAACGGCAGGCATGATTGTGATTTGCGGAAGGAACGTTTCCAGTTCTTCTACATACCAATTGGATAAACCGATGGAACGGATTTTTCCGTCTGCTACTGCCCGCTCCATTGCTTTATATGCTTCTGCATCTCCATTTCCGGGATGATGAAGCAGCATAAGGTCTATATATTCCACATCCAATTTTTCCAACGCTTCATCAATTGCATTTTCAGCATCACTGAATTGATTCGGATACAGTTTCGTCGTAACAAATATCTCTTCTCTCGGGATGCCGGATTCTCTGATTCCCTGTCCAACTGCTTCTTCATTGTGGTACATATATGCTGTATCAATCAGACGACCACCGAATTGTAAGAGTTCGGTAACTGAATCCACGCATTCTTCATCAAGCAGATTGTATGTGCCAAGTCCGAGTATCGGCATATCATATCCACTATTCAAAGTTACAGTCTTTGTCGCAAAATCAAATACCGGAGAATTGAACTGTGTAGTATCATTCATAACTTTACTTTCTTTTTTCATGTTAACTCCTTCGTCCACTGTTTCACTCTGAGGCTCGTCAGAACTCAATGCTGAGTCAGACTCTTCTTTTGATTCGAAACTTGATACTGCGCCAGATTCTGCTATCGGCTCTGCATTTGCTTCAGCATCTGACTCTCCGCCAATGTTACATCCTGCACACCCAAGAAGAAAAAGTGCAAGCAGCACAGACTGTATAAGATGGATTGCTTTTCTCATAACATTTCATCTCCCTCGATTACTGATATGATTTTTCCAAAACTGCAGCACAATCCTCATCTGTCATTTCACAAGGATTGGATGTAAACAAAATACCCTGCATACTTCTTGCACCCTTGGCAATCGTCATCGCTTCTCTTTTCTCGAATCCATAATCGCTCAATTTTAAGTTTTCAACACCACATGCTTTTTGAAGATTCATGAGTGCTGTAATGAAATCCTGCGGTTCGTCTGCATTTGGCACTCCCATAGCACGAGCCATCTTGATAAACTGCTCGTCGCAGGCATGACGTTCTATAAAAAACTCATAAAATGCTTTGGAAATGATAATCAGCCCTGCTCCATGTGGAAGTCCGTGATGATAAGCACTCATAGAATGTTCCAAAGAATGAGCTGCTGTCGTAAGTGTCAAATTCATTGTAATACCTGCCATTGTAGACGCATAAGCTACATGCTATTCAAAAGAGGAAGCGCCAGTGTAAGCCTGACTGACGAAGGAATGCTGCTCCGTAAAAGAGCCAACGACATCCTTGAAATGGTTGATAAAACCACAGATGAGTTCAACTCGCTTGATATCATCACCGGCGGTGATGTGAAAATAGGCTGTGCTGAATCTTATCTAATCAAACATCTCGCCCACTCCATCAAAATACTAAAAGAAAAATATCCCCTGCTCCGCTACCATTTATCAAGTGGAAACACAGAACAAGTATCGGAAAAGCTCGACCGAGGGCTCCTTGATTTTGCTGTTATCGTAGAGCCACCCGATCTGTCTAAATACAACTACATTGAAGTCCCGGGAACCGATGTCTGGGGACTTATCATACGCACAGACAATCCCCTCTCTCAAAAAGAAAATATTACCATTGATGATTTAATCGGAACACCATTCATCTGTTCCGCACAAGCAATGGAAGTTGACATTCCCAGATGGTGCAGAGAAAAATCAGACCTGCTGGATCTCTCCGGCACAGTCAATCTTGCCTACAACGGTTCCATATTTGTAAAAGAGGGGCTGGGCTGCATGCTCACATTCGACCACTTGACCAACACCGATTCCGACAGCGGCCTCTGCTTCCGTCCCCTGTCCCCCATCCTGGAAACAAAAATGTACGTCATATGGAAGAAATACCAAATATTCACCCCCATTGCCGACCTCCTACTCAACGAATTAAAAACACAGCTTAACCAAAATACAACAACAAAAAATCGAGCAGTTTCCCACTCGATTTTCTGATTCGTATGATCTTATTCAACTTCCGGCTTCTCAACCTGCGTAATCGCCGTCTTCTGCATTGGAATTCTGCAGTTTTTGTTATTGCCAAACTCCACAATCACAGTATCATCTGTAATATCAATTACAATTCCGTAAAAACCGCTGCTGGTCAGTACGCTGTCGCCAACCTCCATGCTGGAAAGCAATGCGCCCATTCTCTTTTGTTCCTTCTTCTGCGGGCGTACCATCGCAAAATAGAAAAACGCTCCGATGACTACCACATACAATACTATGATGATAATATTGCTTTCAGGAGCCGCTGCTGTTGCTGTGCTTAATAATCCGTTCATTTCTTGTCCTCCGATTTAATCATTTCTTGTCATATTTGAAAGCTTCTGCTTCTTATATGCTGTAAAGTTGCCTGCATCCAATGCATCTCGTATTTCTTCCATCATCATATTATAAAAATATAAATTATGCAAGACACAAAGTCTCATTCCTAACATTTCTTTGGCTTTGAGCAGATGTCTGATATAGGCTCTTGAGTATCTCTTACACGTGGGGCACTCGCACCCTTCTTCAATTGGGGAGTCATCCAGTTCATATCGATTATTGAACAGATTAAGCTTCCCGTAATTCGTATATACATGGCCATGCCTTCCGTTGCGTGACGGATAGACACAGTCAAAAAAGTCAATTCCGCGTTCTACCCCCTCCAGGATATTGGCAGGTGTCCCTACACCCATCAGGTATGTCGGCTTATCATCCGGCAGATACGGAACCGTCTCTTCAAGGATGTGATACATCTCCGCGTGGCTCTCTCCGACTGCCAGTCCGCCGATTGCATATCCGTCCAGATCAAATTCTGATATGCGCTTGGCATGTTCGATTCTGATATCCGGATAGATGGCTCCCTGATTGATTCCGAACAGCATCTGATCCCGATTGATGGTATCCGGCTGCAGATTCAGCCTCTCCATCTCATTGATGCATCGAAGCAGCCATCTGGTCGTCCTGTCTACGGAGTGCTGTACATATTCACGTTCCGCCTTTGCATTCGGGCATTCATCAAAAGCCATCGCGATTGTGGATGCAAGGTTGGACTGTATCTGCATGCTTTCTTCCGGACCCATGAAGATCTTGCGTCCGTCAATATGAGAATGAAAATAGACGCCCTCCTCCTTGATCTTTCTCAGATCACTGAGGGAAAAGACCTGAAAGCCGCCCGAATCTGTCAAAATCGGCTTGTCCCAGACCATAAATTTATGGAGCCCGCCCAATTTTTTGATTACTTCATCTCCCGGTCTGACATGGAGATGATAAGTATTGGAAAGCTCCACCTGTGTCTTGATCTGTTGTAAATCCTCTGTTGATACAGCACCCTTTATGGCTGCCGCAGTTCCTACATTCATGAATACCGGAGTCTGTATCACTCCGTGAACCGTAGTCAGCTCGCCTCGCTTGGCTCTGCCTTCTTTTTTGATGACTTTATACATATCATTTCAATCCTATCTGCTCTACATACTCTTCCAACGTAATACCCTGTTGCATAATTGATGCCGCCGCTTCTTTGCCTACATATCTGAAATGCCACGGCTCGTATTCTATACCGGTTATATTTTCCTTACCCAATGGGTAACGCAGGATAAAACCATATTGGTCACAATTTGCAGCTAACCATTTACCTGCTTCCGTATCGGCAAATCCTTCATCCAGTGAAGAATATTTATTGCTGATGATATCAAGTGCCAGACCAATCTGGTGCTCGCTCTTACCCGGAATCGTAACAGCCTGCGAAGCGATTGAATATGCATCAAAATAGGACATTCCGCTTCCCATATAGTTTCTGATCTTCTTATCAAAAAGCACTGTCTGTCTGTTATAATCACGACAGCCCGAGCAAACCGTCAGATAGACTCCGTCTGTTTTTGCCCCTTCTATCATCTGATTCAAATCCTCCAGGATTCTCACATCTGCCTGAATGGATCCTCTGATGGTTCCCAGTTCAAATGAATAATCCTCCGGAACCATATTCTGTTTATTGACAAGAATCAACTTCCAATCCTCATCAAAGGACGCCTCGACCGGATTCTCATTTTCATCATATACCGTAACCACATCATTTGCAATCTCAGTTCCTGTCTGAACCACAAAATCCTGTGCCATATCCTCCGGCAGTCTGCTGAGTCTCAGTGTACTTTCTACGTTCTCTTCTTTTGAAGTCGTCTCTGCCGCAAATCTCTCCGTCTGAACCGGATCCGTAAAACTGCTGCTTACCAGAAAAATCAGCACCGCTGATGCCAATGCAAAGCATCTGTAACGCTCCTTGAATATATTCTGTACGACATGATGACAGGCAAAATAACCTGTTACAATTGCCAAAACAGGATACTTGAAGATCTTATGCTTTTTTCCGAATGTAATCATCTTAGGGATAACTTTCTCTCGAAAATACACTTTTACAACTTCCTCTTCAAAATATATTCATACCACAGAATATCATATCACATACTTGTCCGAAATGCACTTATTTTTTTGTTTTTTGTCGCATTGCGCTGATTTATGTCCAACCGCTCTATACTCATGATTTCAGGTAGTTTACAAACATTCTGAAACCTTGTATACTGGATACCAGGGCGGATTTCGAATGGTTTTAGGATTGTGAAAGCATAAAGCGCGGAGCAATCCACTCTTCAAACTCCCCACCCAGAAAGGATGAATAATCATGTCCGGTTCCACATATGGCAATCAATTTAAAATCACAACCTGGGGTGAGTCCCACGGTGCTGCTGTCGGTGTCGTGATAGACGGCTGTCCCGCAGGTCTGGCACTGTGTCCGGAAGATGTTCAGAAATATCTGAACCGCAGAAAACCGGGCAATTCCAAATATGCAACTCCTCGCAAGGAATCAGACCTTGTAGAATTATGCTCCGGTATCTTTGAAGGCAGAACCACCGGAACTCCGATTTCCATGATTGTCCGCAATGAAACTCAACAATCAAAAGATTACAGCGAAATCGCCTCCTATTACCGTCCGGGACACGCTGACTATACCTTCGACGCCAAATACGGTTTCCGTGATTACAGAGGCGGCGGACGTTCTTCAGGGCGTGAAACCATCGGCCGCGTTGCCGCAGGTGCGATTGCCGCTAAAATATTGTCCGAACTTTCTGTTGATATATGTACCTATACCCGTTCCATCGGACCCATTCAGATCAATGATGATGTCTTTCTTCGGGAAGAAATATCAAACAATCCTCTCTGTATGCCTGATGCCGATGCAGCAGCACAAGCTTCTGCATATTTAGACGAATGTATGAAAAACGGCAATTCCTCAGGCGGCACAATCGAATGTATCGTGAAGGGCATGCCTGCCGGAATCGGTCAGCCCGTATTTGATAAATTAGACGCAAACCTGGCAAAGGCTGTCATGTCCATCGGCGCCGTTAAAGCGTTTGAAATCGGCTCCGGCTGTGAAGTCTCCGCTATGACCGGTCTGCAGAACAATGATGCTTTTGAAATGAAATCAAATAAAATCACCAAGAAGACCAATCATGCCGGTGGTATCCTTGGTGGTATCAGTGATGGGGATGATATCGTACTGCGATGTTCCGTTAAGCCAACGCCTTCCATTACATCCATACAGCAGACCGTCAATCAAAACGGTGAAAATATTGAAGTCTCCGTCAAAGGAAGACATGATCCCGTAATCGTTCCGCGTGCGGTCGTTGTCGTTGAATCTATGGTTGCAGTCACCTTGGTGGATATGTTGTTTGAGAACATGCATTCACGTCTTGATGCATGCAAGGATTTCTATAGGTAGATATCCCGATGACAGCATCCGCCATTAACCCTCATTTACCTTGAGTATGACGATGCAGTTACCCTTATTGATCTTTAACTCTCTTCCGTTCATGACAATCGTGTTCTTCTCAAGATCTACATGGAAGAACGTCATGCTGTCGGATTCATGATTTAGGCTGACAAGGTATTTCGTGTTCGGGAAGATCCCGATATCCTTTGGATAGTCCCCGCTGACGGGAAGCACGAATTTCTTTTTCAGCAGTCCTGTCTTGGCATCAATCGTAAATACACCCACAGAGTTATCGCCTGCATTGGAACAGAACAGATTCTTGTTATCTATGGAGAACTTCATCGCACATGCTGCCGATCCTCCTGCATGATACTCATTCAAGGTGGAAATCGTCTGTATCTTCGTAAACTTCGGACCGTTATCCTCTTCTTCATAAGAATATACATCAATGATGTTCTTAAGTTCATGAATGATATATGCAAATCTTCCGTCCTTACGGAACTTAATATACTTTGGTGCAGACTCCAGTTCGCTTCTGACGACATCGATCAACTTGATCTTGCCGGTCTTCTCATCGAATTTGTATATCTTGACATGATCCAGTCCCAGATCTGCGGCACACAGATAATGATTGTCTCTTGTCATTTTCACGCAGCTGACATGCGGTCTGAAATTCCTCTCAGAAATAGACCCCATACCCTTATGGAACACTTCATCGGTAATCTCACCGACGCCGCCGTCCTCACGAATACGCAGCACTGTAATCTTGCCGTCATGATACCCTGCCACAAATATATATTGATCTGTATAATCAGTCGAGATATAGCATCCTCTCATACCGTTGATAGGCGCCTGGTTAACAAACTCAAGCCCGCCGTCCGACGATATCTTAAATGCCTCAACCCCAAGATCCGTAATGGAATAGAGATAGTTCAGATTATGAGAAATCGTGAAATAAGAAGGATTGGTAATGGTTACCTGCTCTCTTGCCGTCATCCTGCCTGCATTCACGTCAACATCATAAATTTGTATTCCTTTATCATTACCCTGTGTATAGGTCGCCACATATGCGACATACTTATCACCCTTCATATTTGTTCCTCCTTGATGATTCATCATTTACAATAGTAACATAGTTCCTTTTTTTTGTTAATATATTTTCTTAAAATTCATTGACTTTTATAGCATTCCGTATATAATTTATTGATATGAGCAGAAAACTGATAGAACTACAAAATATCACAAAATCTTTTGACAAAGATGTGGTATTGGATGACCTTAATTTATACATACGAGAGAATGAATTTATTACACTTCTTGGACCCAGCGGCTGCGGTAAAACAACGACACTGAGAATTATCGGTGGTTTTGAAAGCCCCGATTCGGGAAGTGTTATTTTTGATGGTAAGGATATTACCAATCTTGCACCCAACAAGCGTCAGCTGAATACGGTGTTTCAGAAGTATGCCCTCTTTTCTCATATGAGCGTTGCCGATAACATCGCTTTTGGTCTGAAGATTAAGAACAAAAGCCAGGACTATATACAGGATAAGATCAAATATGCACTGAAACTGGTCAATCTGGACGGATATGAAAATCGTACTCCGGATTCCCTCAGCGGCGGTCAGCAGCAGCGTATTGCGATTGCACGGGCAATCGTAAACGAACCCAAGGTACTTCTTTTGGATGAGCCGCTCGGAGCACTTGATCTGAAGCTGCGTCAGGATATGCAGTATGAATTGATCCGACTCAAAAATGAGCTCGGAATTACATTTATCTATGTTACACATGATCAAGAGGAAGCCCTTACGATGTCTGATACGATCGTAGTCATGAATCAGGGCTATATCCAGCAGATCGGCACTCCGGAAGACATCTATAACGAACCTCAGAATGCCTTTGTTGCTGATTTCATAGGTGACAGCAATATCATCGCCTCCACTATGATTGAAGATAAGCTCGTTGAAATACTCGGTGCCAGATTCGAATGTGTCGATACCGGCTTCGGTAACAATAAACCTGTGGATGCCGTCATCCGTCCCGAAGACATTGATCTGGTCAAGCCTTCAGAAGGAACGATCCAGGGGGTTGTATCTCATCTCATTTTCAAGGGTGTGCACTACGAGATGGAAGTAATGGCAAACGGACATGAATGGCTGGTACACAGTACAGATATGTTCCCTGTCGGAACCAAGGTAGGACTTCATGTTGACCCTTTTGACATTCAGATCATGCACAAACCTGAATCAGAGGATGAGGAGGCCGTAGGCGTTGAAGAATAACAGACGATTGCTTGCGACACCATACTTCTTCTGGACGATTGCTTTTATTATCATCCCACTCGGTATGGTGTTTTATTATGGACTCACAGATAAAGTCGGCGCATTCACGATTGAGAATATTGCCGCTATCATATCTCCGGAGAACTGGAAAGCACTCCTGCTTTCTCTTATGCTCTCTTTTGTCAGCACACTGATCTGCTTACTGCTTGCATATCCGCTGGCTTTGATTTTATGCAATCTGCATGTCAATCAATCCAGTTTCATCGTGCTGATCTTTATCCTTCCCATGTGGATGAACTTCTTGCTGCGCACGCTTGCATGGCAGACCCTGCTCGAAAAGACCGGAGTAATCAACAATATCCTGTCCTTTCTGCATCTTCCTGCCTTGAATATCATCAACACACCCTATGCCATTATATTAGGCATGGTTTATAATTTTCTGCCCTTTATGGTGCTGCCGCTTTTTAATGTTCTGTCCAAGATAGACAGGAATGTCATCAATGCGGCAAGAGATCTGGGAGCTAACGGCATCCAGACCTTTATCAAAATCACATTTCCGCTCAGTCTGCCCGGTGTCATCAGCGGCGTTACCATGGTCTTTGTTCCTGCGCTGACCACCTTCGTCATTTCAGATTTGCTGGGTGGAAGCAAGATTCTGCTGATCGGTAATGTCATCGAGCAGGAATTCAAGCAGGCAAGCAACTGGCACGCAGGCAGTGGACTTTCTCTGGTTCTGATGATCTTTATCATCATCAGTATGGTTATTACAGAAAAATATGATAAGGACGGAGGAGTGATTTCATGATTGTAAGCAAGTTAAAGAAATTATATGTCGCTCTCATCTTCGTTCTCTTGTATGCTCCTATCGTTACGCTGATGGTACTGTCCTTTAATGCCAGCAAAACACGTGCTAAATGGGGTGGATTTACCTTCAAATGGTATCTGTCGCTGTTTGAAAATGAACAGATCATGAATGCTCTGTCCACGACACTGATTGTAGCCCTCTTATCTGCTGTCATTGCAACGATCATCGGAACAGCTGCATCCATCGGCATCTTTAGCATGAAGCGCAGATGGCGTACTTTCTATCTCGGTGTCACGAATATCCCGATGCTCAATGCGGATATCGTAACCGGTATTTCTTTTATGCTGCTGTATATTGCGATTGGTGCGACCTTTGGTTTTACAACCGTTTTGCTTGCACACATTTCCTTTAACATACCATATGTCATTTTGAGCGTCATGCCA
Source organism: uncultured Lachnospiraceae bacterium (assembly GCA_964638005.1). Classification (GTDB taxonomy): domain Bacteria; phylum Bacillota; class Clostridia; order Lachnospirales; family Lachnospiraceae; genus JAAYYM01. Next base: position 87,402 of record CAZWXS010000001.1, read on the forward strand.
AAATTACGACAGGTCAACTATAGTACTTACGAGGCTGCCCTTGATCTCGGTGCCTCACAGATATATGCATTTTTCAAGGTCATATTCCCCGAAATACTATCGGGAGTTGCCTCCGGCTTCCTGCTTTCTTTTACGATGTCGCTTGATGATTTTATCATTACACACTTTACAAAAGGTCCGGGATTTGATACATTATCTACGAAAATCTATACCGAGGTCAAAAAGGGAATCAAGCCTGAGATGTATGCTTTGTCAACGCTTCTCTTTCTATCGGTATTGATTCTCCTCTTTCTGGTGAATAAGACACCAAAGAAGGAAAGAGAGAACCATAAAGAAATAACACATGAATGAAGGAGAATATTATGAAAAAGTCACTCGTTTTAATGCTTTGTGTATGCCTTTGCCTGTCTGCTATAGGGTGTGGAAGCAAAGCATCCGCAAACGGCAAGGTTGTCGTTTACAATTGGGGCGAATACATCGACCCTGACGTACTGACCATGTTTCAGGAAGAAACAGGTATTGAAGTTGTCTATGATGAATTTGAAACAAATGAAATCATGTATCCAAAGGTAGAAAGCGGTGCCTCAAAGTATGATGTCATCTGTCCTTCCGATTACATGATTCAAAAGATGATTGACAATGATCTGCTTGCAGAAATCAACTTTGACAATGTTCCGAACAGCACTAATATCGGTGCTGACTACTGGACACAGTCACAGCAGTTTGATCCCGAGAATAAATACTCTGTACCATATTGCTGGGGTACTGTCGGAATCCTCTACAATAAGACTATGGTATCAGAACCGGTAACCAGCTGGGGCGTACTTTGGGATGAGCAGTATAAAGATAACATTCTGATGCAGGATTCTGTACGTGATGCATTTATGGTCGCACTCTCCTATGCAGGATATCCCATCAATTCAACAGATTCTGCCCAACTGGAAGAGGCGCGCGATCTCTTGATTGAACAGAAGCCACTGACACAGGCTTATGTCATCGATCAGGTCAGAGACAAGATGATCGGCGGTGAGGCTGCCATCGGAGTGATCTATTCCGGAGAAGCCATCTATACACAGCGTGAGAATCCGGATTTGGAATATGTCATTCCGGAAGAAGGCACCAACATCTGGATTGATTCCTGGGTCATCCCCAAGAATGCAGAAAACAAGGAAAATGCTGAGAAGTTCATCGACTTCATGTGCCGCGCAGACATCGCACTTAAGAATTTTGATTACATTACATATTCAACACCGAATGATGCTGCCAAGGAATTGATTGAAGATGAGGATATCAAAAACAGTTCCATCGCATTCCCTGATCTGTCTCAATACAAATTATCCACCTTTACATACCTTGGTGAAGAAATGGACGAATACTACAATCAACTTTGGAAAGAAGTAAAATCAGAATAGGAATAAGAATAAGAAACAGAGCCGCTCAATCTTAATGATAAGCGGCTCTGTTTTAATTTATGACACTTCTCTGTTCCTGCTCCGGTACTGCTCAGTATGCATCTCTGATGCGCGGAACTTCGTCCGTATGCAGATATTTTGACAAACATTTGATTACAAGGTCATGATCTGCCACATGATTAAGCCCTGATACGATGACAGCTCCGATCACGCCTACTTCCTCTATCCGTATCGGAAAACCTCCGCCGGAATTGGCATATATGCTTTCATCCATATAGACATCCTGCATCGTCCGATTCGTTTTCTCCAATTTTGTATACAGATACAGGCTGCTTGTTTCCGTATCTCGGACCGTATGGAACTTCCTCTCCAGCCAGTTTTCGTTGATCGGTGTTTTTCCGTCAAACATATACTGAAAGACTGTCACACCATTATTCAATTTGATGCTGACTGCAACAGACAGCTCTCTTTTCTTTGCTTCTGTTACAATGATGTTGCCCAATTCCCATGCATCTGCGTTGGTAAAATGTGTGAACTGAAGGATTTCTTCCTGCAGTTCCAGAATCTGCATGACCTCTTCCAGCGTCTTTTCTTTTTCCTCTGACATAACCATCAGCCTCCTTCTATATATGATTATCTATATATAATTAGCGAATCCTGTCCGGAAATCCAACCTTACGCTGTACTTTCCGCAATGTTTTATTTGCATAATAATTTGCTTTTTCCCCATTTGCTTTGATCATTTGATCAATATAGTCCTTATCCTTGGACAACTCTGCCACCCTGTCCTGTACAGGCTTCAGAACCGATACAACGCTCTCGCCGACAGCCTCCTTGAAATCTCCGTATCCCTTGCCGTCAAACTCCTTCTCCACCTCCACAGGTGTCATACCCATGCAGGCCGAATAGATATCGATCAGATTCTTGACTCCCGGCTGCTCATCCCGATAACGAACCTGTGCCTCCGAATCCGTCACGGCACGCTTGAACTTCCTCATGATCGTATCCGGATCATCCAACAGATAAATACTTGCATTCGGGTTCTCATCCGATTTGCTCATTTTCCTTGCAGGATCCTGTAAACTCATGATCTTGGCTCCGACCTTGCCCAAATAAGGCTCCGGAATGGTGAATACATCTCCGTAGATTCCGTTGAATCTCTGTGCAATATCTCTTGTTATCTCCAGATGCTGTATCTGATCCACACCGACCGGAACAACATCCGACTGAAACAGCAAAATATCCGCCGCCATCAATACCGGATATGTAAACAGTCCTGCGTTGATGTTATCCGCATGCTTGGCTGACTTGTCCTTGAACTGTGTCATTCTGCTCAGTTCGCCCATGTAGGTATAGCAGTTCAGTATCCATGATAACTCTGCATGACCTGATACATGTGACTGGTAATAGATGCAATTCTTTTCCGGATCCAGTCCCGCCGCAATATATAATGTCAGCAATGCTCTCGCTCTTTTCCTGAGCTCCGCCGGATCCTGCCTGATTGTGATGGAATGCAAATCCACCACACAATAAAAGCATTCGTACTCATCGCTGAGCGTGACCCAGTTCTTCAATGCTCCCAGATAATTGCCCAGAGTCAGATTACCGGTTGCCTGCATTCCGCTGAATAGTATTTTCTTATCGTCTATCATTTTCGTTCTACCGTGCCTTTCACATCTTTTTTATTCCGCTTCACATCATAGCACAAAGTGTTTTCAAGTGCAATCAGTACCACGGTCGTTCTGTCTGCCACAATCAGCTTTTCCTGATTGGACAGCAGGATTTCTTCGCCATCCTCATAAAAATCACAGCCGTTCTTTGCTCCGGTATCCACTTTGATATACCACTGCATTGCCTTAGGCAGCTTCGGCAGCCCGAACTCATGAATGTCCCAATGCATATTGCATGCGATAAAGAAGAAATTATCCTCTTCTGTTCTGCTCCTCATGGCATACTTGCCGCACAACATCACGCCGATATGACGAATATGGTTATCAAACTTTGGATACCATGCCGAATCTCCATGGTATGACAGATCCGGATATCCGCAGGAGATATAATCCATAATCCGCAGTTCCTCCGATCTGTGCAGGATCGGATGTGCCTTCCTGAGTGAAATCATATGCTTCGTGAATTCATATATTTCCTGACTGAAACGGTTCTTTCCCCATACGACCCAGGCCGTAGCATTGTCCTGACAATATGGATTGTTATTGCCTCCCTGTGTATTGGCAGCCTCATCTCCGGCAAGCAGCATTGGAGTTCCCTGACTTAAGAACAGAAATACAAGTGCATTCTTCATCTGCTTCTTGCGTAATGCCAATACGGCTTTCTTCTGCGTCGGTCCCTCTATACCACAGTTCCAGCTGTAATTGTAATTATTGCCGTCCCGATTCTCTTCGCCGTTTGCTTCATTGTGTTTGAAATCATACGAAACCAGATCGTAAAGCGTGAATCCCTCATACTGTGTCATATAGTTGATCACACCGGTTTCCTGCGGTATCCGCCTCATGCGATATGTAAATGCCTGCAGCATATCCTCATCACTCTTCAGAAATCTTCTCATATCACATGAAAACTCTTGATTGTAGAGGGCAAGGTTCTTGATTTTTCCATGAAACGCTCTCTTATAGATTTCCTCTACATCAAAATCATAATAATAAATCTTCGTATCTGCAAGCACAGGGTTGGTCGCGATCAAAGTCACCGGAAGTTCCTCGCCCTGCAGATGCACACCGTCAATGTGGTACTCTAACACCCAATACCGGATACAATCCAATATCAGATTTCGATTCACACATTTCGGGAAATAGAACTGCATGACCACTTCAATGCCTGCCTTGTGCAATGCTTTGACCATATCCTTGAATTCTGCCGCCGCATCTCTGTCATATGCGTACGAGGCCTTAGGCGTGAAATAGAAGCCTTCTGTAAAGCCCCAGTAATTGATTTCATAGACTCTCTCTGTCTTGGAACCCTCATCTTCTTTTTTTTCATACTTCGGATGACCGCTCGGCAACAAATCCTCCTCGTCAGCCAATTCATAAAAATCATAAGCTGGAAGCAGTTCAATCTGGTTGATACCGAGTTCCTTCAGATATGGAATCCTCTCAATGATACCGCGAAATGTTCCTTTCGCCTTGACCCCCGATGAACTATGTCTGGTAAATCCGCGCACATGAATCGAATACATAATAACCTGTTCAAACGGATATCTCGGAGACTGATCCCCCTGCCAGTCATATTCACATACGGTTACCCGAGAATGCATCTCATTCTCATCCCTGCTGCAGCCGACACCCCACTGCTCTCTTCCTGTCAGACTGACGGAATACGGATCAATCCATGGCACATCATCCACAACATACGCATACTCAAACTCTGTTTCCTTTAATCCCTCTATCCTGACACTGTAGACTGTTCCGACAGCATACTCCCCGCCAAGCGGAATCCGTAAAAAAGCCTCTTTGCTTCCGCACTGAAACAAATGCAATATACACTTGCACTCCCGATGAAGACTGACAGCAAAATTGATACCTTTTCCGATTTTCGTGACACCCAGCGGATATGGATTGCCCGGCATGATACGGTATTTTGTCTGATCTGTCCTTGGTATTGTATTCACAGCCTTCATGTCGTGTACCATCCTTTATCATTGTATCTCATTGCTTCGCAACGAGAGCTCTCCCTTAATTATACTTATTAAGGGCATCTCATTGCTTCGCAACGAGAGCTCTCCCTTAATTATACTTATTAAGGGCATCTCATTGCTTCGCAACGAGAGCTCTCCCTTAATTATAACATATTCACAGCCCCTCTGTAAAACGAAGAGGGTATACTGTGAGTGAGTCAGTATACCCTCTTTTGTATTATGTACTGTCATTACTCAAACCACTAACGGCAGGAGATCCTTTACCTCGCTGTAAATGCACAAATCAGCCTGCTTGTCTGTAAAATGTTCATTCTTTGTAATCAAGATCAGTTGATTTCCTGTATAATAATTCGTAAATGTCTTCACCATCGGATGGTTCAGATTGATGCCGAGCACCATGATCATGTCTGCCTGTGCACTGACATTTGCCGCCTCGGTCATTCGGTCGTTACGCATCATTTCTCCCTGTAGCTTTACCATGGGTCTGATTGGGGATTTGCATACGTCACACAACGGAACTCCGATTGCATTTTTCATATATTCTGCGGAGTACCTCTTGCCACACTTAGGACATCTGTTATCATGTATGGAACCGTGCAGTTCGATTACATTCTTGACTCCCGCCTGTACTGCCATACTCTGGATATTGTGTGTGATACATGCCTTTAGCTTCCCCTGCTTCTCAAGCTTGATCAATGCAGTATATGCCTCACTCGGTCTTACATCCAGATGCAGACATTCCTTTTTATAATACTCATAAAACAATTCTGTCCTTGTACTTAGGAAAACAGCTGAATAGATTTCTTCCGGAGAATACTTGTATTCCCTTTCGACACGGTATGCCTCCTCATTGCTCCATCTGTTCGGCAAGCCGCACTCCATGCCCATTCCGACTCCAAGCATGCAGACTATGTTATTCGTATTTTGAATCATCTTCTTCAGTTTCTCGATTTTATCCAAATTATCCATGAAGTTCCCCTATAACACTCTAAAATACGACTGTAAATGATATACTCTTTCCTTATTCATTTTAAGTACAATTCCTTTCATTGTCAATAAAATTAGTAAAATAAAAAAAATAAAACTTTCTGTCGAAAACATTCTCACAATTATCCTTGAAAAATAAACATATTTTGTGTAGAATGGTAATATCAATATCAGTCGTGATAAAAGACTACATAATTATGTGCAAGGAAAGGAGTCCCCTATGGATAAACAGGAAAATACAAACGGATATGAGACTGAGCAAGATGAAGATATGACCGTTGAATTGGAATTGGACGATGGCAGCAAGGTCAATTGTGCTATTATAACAATACTTACTGTAGCCGAAAAGGATTATATCGCTCTGCTTCCACTTGATGAAAAAGGTGAAAGTGCTGATGGCGAGGTATGGTTTTATGAATATGAAGAGGATGAAAATGATGTAAATGCAGAGCCTACTCTGTCATACATTGAAGACGATGCGGTATATGAAGCAGTTGCCGATGCCTTTGATGAGTTCCTCGACAACGAAGAGTTTGACGAGACCGAAGTCTAGTATATAAGATATAAAGGCGTACCTATACGGGTAATCATAATAATCCCGGGTCACTCAAGTGACCCGGGATTATATTATTTGCCTCGAACAATTTTTCAATCTATTGTCCATACAACGGTTCTTATTTTTTCAACCTGTCCATGATTTCGTTTGCCTTCCGATATATCTCTTCCTGATCTGCTCCGATATTGTAATTGCCATCCTCATACAGTATCTTACCATGAATCATCGTCATCTTAATGTTCTGCTTGCTGCCGCTGTACACGATGTTCTTGACGATATTATTGATTGGCTGCATATTCGGCTGGTGCATATCGATCATGATGATATCTGCCAATTTTCCCTCTGCAAGTACATCACAGTCATTAAGCCCCATGGCTTTGGCTCCGCCTACTGTTGCCATTTCAAGTACTTTAATGGCATCTACCGCCGAAGCATCGTTCGCCTTTAACTTCGCAAGTCCCGTCACTAAGAACATTTCTCTGAACATATCCAGACAGTTGTTGCTTGCCGGTCCGTCCGTTCCGATTGCTACATTGATTCCTGCATCCAGGAATTTCTGAATCGGAGCAATACCGCTTGCAAGCTTCGTATTGGATCCCGGATTGGTAACAACCGTCATGCCTCTCTTCTTGAAAATCGCAATGTCCTCATCTGTCACATGAACACAGTGATAACCGCCACCGCCATAATCAAACATTCCCAGAGAATCCAGAAATACCGTCGGCGTCATATTGTAACGTTCCACACAACCTGCAACTTCCTCTGTAGTTTCGGAATTATGCGTAAAGATCGGAGCCTGATACTTATGTGCCAATGCCACGATTTGCTCCAGAAGTTCCTTTGTACAGGTATACTCCGCATGAAAGCCTAGTACAAAACTCGTCAAAGGATTCCCGTCATTCAACTTCTTGAAACGCTCCTCCAGCACCTCTATCGTCGGTCCGAACTTATTGATTCCGCTTGTCTGTACGATCCTCATTCCGGTATCCTGACACGCTCTCGCAATGGCTTCCGGTTCCAGATACATTTCAAATACAGAAGTAATTCCGCTTGTCAGATACTCCATGATTGCAAGTCTTGTCAGTTCATAGACATCCTCCGGCTGCATCTTCCCTTCGATTGGGAATATCTGCTGTTCCAGCCAGTCTAATAACGGCAGGTCATCTGCCAGTGAACGCATTCCTGTCATTGCTGAATGCGTATGCGCATTCTTGAATCCGGGCATCAATACATTTTCCTTTGCATCAATCTCTCTGTCCCACAGAACTGCTCCGGCATCCTTTCCCGAACCTACATATGTGATTCTGGCATCCTGTACCCAAACCTCACCGATAAAGATATCGCTGTTTTTCTGCATGGTTAAGATTCTGGCATTATAAAATCTGATATTCATATTGCACATTCTCCTCTGTTTTCTATTGCGACAAGATTCCGGGGCCGAAGCCTTCCGGTAATAATTTGCCCAAATTATATTTCTTATAGTCTGACTCCGATATCGCCGTTATGATCATAAATGTCTCCGGATTGCAGAACTCCATCATAACCTGCCTGCATACACCGCACGGAAATGCATAGCTGTCTGCCTTTTCCTCATACCCGCCAATGATTGCAATCGCCTCGAACTCCCGCTCTCCTTCACTGACTGCCTTGAAGAAAGCTGTTCTTTCCGCACAATTTGTCGGACCATACGCCGCATTTTCTATATTACAGCCGGTATAAATCTTGCCGGATTTCGAGAGCAATGCCGCTCCAACCTTGTATTTGGAATATGGCGTATATGCATACTCTCTTGCTTTCATTGCCTCACGTATCAACTGCATATCTTCCATTCTCTGTACCATTCTTTCTTATAAATTCAGATTATCTCGCGCCCTGATCATACGGAACTCCCGAAGCCCTCGGTGCCTGTGAATTCTTTGAGGTAAATACCAAAACGATCAGTGTCGCAACATAAGGAATCATCTTATAAAAATAGCTCGGAATGCCCAGTGCATTCAGGAACGGAATACCTGAATAGGCCGCTGAAACCGCCTTAAGACATCCAAAGAACAAAGAAGCATATAAAATCTTCATAGGCTTCCACTGTCCGAAGATCAGAACCGCTAAGGCTAAGAAACCGTAGCCTGACACCGTGGCATTAAAGTTCGTTGATGTCGGAACAACATAGACAAGTCCTCCCAACCCGGCTAATGCACCCGAAATAATCACACCTGCATACTGCATTTTATGAACGTTAATGCCAGCGGCATCAGCTGCCTGCGGATGTTCCCCGCATGCACGCAACCTTAGGCCAAATCTCGTTTTGTATAATACGATTGTAGATACAATCAATATCATCACGCCTATATAAGTCGTAATATAGGTATTGGTAAACAACAGCTTGCCCAATATCGGAATCTTGCCCAATACCGGCACACTCATAATACGAAATGTATTATTGAATTCCACCTGCTGTACCCCTTGAATAATCCTTGCAATAAAAATGGCAAATGCAGGTGCGAACATATTAAGTGCTGTACCGCTGATGACCTGATCCGCTTTCATATTGATGGAAGCATAAGCATGCGGAAGTGAAAAGACAACTCCCGTAATCATCGCAATGACAATTGCGATGATCAGCTGCAACTGTCCGCTCATGAAACCACCCGTCATGTTCAGGAACAAGATACTGACAAAGGCTCCCATTGTCATGACACCCTCAAGTGCAATGTTGACAATACCGGAACGCTCCGAGAACATACCACCGAGTGCCACGATCAACAGAGGGATCGTAAAGAACATCGTCTGTTGGAAAATAAAATAAATAACATCCATCCTACACGCCCCCCTTCTTCTTCACTGCTTCCTTCTCTTCTTTCTTCACCTGCAGTTCCGATTTATATACATTATACCTTGTAATCATCATCTTCACCATCAGGGCAAATGCGCTGAAATAGATAATGACCGCAACTATGATATCAATGATTTCTGTAGAAAATTCATATAATTGCAGATAAAAACCGCCGGTCGTCAGATATGCAATGAATATACCTGCCACCATGACCGAAATCGGATTGCTGAGACCTAAGAGTGCAACCGAGATGCCTGTATAGCCTTCCGAACCCAGGACATCGACGATCTCTATGTGCTTTCCTGTGCCTGCTAGATATAAAAGTCCGCCTGCCAGACCTGATATGGCACCTGCGATCATCATGGATAAAATGATACTCTTTCTCTCATTGATACCTGCGTATTTACTTGCATCTTTATTATATCCGACTGCCTTTAGTTCATAACCGAAGGTCGTCTTATTAAGTATGATATTGATTATGATAACAACCGCCACGGCAATGATGATACCACCATTCAAGCTGGAACCAGAGAATATCTTATCCAGCCCCATTTTGGGAATCTGTGCCGTTGCTGCAACATTATTGGACTCATTACGCAGATTATTAAACAACGGTGTGTATGTCTTGGTCGTATAGTTCACGATATACAGGCCGACATAGTTCATCATAATGGATGCAATAACTTCATTTACATTGAATACAGCCTTTAATATGCCCGGTACTGCTCCCCACAGTGCGCCCATCAGAATTGCTGCAAGCAATGCCACAATCCAGTGTACTCCTCCGAGAGATGTCCACATGATACCAACAAATACTGCTCCGAAAGCACCTACGATGAACTGTCCCGGTGCACCGATGTTGAAAAGACCTGTTTTAAAAGCAAATCCAACTGACAGACCTGTCAGAATAATCGGTGTTGCATAATAAAAAACTTGTCCGATTCCCTTCAGTCCATGTGTCAGCGCTCCCGTCAAGATCGTACCAAAGCCCGGTAATGCCTGTGAGGGATTTGATAACAACAATATGACAAAGCCAAAGATCAAGCCGATGACAATGGCAAATACAGAAGAAACAAGACCTGTGCCGCCTGCATTTTTCCGTTTGGTTTTCAGCTTACTCATTCCTTGTCACCTTCTTTCTTGGAACCGGCCATATACAGACCCAGTTCTTGAACCGTCACCTTCTTGGGATCCAGATTGGCGACGATACTGCCTTCATGAATCACAAGGATACGGTCACTCAGATTCATAACTTCATCCAACTCCAGCGAGATTACCAGAATCGCTTTTCCTGCATCGCGCTGCTTAATCAACTCCTTATGGATGTACTCGATTGCCCCGACATCCAATCCTCTGGTCGGCTGCACTGCAAGCAGGATATCCGGCTGCCTGTTCAGCTCTCTTGCAACAATCGCCTTTTGCTGATTGCCGCCTGACATTGCACGTGCCCTTGAGTATGCTCCCTGACCGCTTCTGATATCATATTTCTCAATCAACGACTCTGCATATTCATAAATCTGATCATTCTTCATAAATCCCATATGTTGAAAATCCTGATCAAAATACTGTTGCAGCACCAGATTATATGCCAGATCATAATCCAAAACCAAACCGTGCTTATGTCTGTCTTCAGGTATGTGCGAAAGTCCGTGCGTATTCTTATAACGAATCGACTTCTTCGTCACATCCTCACCATTGATCTTAATCGTACCGTCGCTCATAGTACCGAGTCCGGTAATGGCATGCACGAGTTCTGTCTGTCCGTTGCCGTCGATTCCGGCAATACACACGATTTCTCCTTTTCTGACCGTAAAACATGCATCATTGACAACATTCTTGGTATGGCCTTCCCGAGTTGACTTCACCGTCAGGTGATCCACCTCCAGAACAACCTCTGTCGGATGTGCCTCGTCCTTTTCAACCGTCAGGCTTACCTCACGTCCAACCATCATCTCTGACATCTGCTTCAGATCCACATCCGAAACATTCACGGTTCCGATATATTTACCACGGCGCAGTACTGTACATCTGTCTGCAACCTGTTTGATTTCATTTAACTTATGTGTGATGAACAAGATAGATTTGCCTTCTACAGCAAGTCCTTTCATGATATTCATGAGTTCATCGATTTCCTGCGGTGTCAATACAGCAGTCGGCTCATCGAATATCAGAATATCATTATCTCTGTACAGCATTTTCAGAATCTCTACTCTTTGCTGCATGCCCACCGTAATATCTTCAATCAATGCATCGGGATCAACGAACAGATTGTACTTCTCGCTCAGCATGACAACCTTTTTACGAGCCTCGTCCATTTTCAGCAGACCATGCTCTACCGTTTCCATCCCCAGTACGATGTTTTGTAATACCGTAAAATTGTGTACCAGTTTGAAATGCTGGTGCACCATACCGATTCCGTATTTATTAGCCTCCAAAGGTCCGGAAATCTTTACTTCCTCACCTCTGATCTTGATGACTCCCTTCTCTGGCTTGTACATACCAAACAGCACGCTCATCAAGGTTGATTTGCCTGCACCGTTTTCGCCGAGAAATGCATGTATCTCTCCGGGTTTGATCTGCAATGTGATATCATCATTCGCAATGATTCCCGGAAACTCTTTCGTGATATGAAGCATCTCAACAATATATTCCATAATGTTCCCCCAAATCATGTTTTCTTCTTATCTGCCAAAATAAGAATAGAAAGGGGTGCAAAAATCGCACCCCTCAATATAAGACTGAACTATAACTATTCTACGTAAGTAACTGTTGTGTTGCTCAAGGTTACATCTGCGGTAGAACCATCATCTGATGAATCATATACACTGATTGATCCGTCAACAAGCTGTGCAAAGATTGCATCGTAATCAGCCTGCTTAAATGTATTGAACTTAGAAGCTGACATCGGAAGACCTACGCCGTTGTTTGCTGCTGTAAATACAGATGTCGCTCCGCCCGGGAACTTGTCATCATAGAATGCTGTAACTCCGTCATATACAGAAACGGAAAGTTCCTTCATTGCTGATGTAATAACTGTATCGGACTCGCTGCTCTGATCAACGTCAACACCGATTACCTTGGTGCCTGCATCTTCTGCTGCAGCCATAACTGAGTTACCAACTGCACCGCCGCATCCAAATACGACTTCCGTGCCACTCTGATACCATGATGCTGCCATAGCCTGTGCTTCAGGTGTTGCCGCAAAAGCTCCTGTATAATTGTACATAACTTCTACATTCACGCCGAGTTCCTTAGCTGCATAATCTGCACCCTGGATGTATCCGTAACCGTAACGGATAACTGCGGGAACTGCCATACCACCCATGAATCCAAGCTTTGTATAGCCATCCTTAACTGCTGCATAGCCTGCAAGGAAGCCTGCCTGATCCTCTTTGAACAGGATAGGCATTACGTTGTCACCTGTCTTGTAGGTTGAATAATCAGCATTGTGCGGCTCACCATCCAATAAGATGAATTTTACATCAGGATATGTATCCTGAGCGATAAATACCGGCTCTTCAAATAAGAAACCGGGACATACGATCAACTTAGCTCCGCCTTCTACAGCAAGACCGATTGTCTCAATATAAGAATCTGTTGTTGCTTCCTGAGGCTGATAGTACTTGTATGAAATGCCCTTCTCCTCAGCATACTTCTTAAGTCCTTCCCATGCGCCCTGATTAAATGACTTGTCATCAATCGTTCCAAGGTCAGTCACCAAAGCCAGTTCTGCTTTACCGTCAGATGTTGCTGAAGTATTCTTGCTGCCACAACCTGCAAGTAATGATGCAACCATCGTTACGCAAAGTAAAGCGCTCAATAATTTCTTTTTCATGTTTTTTCCTCCTAAAAAATATTGTGAGTGCCAAATTACTTTTTCATAATAGCACAATATCTAGTATAATACAATACATATTGTCAAAATCTTGTGATGGATTCAGTGACAAGCTTCTTAAATAAAGGGGCCGCCTGATTTGCTGCTTCCTGTACCTCTTCGTGGGTCAACGGATTCGGTGACAGACCGGCTGCCAGATTGCATACACAGGATATTCCGCAGATCTTCATACCCATATGATTGGCTGCAATCGCCTCTACGACGGTACTCATACCTACTGCATCGATTCCGAGTCTGCCAAGCATCTGTATCTCTGAGGGAGACTCAAAGGACGGGCCTGTCAATTGTGCATATACGCCCTCCTGCAGTTTGATGTTCATATCGGAAGCCGCGCCTCTGATCACATCCTGCAAATGCTTGTCATAAACAGAACTCATATCCGGAAATCTCGTACCCAGTTCATCAATATTGGGACCAATCAGCGGATTCGGCGCAAATACTGATACATGATCCGTGATCAGCATAAAATCACCTGCACCAAAATCAGGATTGATACCACCCGAAGCATTGGTCAGAAACAACACCTTCGCTCCCATCATCTTCATCAGTCTGGTAGGCAGAACGACATCGGATATCGGATATCCCTCATAATAGTGTACACGTCCCTTCATACATACGACCGGCACGTCTCCCACATATCCGAAAATGAACTGTCCCGCATGACCCGGAACCGTCGATACCGGAAACCCTTCGATTTCATGATAATCAAGCGTCGCCTCCACACGAATGTCATTGGCATAATCGCCTAACCCCGAGCCCAGAACCAGAGCAACCTCCGGTGTAAAGTCTACTTTCTCTCGAAAGCTTTCATAACATTTCAATAACTTATCGTATACTTCACTCATGCTGTGTCCTCCTGCAAGTAATCTGATTTTTCATCATTATAGCATCATTCTATATGATAATGCAAACAATCCCTCCATTCGAATCATTGACGATTTTCTGCATGGTTTCCTGCAGCTTCATCTGACTCTCATCTCCGATCATGGATATCTTATTGGCAATACCGTCTCTGACCAGCTGCTCGATGCTCTTTCCAAAGATATTGGTTTCCCAGATTCCTTCCGAAGTACTCTTGGTCTGCGAAATAAATTTCATCAAATCCTCTGCCTGCTCTTCCGTCCCGACGATCGGCGTAATCTCAGTCTCTATATTGGCCTTGATAAAATGCACGGATGGACTCTCTGCCTTGATCTTGACTCCGTATTTGTTTCCGTGCTTGATAATCTCGGGCTCGGACAGGATGATTTCCGACCGTTCCGGAGTCACTACCCCGTAGCCCTTGAAGCGTACCGACTGCATCGCGCTCTGTACCTTTGTGTATTCTCGCTTCATTGCGGACATTTCCTGCAGCATATGCATCAGCTGATATTCACTTCTGACCGGTTCAGAGAGCAGCTCTGAGAGCATTTCATAATAATAAGTCTCATCAATATCCAGATTGACATTTGCACAGCCTGTCGATGTATTGACGTTGTCGACCTTGCAATGCCTGATATACTCACTTTGCAGTTCCATATCCCGATTCGCGATATCCCGCACCACATTCAGCCCCTGCATCAATTCACGAATACAGGAAACCAACTCTGTCTTTACAATATGGTCGTCAGGTAACATTTCCACCCATTTCGGCATGTAGAATTCTACTGCAGACAACGGAAATTCATAGAGCAGGCGCTCCATGATCCGATTCACATCTTCACGTTTCAGCTGTTCACAATTAACCGGCATCGCCGTGACCTGATGACGCTCGGAGATTTCCTCTGCAATACGGTTTGCCTCGTCACTATATGGTCTTTCGGTATTCACCAATACAATGAACGGCTTTTTCTGATGCTTCAATTCCTGAATTGTCTGCGTCTCCGCAGGTATGTAATTTTCTCTGTCGATTTCCGAAAAAGAGCCGTCTGTCGTAATGACGATTCCAATCGTGGAATGATCATTGATTACCTTTTTCGTTCCTATTTCCGCAGCCTGCGTAAACGGAATTTCATAATCAAACCAGGGAGTCTTGACCATACGCTCCTTTGCATCCTCAATATGCCCCGCAGCACCCTCGACCATATAACCGACACAATCGATCAATCTGACCTTTGCCTGCGTTCTTGCGTCATCCTCCAGATAAATATTCGCCGCTTCCTGCGGAATGAACTTCGGCTCCGTCGTTGTAATCGTCCTACCCCCTGCACTTTGCGGCAGTTCATCCTTGGCCCTCCCGAATTCATATTCATTTTTCACATTCGGCAGCACCATCAGATCCATGAATCTTTTGATGAAAGTTGACTTGCCGGTTCTGACAGGTCCTACGACTCCTATGTATATCTCACCGTTGGTTCTGGCTTGTATGTCTTTGTACAGGTTAAATATCTCCATATAAATACCCCATTCCTGTTTATTCTAAATATATTGGAATGGGGTAATAAATATGCATTCTGTTCTAATTCATATCTTGGAGCAGCTCCTGTATCAGTTCCTTAACCTTATGATAATCAAACATTTCATAACTGGTCTTGATTCCCGCGATCTTATGATTGCACTCCTTGCCATAGTTGTGTGAAGCCAGTTCCTTCAGTAGTTCCTCGCACAACTTCAGATTGATCTGTTCAAGCGCCTCTTTCAGCTTTTGTACCTCTGCCAGCTTCAGTACTTCCTCCTTGCCCGACGGTTCAAGAGCATCATTCTCTCCGCCCGCTTCAAATGCTCCTCTTTCATATAGGTAAGCCTTGACTTCCTCTAACAGCGTCCTGAATTGTTCCAAAGCCGGCTGCAGATTTTGATTGATGTAATCCACATCGCCGCGTTTGCCTGCCATCTCAAGCGTCTTGAATACCGCTGAAATCCCCAAAGCGCCTACACTGGCAGAACTGCCCTTGACACTGTGCACATTGGTGGTAAAGAGAGAAATATCGCCACTCTCATAAATCTTCGGAATCTCTGCGAGCTTATCCTGTCCCTCTTTATAATATGTATTCAATATTGCAATATAGATTTCCTCACTGCCTCCGACCGTGGAGATTCCGACCGCAGGCTGCAGACTCAAATCTGCCACATCATCAGACGGAGTTTCTGTCTTCATCGGCTCGGAAGCTTCCTCCGATTTCGTCGAAATAATCATCAATTCCTCCGGCAGATACTTCCGCAGGAAACGCTCCAGATAATAAATCTTAATCGGCTTGGCAATATAATCCTGAAATCCTTCCGAAATCAGATGTTCTCTGACTTCGCCTCCAAAATCGGCTGTCATACAGAGTACCGGCAGTTCTTTGTAATATGCGCCCGGAATCTTTCTAATATTATGCAGTGTCTCAATACCATTCATATCCGGCATGAATTGATCCAAGAGCACCATATGATACTTCTCTTTCTTCAACATATCTATGCACTCTTCACCGCTTTTGACTGTATCCGCTATGATCTTGAAATTTTCCAGAATGCCGGCGGCAATCTTCAGATTGACCATATTGTCATCGACCACCAGAATTTTTGCCTTCGGAAACTCGACATTCTCTCTCTGTACCGGTGCCTGATAATTCTCCTGTACCCACTTATCATTGAAAACATCTCCGAGATTCAAGCATGACAACGGTCTGCGCAGCAGCTTACAGTTATTAAAATCGCAAAAGACATGTCTGTAATCCGTAATGACATATGTATAGTCCTCACATTCATATTGTTCCAGCACATCCTTCAGATTCTGATATGCGCTGTCCGGTAAGAAGATATGACTGTACCGTCGCTCACTTACTTTATTTAGGAAAGCCGTATGGCTTGAAGCATATTCAGGTCTGATATTGAAATTATCATTTAGGATCTTCCATGCCTTCTCTTCCATATTGTTGGAAACATAGATCAGCACATGCCTGCTGTCGTCCTCCTTCAGCCTGACAATCGGAATGTCTTCCACGACAGCATTGGTAAATTCAAATTCAATCGACATACCGATTCCTACAATGCTGGATATCTTCAATTCACCGCCCATCAGATGCAGCAGTTCCTTGCAGATGGATAATTCCAGTCCCATTCCTTTCATATTACTGCCCTGTCTGGAATCATATCTCTCATAAGCGCCGAAAATAGCATCGATATCCACCTGTGATAATCCCAGTCCCGTATCCGATACGCAGCAATGAAGCGTGACACTATGCTCCTTACTCAGGTATTCCTTCTTTACCTCCATAATGATACGGCCGTCATCAGAATATCGAAGTGCATTGAACAGCAATGACAGAAAGATCTGTTTGATACGAATATCGTCTCCGTACAGTACGATTGGAATCGTCGGATCGATATTGACATGAAAATCTATGTTCTTGCCCTGCAATTCCACTGAAACGGTCTGCGTGACCTCATTCATAAGTTCATCAAAACGATACTTGGTCGGTAATAACTCCAGTTTTCCGGAATCCAGTTTGGAATAAGTCAATATATTATTGATGATGTTCAGCAGCTCGGAGGATGCCTCTTTTACCACTTCTGTCTCCTCACGCGCGCCATCGCTCAATTCCTCTTTCAGAATCAAATCCGTCATTCCGATAATTGCATTCATCGGCGTCCTGATCTCATGTGTCATATTTGCAAGAAATTTACTTTTTGCCTGTCTGGCATGCTCAACCTCAGATTTGGATTTGGCAATATTATTTCTTGTATTCCGATGTATCCATGACTGATATCCGATTACAAACACCGTTACAAATGATGCATCCACAAAAAAGTATGCGATGCTTATATATAAACTCACTCTTCCCTCAGGATATATGACCGATTCCGGATGCAGATAACTGTAAATGATAATGAACCCATACCAGATAATCTCAATCGCCAGCATGTTAACCAACCATTTGCCGTCCATCAGGAAACAGGTAATGATGATCCCCTCTACAAACAGCAATGGAATACCGCTGTATATGCCTCCCTCACTAAAAAAACAGATTGGAAAAATAAAGAAGTTCAACAATATACACAACAAATAAGATGCCTTTTTCAACGAATAGTACTTGTGTGCCAGATACCATATTCCAAGCATTAACGCTGACTCAATCAATACAAACATGAGTAGTTCATAATCCTGCCCGGTGCAGAACAATATGATGCTCATAGTAACAGAAGTCGGCAGCAAATATAGCACGACCAAATCAAATTGCTTTGCCCGCATCGGTACAGAATCGCTCAGAAAGTAATGCAGCAACCTGTCTATTAACTTTTTACCGTTCTCTCTTTTGGACATCTCTCAATCCTCAATCAAACCATCTGTTCAATTTCTTCCCACAACCAGATTTTTGGGCAGATGTATACGCAGTGCACGCTCCATACGGTCTGTCTCTATCGGCTTTGAAATATAATCATCAAACCCGGCTTCCATGAACATCTCTCTTGCGCCGCTGACTACATTGGCTGTCAAGGCAATCACGCGAATATTCTTGATTTCCTCGCGATCCATCTCCTTGATTTTCATCAGCGTATCTATCCCATCCATTTCCGGCATCATGTAATCCAAAAAGATCAAATCCACCGGTTCGGTTGCTACTACGTTCAGACACTCGGCACCGCTGTTTGCCATGATGACATTTGCCTCATACTTCTTCAGCAGTCCGCTTACAACATTCAGATTCGTGATATTATCATCTACAACCAGTATATGTGCATCCGGACATACAAAACCGCCCTTCTTGATAACCTCTCTCACCGCTTTATTCTTTTCGTTTGAAAATACTGCAGCTACATTGATACAGTGAAGCGGACGAATCAATATACAGCCGAACTTATCGATTGTAGGCATTTGATTTACATTTGAAATCACTGCCAGACACTCGGATGTCAACTGTTTGTTTAATATTTTATGCACCTCTTCATATCGATTCTGGGCAATAAAAATGTGCGTATATTTTCCTTCAACCAGAAGATTTTCAAACATGACTTTATTCTGCGCATACTGCGCATGGTATCCCATCCTCTGGAAAATATCCGTCAGTACGGTCTGGAACGTTTCGTTCTCTTCAAAGACAAGAATACTGGGCTGACTGATGTTCTCCAGATGTACGATTGGAATATCTGCCATCAATGTCTGCGGAACATCAAATGAAAATGTACTTCCCACACGATATTTACTCTGCGCAGTAATCTTACCGCCCATTCTTTCCACTATCTCCTGTGAAATCGCAAGTCCAAGCCCCGTCCCCTCAATCTTTCGATTCTCGGCAGCACCTTCCTCCAAACGTTGATAGCTGGAGAACAGCTGAGACAGATTCTCTTCCTTGATGCCGATTCCCGTATCTGCCACATCAGCCTTTAATAATATCTTATCTTCACCGATTCTTTCATATGTAACGCGTAATATAATGCTTCCGAATTTCGTGTACTTCACCGCATTATTCAACAGATTGATAAATACCTGCCGCAGTCTGGCACCGTCTCCGTATAACAGATAAGGAATATCCATATCAATATCGACAAAAAACTCTACTTCTGATTCCATCAGTCTGACCGACATCATATTGACAATATCCGAAAGCACCTCTGTAATATCATATTCCGTATTAAATATTTTTATATTTCCTGTTTCATTCTTGGTCAGATCGAGCATGTCATCCGTGATCGTCAAGAGTGCATTACAGGAATTCAAAATGCTGTAGACATTATCACGAACATGCTCATTGATATCATAATCCAACAGCAGCTCCGTAGTTCCGAGAATCGCATTCATCGGTGTCCTGATTTCATGTGACATATTGATCAGGAACATATCTTTTGCAATATAGGCATCCATTGCCTCCAAATGTGCCGTCTCTGCATTCTTCTGTTCCTGTTTAAAAAGTGTCAGCTTATATTTGATCTCCAAGCCTGCAAAAAGTCCCGCAAATACAATTCCGATCACAACAGCAATGCAGTCCTTCAATGAATTGACTCCGACATTCAATCCGAAATGACCATATCCATACCAGAACATACACAGATGCCATATGACCTCTCCTGCCACGAGAAAGAAGCCGAGCCGTCCGTGAATCAGCAGAATGGTATAAACAATTCCCAGTATGCAGTAAACCGGAATACAGCAGACCAGTGAATCATAGCAGAAATAGATACAGGGAAGCAGAATGAAATTGAGAACAATAGACATAACAACAGAACAGGAGGTAAACCTGCCTGTCCTGTTTGCTTCAAAAAGTGTTATGATGCCAAGTGCCAACGTCCCGATCAACACCAATGCAGCTCTGGTCTGCGGCATAAATATCAGGGAAAGAAAAATCGTTAGAATCAACCCTGAATTGATAATGACATGATTGGTATTGAACACACGCACTTCCATCGGAAGATCTGTGCCAAAATATCTCTCTCTGATCGATCTGTACATATGCATTACTCCTGTTATGTCAGCGATGCTCTTTCAATGTCTTTCTCTACGGCTAAGAATAATTCCACCAAATCAGGATCAAAATAAGTTCCGCTCCACAGTCGTATCCTGTTGATTGCCTCTTCATGCGTCAACGGTTTTCTGCCGTCATTCTTCGTCCGAAACTCATCATAGCTGTTAACAATTGCAAGTATACGAGCTTCCTCAGGTATATCCGTCGTAAGCTTCTTGTCCGGATACCCCTTTCCATCCCATCTCTCATGGTGAAAACGACACATATTATATGCATAATTCAAAAAACTGTTCTGGGATATGACCGCAATGACTTTCTGTATCGCCTCCGCACCCAGCAGCGTATGGCTCTTCAATTCCTCCACCTCTTGGAGGCTCAAATCCGCGACGTTGGTGAGCAAGCCGCGGTCGGAAATGCTGATCTTTCCGATATCGTGTATTTTGGAAGCAAATATGAAGCCCTCCACATCCTCTGCGTATATACTGAATTTCCCGCTTTTGATAACCTCGCGCAGGAATACATCCATGTACTTTTCAACTCTTCTGGCATGAAACCCTGCCGTCATATCCCTTTTCTCCATCAGGTCAATGAACATCTCTACGATCGCATACTGCAACTCGACGATATTATGTGTCTTTTCTTTTAGAGTCTGTGACAGGGTATTATTATAATTTTTAAGACGTCGCTCACTCTCAAGCAAACGTATATGTATATCCAGCCGCTTCTGAAGGAGTGCAGTCGTATACGGCTTTCTGATGTAATCGATCGCTCCTAAAAAATATCCCTCAACCTCTGTCGTCTCATCATCCTGTGCAGTCAGAAAGATAACAGGTATATTGGCAAGTTTATTGTTGTTCTTCATCTCACTGATGACATAAAACCCGTTTACATTCGGCATATCTACGTCCAACAGCAGCAGATCCGGAGGCTCCGGCATATCACGTAAGAACTCAAGTGCCATCTCACCGGAATTGACGGGAACGATCTCATACAATTCTTCAAGTGCTTTCTTGGCCATAATCAAATTCGTCATATTGTCGTCAACAATCATTACTTTATGCACTGTTCCCGCCTCCTGTATGTCAAAATATTCATATAATCAGTATAGCTCATTCAAATGCTATTTTCAATTCTATTTTATGTTTCTCTTAATATCTCTGCTACCTCGAAACCATCAGATGGCTCATTGCCTGATTAAGGCCGTCCACCGTCAGCTTGTACATTTTGAATTCATGCTTCAGGACTGTCTCTGCCTCTCTCCACGGAGCATCCCCCGGTGCCATTTTCGGATTCAGCCAGACAATCTTCTTATACTTCTTTTTGAGCAGCATCAGCCATTCATAGCCGGACAGGCCTCCGTTCGGCCCCCTGTAATTGCCTGAGCTGGAATACAGTTCCTCCGGTGCCATCGCTGCATCACCTACAATGATGACTTTATAATCAGAACCAAGATTTTTGAACAGCCATTCCGTATCCGTCCAGTCCCCGTTCTCACACTCCGGTGTATTATAAACCTTGGAATACAGGCAATTGTGTATATAATAGGTTTTAACATCTTTATAATGATTGGATTTGTGCACGGATTGAAACAGTTCATTCAACAGATTGCTGTAAGGAATCATCGTACCGCCGGAATCCATGAGCAGCAGCAACTTCACCGCATTCTTTCTCGGACGGTCAAATACGATCTGCAGACAGCCTCCGTTATTGCAGGTCTTATCTATGGTCTGGTCAATATCCAGCTCCGTCTTGGGTATATCCAGTCGTGTAGAAAACTGACGCAGACGTCTGAGTGCCGTCTGAAACTGTCTGTTGTCCAGCAGCTTATCATTTCTGAAATCCCTGAACTTGCGCTCTCCGATGACCTGAAATGCCGACTGGTATCCTGTCGTACCGCCTATTCGTACACCGCCGAGATGCCCTCCGAGATTGCCGAAGGAAGACTTTCCCATCGTCCCGATCCACTGGCTTCCGCCGTTATGCTCCTCGTTCTGTTCCTTCAACCGTTCATGATACTTCTTAAGCACCTCTTCTTTATCCAGATCGATCCGCAGGGCTTCCCCCTCCAGTTCGTATCTGGCAAGTTCCTTCTGCAGTTCTGCGAAATCCGGCTTGTCCAGCCATTTCAAGAACTTATCGATGTCATCCTCTTCATCCATCTTGATGCCCTTGAAATATTCCTCAAAAATCCCGTCAAATTTATCATAATCCGCTTCACTCTTCACTAAAATCATACGCGCAACATAATAGAACTCTGTAAAACTGGAATTACAAAGTCCTTGATCTAATGCATTCATAAGTGTCAGCCATTCACTAAGCGAGACATCAAATCCCTTGCCTCGCATAAAGTAAAAAAAGTCACTGAACATATTATTCTCCCATATTATAAACAGTCAAATCAAACGCGGTGTTTCAAAGTCTCCAGATCCTCATCCTTCTTAACAATAACGCCCACAAACGGCAATTCCTTTTGAATTGTCTCGGCATCGATTCCGCCCAACTGCAGTGCACGTATCCAGTCAATCAACTCAGATGTACTCGGTTTCTTACGAATATCTCTGATTTCTCTGATTTCATAAAAGGTTTCCATCGCATACTTGAGGACATTCTCATCCACATGTTCAAAATGTGTCTTTACGATTTCTTCCATAAGCGGCTTGTCCGGAAAGTCAATGTAATGGAAAATACAGCGGCGCAAAAACGCATCCGGCAATTCCTTCTCTGCATTAGAAGTGATGATTACAATCGGTCGCTGCTTTGCCGTAATCGTCTCTTTGGTCTCATGAATATAGAACTCCATCTGATCCAGTTCCCATAACAGATCGTTCGGAAATTCCAAATCAGCTTTATCAATCTCATCAATCAGCAGTACCACCTGCTCGTCTGCAGAAAATGCTTCTCCAAGCTTTCCGAGCTTAATATATCTTGCAATATCATCTACGCCTTCTTCACCGAACTGACCGTCATACAGTCTCTGGATGGTATCATACACATACAGTCCTTCCTGCGCTTTGGTCGTTGATTTGATATTCCAGATGATCAGCTTTTTACCAAGAGAGTCGGCAATCGCCTGTGCAAGCATCGTCTTGCCGGTTCCCGGCTCGCCCTTAATCAGCAACGGCTTTTCTAACGCAATCGCGACATTGACCGCTGTCATCAGTTCCTTTGATGCCACATAAGCACCTGTACTCTTGAATTCTTCACTCTGCATACTCATATTTGATCCTCCAATTACCACTCCATCTCAGGATGTTCCAGTTTTCTGTCTCTGATCATCAGATCTCTGACCGCTTCATCTGCTGCTTTGCCCTCGAACAGTACAAGATTGACCTGCTCAATGATCGGCATTTCCACATGATATTTCTTGGATAGTTCCACTGCCGCCTTGGCAGAGTAAACACCCTCCACTACCATCTTCACTTCGTCCATTGCTTCCTGCATGGATTTCCCTTGACCGATTAAAATGCCGGCTCTTCTGTTTCTGGAATGCATACTGGCACACGTCACGATCAGATCGCCGATACCGGTCAGCCCATAGAAAGTTTCTGCTTTTCCGCCCATGGCAATTCCCAGTCGCGTAATCTCACTGATGCCACGCGTGATAAGGGCGGCCTTTGTATTATCTCCGTAACCCAGTCCGTCAGCGATCCCCGCTGCAAGTGCTACGACGTTTTTCAATGCTCCGCCAAGTTCTATTCCCAGCATATCACTGCTCGTATAGACCCGGAACACTTCGTTCATAAATGTATTCTGTAAGAATTCTGCCGTTTTCCGATCCTTCGCCCCAACCACACAAGTTGTAGGAAGCCCCTTTCCAACCTCTTCGGCATGAGACGGGCCCGACAATACAGCTACATTTGCCTGCGGAACCTCTTCATGAATAATCTGGCTCAAGGTCATAAGTGTTCCCTCTTCGACTCCTTTCGCCACATCTACGATGATCTGCCCGTCGGTTACCACTTCCTTAAGCAGATGTGCCGTACTTCTCGTAAACGGAGAAGGAACCGCAAGTACCAACAGCTCCTTTCCTGCTACTGCCTCTTGCAGATTCGTAGTAAATATCATATCCTCCGGCAGCTGCACGCCCGGCAGTTTATCCTTATGTTCATGCTCCCGATTCAACATCTCTATTTCTGCTTCCACAATCGACCATACCGTAACCTCATGTCCGTTTTTGTGTAACAACAGAGAAAGTGCAGTCCCCCAGCTTCCTGCACCTATCACACTTACTTTACTCATCCTTCTGTTCTCCTTCCGGCTCCCGATCCGACATTTGCTGTGCCTTCTGTTCTTCCTGTTTTTTCTTGGACAGATACGTCTTGCGCTCAGTTCCTGCAAGGAGTCTCTTGATATTTTCTTTGTGCTTCCAATATGCCATAACGGTCATCAGGAATACCACTATGTACATCTCGTTCAGATAAGGCTGTGTCATTCCGAAATGCCCTGCCTGTCCCAAGATCACTACCTCTATCATAAAGCCTGCATATACCAGCAAAGATCCGAGCGATACATAATGCGTAATCAAAAAAGCGCCAAAAAAGGCAATCAAACCGAGCCCGGTACACAGCGCATCAAACGCAATGATCATACCGCCTGTTGCCGCAATTCCTTTGCCTCCGTGAAACTTCATAAAAAACGGAAAATTATGTCCCACTACAACTCCCGCTCCTGTATAGATTTCCAAAAGTGGCAGAAAATCCGCACAGGTATTTCCAAAGATCAGTCTGATCAATACAATCGCAAGGATACACTTCAATGCATCTCCTGCGAATACGATCAAACCCGCCTTGGTTCCGAGCGTCCGCAGTACGTTGGTCGTTCCCGCATTCTTGCTCCCTGTCGTTCTGATATCAATTCCATTCATCTTTCCGATAAAATAACCTGTTTGAAACAATCCGAATACATAGCCTAATACAAGGCATATAACACGCTCCATGATTCTTATTGCTCCTTTCTCTCTCTTATGATAAATCGAAGCGGTGTTCCTCTGAACCCGAATGCATCTCTGATCCTGTTCTCAATGTAGCGCGTATAGGAGAAATGCATCAATTCTTTGTCATTTACAAAAATCACAAATGTAGGCGGCTTGACTGCCACCTGTGTAATATAGAACAATTTCAGCCGTTTGCCCTTATCTGTCGGCGGCTGCTGTAATGCGACCGCTTCCGACATAATCTCATTTAACACGCCTGTACCGACACGCAGCGCATGATTCTCAATGACCATGTCAATCAAGTCAAAAAGCTTTGTTAATCTCTGTCCTGTCAGCGCCGAAATGAAGATGATTTCCGCATACGGCATATAGGCCAATACCTCCCTGACATTCTCCGTAAAGCGGTAAATAGTCTTATCGTCCTTTTCGACAGCATCCCATTTATTCACGGCTATGATAACGGCCTTGCCTGCTTCGTGCGCAATGCCTGCAATCTTTGCTTCCTGTTCCGTAATTCCCTCGACCGCATCAATGACAATAATCACGACATCTGCACGCTCAACTGCACTGACTGTCCTGATGATCATATAATGCTCCAGCTGCTCCTTGACATTTTTCTTTCTGCGAAGACCTGCAGTATCAATAAATACATATTCCCTGCCGTCATGCATGACAGGTGTATCGACTGCATCACGTGTCGTACCCGCAATGTCAGACACAATGACACGATTCTCTCCCAGCAGTTTATTGACAATCGAAGACTTGCCGACATTCGGTTTACCGACAATCGCAATCTTCGGCCGTTCATCCTCTTCCTCCTCCGGTGTCTCCTCCGGGAAGTGTCTGATGATTTCATCCAGCACCTCTCCCAAACCGAGCCTGTTGGAAGACGAAATCGGAAACGGATCTCCGATGCCGAGATTATAGAACTCATATACATCTGCTTCAAACTTCTCAAAGCTGTCTACCTTATTGACTGCAAGTATGATCGGCTTACCGGAGCGCCTCAGCATATCAGCAACCTTGGAATCCGCATCCACAAGCCCTTGCTTGACATCTACCATAAATACGATCACGTCTGCCGTCTCTATCGCAATCTCAGCCTGCTCACGCATCTGAGATAAAATGATATCCTTAGATTCAGGCTCGATACCACCTGTATCAATCATCGTAAAATACTTATCCAGCCATGTTACATCTGCATATATACGATCTCTTGTAATGCCCGGCGTATCCTTTACAATACTGATCTTCTCTCCCGCCAGCGCATTAAAGAGGGTTGATTTTCCTACATTGGGTCTGCCTACTATAGCCACGATCGGCTTATTCATATTTCTCTCCTGTTCTGTCAGCGGTTCCCTCATGAACCCCTGTAATTGCTTCAATAAAATCCCATCCGCTTGATTTTACAATATCCACTTGGACTTGTAAAGCCTTTTCAATATCCGTAACCGTCACATCATCAAGTAATATCTGCTCTCCGCTGCGCAGCAGATTAACCGGCAGCAAAAGCCTGTCACCAAGTTCCTGATCCTTAAGCTGTGCAATGATATCCTGTCCTGTGAGAAGTCCCGATACCGTAATGCGTTCGCCGAAAAAGCGATTGGTAATCGGATATATCCTGATGTCTAACATCGGATACAGTTCCATCAGCCGGTTGGCCATTTCTTCTATATAATATTGCATCAGGACCCCTGTCACAACGGATATATGAGCCCCCGAAAGCATGCGAAGATTCTTGCTCTCTTCCTGTATCGCTTCCTCAAATTCATCCAGCAGCAGGCGCACCATGCCGACACCGTTTTCCAGCTGCAGATACCCGTCATACTGTTCTGCCCGCGGCATTTCCTGCTCCGCAAGAATATAGAATTCGTCGGAAGCATGGATAAAATGCATCTCATGTCGATCATACAGTTCACACTGCCATCTGTGTACCGTCTGAAGCACCGCCTCTGCGTCCTCTTTCGTGAAAGGAGTCAACGGATACAGCCCGTCTCTATATTTCGACAGTCCGACCGGAACGATCGATACGCTCTCCAAATGCGGAATATAAGCCGTCAAATCTCTGATGCTGCGTTCCAGTTCTGCCCCGTCATTGACATCCTTACACAATACGATCTGACCGTTCATAGTAATTCCTGCTTCAAACAGCCTGTCCACCTTTTTCAGCGCCTCGCCTGCAAAACGGTTGTTCAGCATCATACAGCGCAACTTGGGATTGGTCGTCTGAAAAGAAATGTTGATCGGCGACAGATGATAATGAATAATACGTTCAATATCATGATCGCTCATATTCGTTAATGTTACATAATTGCCCTGTAAAAAGGAAAGTCGGGAATCATCATCTTTGAAATACAATGTTTCCCTCATCCCCGGCGGCATCTGGTCAATAAAGCAAAAGATACATTTGTTTCTGCAGGAATGGTATTCGTCCATCAAGCCGCTTTCAAACAAGATGCCCAGATCCTCATCTGCGTCCTTGTCGATTTCCAGCAGCCATTCTTCACCTCCCGCTTTCTCGATCAGAACCTCAACATACTCATCTTCCGTCAGATACTGATAGTCAAATACATCCTCAATCGGCCGTCCGTTGACGGATATCAGTCTGTCTCCGGCTTCTATTCCTAATTCTTCTGCAATGCTGTCCTTTTTTATACTCTGAATAGAATGTTTTTTCATTTCTGCGTTTACCTCAGTATTATTATCATAACATAACTACAGCATACCCTCAAGAACTTCGTTCTTGACGTGTGCTCTTCATAATGGTATAAATTATATGGGAGTGAGTGAAAAAAATGCCAAATACACAATATCTTGAGGACGCCATGCAGGTGGCTCCTATTAAAATCATTGCATTGGAGAGCTGTCGTGAACTCGGACAGCAGGTCAATGAACATCTGATCAACTATCGTAAGGAAATCCATAATAAATGTAAAGACGATCCGGCTTTTAAAGGATATCAGGAAGAGAATTATCTGCTTGATGCTACCTGTCACCGTTTTGGTACGGGTGAAGGCAAGGGTGTCATCAATGAATCGATCCGCGGTAAGGATCTGTATATCATGGTGGATGTATGTAACTACAGTCTCACCTATTCTGTGAACGGCTTTCTGAATCATATGTCTCCGGACAATCATTTTCAGGATCTGAAGCGTATCATTGCGGCTACTATGGGTAAGGCACACAGAATCAATGTGATTATGCCGTTTCTATATGAAAGCAGACAGCACAAGCGTTATGCAAGAGAATCCCTCGACTGTGCACTTGCACTCGATGAACTTGCCCAGATGGGCGTTGATAATATCATTACTTTTGATGCGCATGATCCTCGTGTGCAGAATTCGGTTCCGTTGTGTGGGTTTGATAATTTCACACCGCCCTATCAGTTTATTCGTTCTTTGATCCATTATGAGAAGGATCTGATTGTGGACAAGGAACATTTGGTAGTCATCAGCCCTGATGAGGGCGCACTTGACAGAGCCGTCTATTTTGCAAATGTGCTTGGAGTCAATACGGGTATGTTTTATAAGAGACGTGACTACTCTACTGTCGTGAACGGCAAGAATCCGATTGTCGCTCATGAGTTTCTCGGAGATGATATTGACGGTAAGGATGTTATCATCATTGACGATATGATTTCCTCCGGCGACAGTATGATAGATACTTCCAGACAGTTGAAGGCAATGAATGCAAAGAGAGTTTTTATCTGCTGTACATTCGGGCTTTTTACAGCGGGACTTGAAAATTTTGATAGGGCTTATGAGAAGTGCTATTTTGACAGGATTATTACGACGAATCTGAATTATCATATGCCGGAATTGAATACGAAGCCTTATTATGTGGAGGCAAATATGAGCAAGTTTTTGGCTTCGATTATTGATTTTATGAATCATGATGCTTCTATGAGCCATGTTTTGACTACTACAGAGAAAATTCAGAGTATATTGGCGAAGTATAATGCGCGAGAAGATGTGGATTATTAAGGGTTGGATAAGACGGACAGAGAACAAGCCGAATGTAGATAGAGGGTTCACCCGAGGTCAAGCCAAAGGAGTCTTCAGACCGACAAAAAAACAGGTGGTCACCTGTTTTTTTTGTGCTTTGGGCCGAAGAGGACGACGCCTCGAGGAGTGAACCCTCTATCTACATTCGGCTTGTTCTCCTGCGTGTTGGAAGTATAGGATAAGCATGATTTTTTGTTCTGTTATATGCCTCGCATATGTTTTTTCATTGTTTGTTAGGTTTGAGGGCAAGGAAGGCAGCTAGGTTGCCGCGTTTGCCTTGGGTGGCGCGGTGGGAAAATAGATATTTGGGGTTGTGACAGGTGCAGAGGTCGGTGATGAATAAGTTGGGTGGGTGGATTCCGGCGTTTAATAGAATGAGTTCGTTGGCTTTCCAGAGGTCTAACTGGTATTTGGATGAACCTGAAGAATTGTTTGGGGCGGAAAGCAGACTGTCTGGCATGGCAGTTTGGGGGAATAAGAACTGTGTATAGTCTTCGGGTAAAAAAGCCTTCCGGAATTGTTCGGCTACGTCTTCGCTGATTTCGTAGCAATCCTTGCAGATGCTGGGACCTATGGCGGCGATGATGTCGGCGGGATTGGTTCCGTAGGTGTCGTGCATGAGTTCTACGGTCTTCTGACCGATTCTGCCTGCGGTTCCGCGCCAACCGGAATGTGTCAGACCGATGGCATGATTGACGGGATCTACAAAATATAGCGGGACACAGTCGGCGTAGAACGTAGTCAAGACTATGCCGGGGACGTTGGTGATCATTCCGTCTGTTTCAAAAAAATGCTTGGGACGGGTGATGCCGTTTCCACGGTCGGCTTCGGTAACGATGCGTACGTTGGTGGTATGGGTTTGATCCGAAAAGACCATATCATCACAGGATACGCCTATGGCTGCCGCCATTCTTCGAAAGTTCTCCTGTACAGCCTGGTCACTGTCACCGCGGGTGAAGCTTAGGTTCATCGTGGACCAGATGCCTTCGCTGACTCCACCGATGCGGGTAGAAAAGGCGTGTGTAATGAAAGGGCATTCTGATAATGCCGGATAGGTCAGATAGACAACTCCTGCTGCTTCCTTGAGCGTGAGGACTTGTCTGCTTCCGCTTCTGATCAGTTCCGCTTCTATTTCTTCAATATTGCTTTTTTCGTGAACAGATTTTGTTTCAGATTGACTCATATGATTCTTTTGCATTCCTTTCACTGATGATTGTTAAAAGCCTTTACATATTGCCCGACAGACTTGGCAGGATATCGATCAGAAACTCTGCTATGGCCAATGCGCAAAGTATTATAAAAAAGAGGTTGTAGCATAACACAAACACTTCATCGACATAGTATATCCTGTCTGTGCATCTGATCTGTTTCGGATGGTTGGGGTCGATATAGAGCGGATACGAGATTCCTTTTTCAAATGTTTGTTTTGACCTTTTACGCATAACGTCTAAGGATGTCACTCTGCTGTATCGTCTTCCCTCATACTCATATGCAAATAAAGTATACTTTTTTCCCGAGTTGATATGTGCTAAGCTATACTGTCCTTCACATACTCCTGTAATCATAGTCGTGCAGGCTTTTCTGTCTATGAAGGATTTGATATACCCCCTGAACATCCATAGATTCACTATCAATATGGCAACCGCAACAAAGAATGCTCCAATCTCCATGTCCACACACCTCTTCTGTTTGATGATATATGCAATGATTGAATGTTTACAACTATAGAATGATATCAGCGATGCTGATATGGAAATGCATTCTGATACCATTTGATGTCTTCACCGAGGATGGTTATGACATCGAAACGACAGGCGATGTTGCTGCTCAGATTGTGGCATACTCTATAGTAATCCGCTACTTTGCAGATAGTACGCTGCTTTGCTGTCGTAACGGCACAAGCCGGGTCTCCGGCAGAACGATCTTTACGATACTTGACTTCAATGAACACATATGTATCCTGATCGTATCCGATGATATCAATTTCTCCGAATCGGTTGCGAAAATTCCGTTCCAGAATACGGATTCCTTTGCTTTTTAATAAGAGCACAGCTTTTTCTTCATACTGTGCTCCTACGATTCTCTTGTTCATGTATCAAAGCTCCTTGCATGTTCTGCTTCCCAAGCTTACTACCCTATATATCCGGCAGTTTCTTGGCTTACCGTTTCGTATCGCCGGTGACTTTGCTCTTAATCTTTTCCATATTATCTACGAATACAAGGATTTCAGCCACAACTTCGTAGAGTTCCGGCGGAATCATGTCACCGATCTCCAGTTTCGATAAAGTATTGGCAAGCTTTGAATCCTCGTGAATCGGAACATCCGCTTCTTGTGCTTTCTCAATAATCCGCTCCGCGATGTGTCCGACACCCGTTGCAATGACACGGGGTGCTTCGTCTCCCGGATCGTATTGTAAGGCGATTGCCTGTTTGACTTTATCACGTTCTTTTCTGGATTCTTCTGTCATGTTGACATCCGTTCCTTTCACATTTCTCCGGAGTAAAAGTCTTTGTTTTTGCTCCTTTGCTCCTGTCCTTTTATGCCCTTACATCGAAGGAGAACTTCATAGGACCGCCGGCATTCATCGGAACTTCTCCGTTTTTCTTGAGAAACTCCTCCACAATACCGGATTCTTCTTCCGGTTGCTCTTTCATCGTCACAGTGGTCGACATACTGTATCCTTTCTTGGTCAGGCGCTCATTTAATATATGAATATTGGCTTCGATGAAATCGAGCATCTCTTCTTTTTGCAGATAAAAGTGTGTGCTGACCTTGCTTTGCTGCATGGCTACATGAATATCCATCGTACCCAGATGCTCCATCTCCAGATGCAGCAGTGCACTGACATTGCCGTCTTTATCCGCAAGATTTTTCTTATTCGTGTATACATAAAGATCTCCGTTGGCATTTTCCTGTGTCATCTTGAGCGGAAGCTGCACATACGTAAGCATTTGATTCATCTGATTCATGAAATTCACATTGTCCTGCATATTCCCCGCACTTTTGGCAAGTTCCGGAGCTGCCTTTGAGATGCTTTGCAACATCTGTGAGATTTTCTGAGACTGCTCAGATATGCGTTCATATAACTCTTCTACCTTGCCCTCCTTGGCCACCTCTTCCGGCCTCAAAAGCAATTGCTGTGACAGGACATTCTTGACCAGTGTCTGATATTCGCTGCCTTGCAGAAGCTTGCTCAGCTGTTCGCCGTGAGCTGCCTCCTGTTGTGTCAATGCATCCTTGATAAAATCCAACAGTTGTCCTGTCGGCATTTCGCCTGACACTACCTGTGCTTTGGCATCTGGGCGCATTCCCAACTGCTCCAGCTGATTGGCAAGGCTTTCTCGCTGCTGCATCGAAAGTTCTTGCAATGCACTTGGAAACCGGTTGACTGCTTTTGCATCCGCTTCTGCGCCTTGTGGCAAATCCGATATCGGTAATTTCGTACTTGTGTCTGCTGTTTCATTGAGACTGTTCCCGACACTGCCCCGAGCTTCTTCTCCCTGTGCACCCGGCAAGGCATCTCGCAACATATTGAGCAATTCCTTGCTGAAGCCGAGAGCCTCCTCTGTACTTCCTTCCATCATCAGCCTGCCTGCCAATTCAGGCAAACCTTCTGTCAATGCATTGACATCCTTGACGATCTGGTGTTCCAGATTCTGATATTTTTCAAACTGTGCCACATTGAGTTCTGTAATGGGCAATCCAAGCTTTGTCATCTGCACAATAGTCTGCGGCGATACCGTCTGATTGGAATTCAACTGCCGAAACATTGCCTGAAGTGCATTTTTGTTCACCGGCATCCCCTCTTCCATCATGGCTGATGTCATCGCGATGCTCTTGTTATTAACAGGCAGTCCGGCCGCATCAAGTGCCTTAAGTACAGAAGGATCCGTACTGGTCAGATTCGTATACAAAGGACGCAGAGATACCTGATTATGACTGTTGGATTTCACTTCAAAATAAACATTCTGCCCAAGCACCAGACTGATGTCTCCCTCCAATCTGGCTGACAGCGTCTGATGATTGCCCAGCAGCAACAGGACATCCCTGCCGTTGATTTCTGCCACTTCTCCCGAAAAGACCTGTCCTGCACTATAATTGCCGGACTGTGTATCCGCAGGGCGCGATGTACTATTTGCCGCAGAAGCTGCTGCAGTTGATGACGCAGGCTGTATCGGAGCCTGTGCAGTATTGATATTTGATTGTGTGCTTCCGGACAGATTCAAATTCATCTCATTCTCCTATGAAATTAGTAATAAATGTCCTTCTGTGAATCGGCGTGGCTCCATATCTCTTCAATGCATCTATGTGCACTGCCGCTCCATATCCTTTATTCCCTGCGAAACCGTATTCCGGATATTCCTTGTCATACTCAACCATCAAGCGGTCTCTCGTGACCTTTGCAATAATGCTGGCAGCCGCAATGGATACGCTCTTGGCATCGCCCTTGATAATCGGTATCTGTCTGATATCAACCATGGGAATCGTCACTGCATCGTTTAATAATATATCGGGTTTAACGGCCAGTTTCTGAATGGCCTGCCGCATTGCTTCATAGGTCGCCTGTAGGATATTGATCTCATCTATACGCTCAGGAGATATAAAGCCCAAACCGGTCGCAACGGCCTGTTCCATGATGATATCATAGAGTTCTTCACGTTTCTTTTCAGATAACTGCTTAGAATCATTCAGATATAATATCTCGCAATCCTTTGGTAAAATAACCGCTCCTGCCACCACGGGACCTGCCAGCGGCCCGCGGCCCACTTCATCGATTCCGCATATGTATTCATAACCCTCTGCAGCATATTTACATTCGAACTCCTGCAGCTTCTTCGTGCGTTCCTGCTCTGCGTGCAGCTTATCCAACTGTTTACCTGCCTTTTCGATTAAAGCCACAACTCCGCTTCTCTCATCACTTCTGTACTGCTCTATCAATTCAGGCAGCATAGATAGACTTGCTGCCTGAAATTCTTCTTTGATCTGCCCGATTTTCTTCTCGTCCACGTTATTCTCCCCATGTACACGACGTTGCTATCGCAAGTCGGCACTCATTCCCATGTACACGACGTTGCATTATATCAATTATTTGTTTCTGACCAGTCCGAATTCGCTGAGGGGCCATATTTGCAGCCATGCCCGACCGATGATGTCCTCTCGCTTGATATTGCCGACCTCGGCAAATCTGCTGTCAGTACTGTCATTTCGATTGTCACCCATGACGAAATATTCATCTGCATCAAGTGTAATCGGACTCTCTGCAAGACCTCCTGACTGTATGACCTCAAGACCATAGGACTCTGTCAGCATTACGTCATTGATATATATCTTTCCTTCTTTAATTTGGACTGTCTCGCCCGGCAATCCGATGATTCGCTTGATCAGATACGGATGCTCCGAATCCTGATAGGGAAATGATATGATGTCAAACCTTTGCGGTTCGTTAAAACGATAGGATATCTTGTCCGTCATGATGCTGTCGCCGTCACTGAGAGTCGCCTCCATGGAAGACCCATGCACGAGGGTTCTGTTCGTCACATAATTCACTACCAGATATGTGATGCCCAGCACAACCAACAGAAATAGTCCGGTATTTACAATCTTTTTGAGAATCCTCATCCCCGTTGATTCCCTGCGTCTGCTTTTCTTCTTTGCCACCGCAATTCATCCCCTTATCTTACCAATTCATATTCTCCGGTATCTCAAGTGTAACCTTTCCAAATTTGCCGTTTCTGAAATCATCTATGACAATACCTGCAGCTTTCATGATATCAGGGTCGCTTCCCCTCAATAGACAATGTCTGTTGACTGCAACCTCAGTCAGTGCATCGTAAGGTGTATCATATGCACGCTTCAGTTCATAACGGCTCGCTACGGCTGTTGTCTTATGCTTTAACAGAAAGTCAATCAGTTCTCCTGCCAATTCTTCCTTATTTAAAATATCATCATTGATGGAACCGATCATTGCAAGCTTTAATCCCACTGCCTGATCCTCAAACTTCGGCCATAAAATCCCCGGGGTATCCAACAGCTCAATATTCCGATTCAGCCGTATCCACTGCTTTCCTTTAGTGACTCCCGGCTTGTTGCCTGTCTTTGTACAGGCTTTACCTGCAAAAGCATTGATAAAGGTGGACTTTCCGACATTTGGAATACCGACTACCATTGCACGTACCGGACGATTGATAATACCACGCTTCCTGTCTCTTTCAATCTTCTCCTTGCATGCTTCCTGTACCTTACCCTGAATTGCCTTGATGCCGCTTCCGCTCTTGGAGTTGATCTTCAGAACGGCAAAGCCCTGTTCCTCAAAATGAGCAATCCATGCATCATTCCATTTATCCTCTGCAAGATCTGATTTATTCAATAGGATCAATCTCGACTTTCCCTTACCTAACTCGTCAACATCCGGATTCCGGCTGCTCATGGGAACTCTGGCATCTACAAGCTCAATGATAATGTCGATCAGCTTGATATTTTCTTCCATCATCCGCTTGGCCTTCATCATATGCCCCGGATACCATTGATAATTCATGTTTTTTCCTCCTGTTTATTCCACAAATCCCATTCCCATTTTACCGCTCTCCATATGATACCATGCCTTACCGTCTATCATTTCACCGGATACATTTCCGATATTGCCGGAACGGCTGT
The DNA here is from genome assembly GCA_964638005.1 of uncultured Lachnospiraceae bacterium. Classification (GTDB taxonomy): domain Bacteria; phylum Bacillota; class Clostridia; order Lachnospirales; family Lachnospiraceae; genus JAAYYM01. The sequence continues at coordinate 123,687 of CAZWXS010000001.1, forward strand.
CCTCGCTGTTCTCCCTGTTATCACCCAGCACGAAATATTCATCCACACCGAGTATGACCTCCTCTTCGGCAATCCCTGCCGTCAGCGTATCTTCAACAACATCCTCTGTATAAGGTGCTCCGTCGATATATACCTTTCCCTGTTTGATCTGTATGGTCTCACCGGGCAATCCAATGACACGTTTCACATAATAGTGGGAATTTTCGTTACCATTCGGACGAAAGACTATGACATCACTTCTCTCGGGTGTTGAAAACTGATAAATCATTCGATTGATCAGAATCTTCTGACCGTTATACAATGACGGTTCCATGGAGGCACCGACGACACTGGTTTGAATACCGATTGCAGACACCACGACAAATGCAGCAAACACCGCAACTGCAATACTAAAAGTCCACGTTATGATTTCATATAACAGAGACCGGTTCATCGTAACCTGCCTTCTGCGAAATGTAAGTCCCTTACTGTTTTTCATGTACATCCTCACCCATTCAAGTATAACACACTTGGCTGAATGAAAAAAGAGACAAAATACAATTTGTATTTGTCTCTTCGTTCGTCGTGATTATACCAACTCTTTAACCTTGGCTCTCTTGCCGACACGGTCTCTTAAGTAGAATAATTTAGCTCTTCTGGTCTTACCTTTTCTGACAACCTCAACCTTCTCAACATGAGGTGAGTGTAACGGCCATGTCTTCTCGACACCAACGCCGTTGGAATTCTTTCTGACAGTAAATGTAGCTCTGTTGCTGCCACCCTGCTTCTTCAGAACTGTACCTTCGAAAATCTGGATTCTCTCACGGTTACCTTCCTTGATCTTAGCATATACCTTAACAGTATCGCCTGTATTGAAGTCTGATACATTCTCTTTTAATTCAGCAGCTTCAATGTTCTTAATAATATCGCTCATGTGTGACCTCCTTGATTTTGGATGTTCTTAATACCACGATTGGTTAACAGAGGACCATCTCTTCTTCTCACAACGCATTTTACTTTACCATAATTCATGATGCTTTGCAAGTGTTTTATCCGATATTTATGATAAAATCAATAAAATTCAATGCTCGGAACATCATTCTCCCTGCTTGATAAGATCCGGTCTGCGCTCTTTCGTCCTGACGATCGATTGTTCCCGTCTCCACTTTGCTATGTTGGCATGATGCCCTGACAGCAGCACCTCAGGAACCTTTTTTCCATGCCATTCCTCCGGCCGGGAATACTGGGGATACTCCAACAGGTCTTCCTGAAAAGACTCAAATTCCGCAGAAACCTCATTACTGAGCACGCCGGGTACCAGCCTTGATATGGCATCTACCATCACCATAGCCGGCAGTTCTCCGCCCGTCAGGACATAATCGCCGATTGATACATAATCCGTCACGATTTCCTCCAACACACGTTCGTCAATCCCCTCATAATGACCGCAAAGCAGGATCAAATCCTCTTCCTTTGCATATTCCTCAGCCATTCTCTGCGTAAAGGTTGGCCCTTGCGGTGTCAGATATACCACTCTGGTCTTCCTTTCTTCATCATCTGTTGACTGCCCCTGTTCACTCTTCCCGGCTTTGATCCGTTTCATGACAGACTGATATGCTCCATAAACAGGCTCTGCCTGCATGAGCATTCCTGCTCCGCCGCCGTAAGGATAATCATCTACCTTCAGATGCTTGTTATTCGCATAATCACGTATATTGACCGCTTCTATCGAGAGCAATCCTGCCTCTATTGCCCGTCCGATGATGCTCGTATTCAATCCGTCCGTTACCATATCCGGAAATAATGTCAGTATATGAAAATTCATGTCTTCTCTCCTGCCGAAAAATCGTCGGATGTCTATCCGAATCTCATTGACCTGTATCCTTTATGCCTAACCGTTACTGTAGCAGACCTTCCATGATATGAACCGTCATAATCCTCTGTTCGATATCCACCTTAAGTATGCACTGTTTGATTGCCGGCAATAAGAGCTCTCTGCCGTCCTTCATTGTAACTGTATATACATCATTGGCACCTGTTTCCAAATAATCCGTCATCGTGCCGATTTCATTTTCATCTTCATCTACAACCTTGATCCCGATCAGATCTGCCACAAAATATTCATCCTTTTGCAGCTTCACCGCATTGGAACGTGTCACATACAAACTCTTCCCCTTGTATTTTTCGACATCATTGATATTATCGATTCCCTTAAATTTCAAAATCGCAAACTGTTTAAAGAACTTGACCCCCTCTATTTCCAGCTTCAGCTGTTCTTTTCCTGTATCGAGGAGCACTTCTTTGAGTTTCTTAAATCGATTGGCATCATCCGTAGTCGGAAATACCTTGACTTCCCCCTTAACACCATGAGTGGACGAAATGATACCTACCTGTAATTGATCTTCCATATAGATTAAATCCTCTCTTTCATAAACGAAGATATTTCTTTCCCGTTCATCAAATATAGCTGTTCCTGTCATATATGACAACGACCCAGAAACATCAGTCCCTGAGTCGCTTATCATTCATTTTCAATCAATTGTCAGTATACATCAAAAGCAACAATGCTTACTGTACAATATCTACTACAACTTTCTTGTTTTCCTTAGCGGATGCCGCCTTTACAACGGAACGGATGGCCTTAGCGATACGTCCCTGCTTGCCGATTACTTTACCCATGTCTGACTGCGCTACACGGAGTTCAATGACGATGGTTCTGTCATTCTCAGTCTGGGTGACAACTACTTCATCCGGATTTTCTACAAGAGATTTTGCGATTACTTCAACTAGCT
>CAZWXS010000002.1:0-115536 GCA_964638005.1 uncultured Lachnospiraceae bacterium
GGGCTGGTACGAGGAAGAGGATGTCCTGTTTAAGGGACGGGTGCTCAAGGTCACTTTTCATGAGGACGGCAGTGTGAAAAAGACAACCGTGGTTGCCGATCACATGGAGCATCCGAACGGAATCCGTGTCCGCGGTAAATATATGTATCTGACACAGAGTTATCTGCATAAACAAAAGACCGAGAGCGGAAAACTGATGAGCTGCGTGTATCGATTCCGGTTGGATGATGAGAATATTGAAATCAAAAACACATTGGAGGATGCACATATTTTTGCAACATTTATCACAGAGAATCCGGATTGCCAGTATGGTGCCGACGGAATTGCTTTTGGCCCAGATGGGAATCTCTATGTAGGAAACTTCGGAGACGGAGAAGTGGTTAAGATCGTAGTGGATGAGAATGGTGACTATGTCAGTCAATGCACATATGCAAAGGATTTTTCACAGTTGGAAAGTACAGACGGAATGATTTTTGATGAGAAAGGAAATCTGTATGTGGCGGATTTCTGTGCCAATGCAATTGCAAAGATCACGCCGGACGGGAAAGTGACTCGTTATGCGCAGAGTGAGGATTGTGACGGCTTGGACGGAGGCTTGGATCAGCCGGGTGAGCCGATCATCTGGCAGGGAAAGCTGATTGCTTCCTGCTTTGATCTGGTAACCGGACCGGGCAAGGTCAATACAGTACATGAAATGCCGGCTACCATGTCACAATTGGAACTGGAATGAGGAAGTGAAGGACAGGTGTGAAACCATGAGATATCTGATGGCACATGATTTGGGGACTTCCGGGGATAAGGCAACCCTGTTTGATGAAGAGGGAAAACTGATCGGAAGCAGTATTAAGGAATATGCAGTACACTACTTTAACGAAAACTGGGCAGAGCAGAATGCGGATGACTGGTGGAATGCAGTCTGCGATACGACAAAGTCTCTGATGAAAAGATGGAAAGTCAAAGCAGAAGAAATCGCAGTGGTTTCCTTTAGCGGACAGATGATGGGATGCCTGTGTGTTGACCGCAGAGGCATTCCTCTTCGTCCGTCTATCATATGGGCAGATATGCGGGCTGAGGAGGAAGCACGCATCATTGAAAATTCCATCAGTCAGTGGGAATTTTATAATATAGTCGGACACAGAAATACTGCTTCCTATGGAATACAGAAGCTGATGTGGATTAAGCGGAACGAGCCGGAGGTTTATGCAAATACATATAAGATGCTGAATGCAAAGGATTATATTGTATTGAAACTGACCGGCAATTTTTATACGGATTATTCGGATGCCAACAGCTGCGGCTGCTTTGATCTCGTTCATATGTGCTGGTCAGAGAAGATACTGAAGGCAGCAGACATTTCGATGGATAAGCTGCCGGAGTGCAAACCTTCTACGTTCATAGGCGGCCGGGTCACGGAGGAAGCTGCTGCACTCACTGGTCTGCATGCAGGAACGACGGTGGTTCTGGGAGCAGGAGACGGTGTGACAGCCAATGTGGGCAGCGGGTCTATCAGGGAAGGAAAGACCTATTGCTGTCTCGGTACTTCGGCATGGATAACCACAACCTCAGCAACCCCTATTTTTGATGAGAAAATGCGCATTGTAAACTGGGCACATGCTGTTCCGGGCTACTATGCACCAAACGGAACGATGCAGGCGGCAGGTGCTTCCTATAGTTGGGCAAAGAATCAAATCTGTCTTTGGGAGCAGATGAAGGCAAAGGAATGCAACGGTTCGCCATATCAATATATGAATGCAAGTGTTGCAAAGAGCATACCGGGAGCAAACGGAATCTATTTTCTCCCGTATCTGCTCGGAGAACGTGCACCACGCTGGAATTCGGATGCCAAAGGTGCTTTTATCGGACTGAAGGCAGAAAACACAAGGAGTGACCTTCTCAGGAGCGTTCTGGAGGGCGTTACTATGAATCTCGATATTTGTCTGAAAGTCTTACAGAGCCATTTGCAGATTGATGAGATTACAGTGGTAGGCGGAGGCGCGCGAGGAGAAGTATGGCGTCAGATCATGGCAGATATTTTCGGAACCAGGATTTTAGTTCCGCAGGCATTGGAAGAGGGCGGATCTATGGGCGCAGCTGTAATCGGTGGTGTCGGAGCCGGTATCTTCAAGGATTTCTCGGTGGTGGATGAGCTGTTTTTAAAGATGGAACATATGCAGATTCCCAATCCTCTGAATACAGAAATCTATCAGAAGAAGAAACTGGTTTTCGAACAGTTATATCAAGCATTGGAGCCATTATACCAGACTATGTTATAGGAGATGAAGAAGATGAAATCATTGGTAGCAAACAAAGACAATTCGTTAGAGGTCAGGGAAATTCCAAAGCCGGTCTATACCGAAAAGCAGGCATTGGTTAAAATGATCTGCTGCGGTATCTGCAACGGAACGGATATGAAGTTAATCCATCATACTTTCAAAGGATTTGATGAAAGCTGCTATCCCATTATGCTGGGACATGAGGCAGTCGGTAGGGTCGTAGAGGTCGGCAGTGAGGTGAAGAAATATAAGGTCGGTGATGTTGTCCTGCTTCCGTTTGTGGATGCAGACCCGAAGCTGTATGGAGAACTGGGATCGGGCTGGGGCGGTTACAGCGAGTACGGAGTGGTGCATGATGAGACTGCCTATTCGGAAGGCGAAGCTCCGGAGTGTGCGTTTGCTCAGACGATTGTTCCGAAGAGCATCGATCCGGTAGATGCGAGCATGATCATTACGCTGAGAGAGGTATTGAGCAGCATTTACAGATTCGGTATCCAAAAAGAGCACAGTGTGGTTGTATTCGGCTGCGGTCCGGTAGGACAGACATTTATCCGGTTTTTGAAATTATTGGGCGTCAAAACGGTCATTGCATTTGATGTCATAGACGAAAAAATCCAGGATGCATTGGGAAAAGGTGCTGATTATGCCTACAACAGTACCACCTGTGATGTGGAGAAGACCGTATATGGAATCTGCCCTGCAGGAGCGGATTATGTATTGGATGCCGTAGGCATGACCAGCATCATCAATCAGGGGATGAACCTGATTCAGGATGGCGGCAAGATATGCTGTTACGGGATTGCACCTAAGAGCAAAGCGGAGATTGACTGGAGCCATGCACCTTATAATTGGACATTACAGTTTCAACAGTTTCCCTCCAAGAAGGAAGAAGGAGCATGTACACAGCAGATTTATCAATGGATTGCGGAGGGAATCATTGATTTGAAAGATTATATATCTGACTATTTCTCTTTCGAGGAGGTCATGACAGCATTTGATCGATTGGAACAACGAAAAATAAGCAAAAAAGGAATCGTGGTCTTTGAAAATGTATAAAAAAATATGCTATGGTCTGGGGGATCTTGCAGTAAACGGGATGTTCACCTTTGTTTCTACATATATCCTGTTCTATTATACCGATATAGAAAAAATCAGTCTGGCTACCGTGGGCACTGCGCTTTTTCTCGGAAGAAGCATGGATGCGGTTTTTAGTGTCATAGTAGGAGGTATTGTGGACAGAACGCAGACCAAATGGGGAAAATGCAGGCCTTTTCTGGTGTGGTTTGGTATTCCGCTGGGACTGATGCTGATTTTTTTATTTGCGGTACCTGACATCGGGATATACAAGGGGCTGTATTGCGGAGTGACTTATGTATTGTTCAGCATTTTTTTCTCTTTGGTCAATGTGCCGTATACGACGATGGCATCTATGATCAGTAAACGTGATGATGTACGGATTCAATATAATGTGCTGAAGATGCTGGGAGCCAATCTCGGTGGGGTCCTGGTGACTGCCTTTACGCTGTCGATTGTACAGAAAAACAGTGCCGGATTCGGCCACGGATATACCAAAACAGCCTGTCTGTATGCAGTCATTGCAATTGCGGCATTGCTGATCTGTGCTTTTGTGACAAAGGAAACTGTTCAGACAGAACAGGAAGAGAAAATGCGGATCAAGGAATTCGGCTGCATTGCAAAACAAAATAAAAACTGGTTGATTTTCTGTGTTGTGATGTTTTTCAGCTTGTTATATATGACGCTTCATAACCAAAGTACGATTTATTATATGAAGTACTATTTGGGCAAGGAAAATCTGAGTTCCTTTATTTTGTCCATGACGCCCTTTATCTGTATGCTGGCAGCCCTTATCATGCCTCCGATTGCATCGAGAGTGGGAATGAAGGCAACAGTCTGTGCAGGAAATTCGAGAAGGTAGCGGATATGCTGGAAAAGAAGAAGGAAGAACAGAACTTGATCCTGCGGCACAATTTTCAGCTGTTTCTCCTTTCGCAGGATGATGCATCCGAATATCCGAACATCGAAAAGAAAACAGCACGCATGGTTCTGATCAGTTTTATCAAACAGCAGAAAATCCGCCTGAAATATTCAAAGCAGGAGGAGTCCGGTGTGAATCTGGACTGTTTCCGTTTGGAGCAACTGGATTATTTCAAGGGCATAGAGTGCAGAGCCGTTGTCCGCATGGAGGCCAATGAATACGTCGGAATTTTCAGTATGGATGAATCGGTGCAGGATGAAGCCTATGCAATGAAGAAGGTACTCAATATCTTGCAGCCTGCGGTTGAACTGCAGGAGCCTGTGAACTTTACCTATTTTGTCTCTGAACCGACTTATAATGTCCTCAATCTTCCGATTGTGTATCACACCATCAGAAAATTGCAGGATTATGTATATTCCTTTACGGACAAGACAATCTTCAGCCAGAAGGAATGGCAGCATACAGTCGACGAGACGATCGTATTTGATCAGTATCGTGAGGTGTTCAGAGAACAGTTGGAAGAAGAGGATCTTGACAGTGCCAAGGACAGCCTGTTTCAAATCTTTGAGGTTACAAAGAAGCATTGTAACATTTGGGAGTATACAGAAGAGATGCGGACACTGCTGCATTACATAGCAGATTTTGCAGAGCGGAAGAAAATTGATTCTGATATAGAGGAGAGGAGCTATTCTTTTGAAGACACTGAAGAAACAGAGGAAATGCTCTGTACATATCTGAATCGTGTTTTTGAAGCATTGAATCAACAGAAGGAACAACAGTATACCCGATATATTCAACAGGCCATAGAGTTCATTCAGAAGAACTATGCGCAGAATATTGCCATACCGGACATTGCGGAGGCGGTGAACATATCGGAAGGACATCTGCGCAAATGCTTCAAGCAGGAAACCAATATGAAGGTCATAGATTATCTGACCGATTATCGTCTGGAGAAGGCCAAGAAGTATATAGAAAAAGGTGAACATCATCTGGATACCGTCTGGAAAAAGACAGGCTTTACATCTGCACAATATTTCAGTTATGTATTCAAGAAAAGGGAAGGAATGTCTCCTAGAGACTACATGAAGAAGAAAATATGAGCGTTGGTAATCAGAACAGACACGCCGCAAGGATGCAGCCCAGAATCACAAATACGATCATGGTCGTGGTCGTTATCTTTTTTGCTGTGATTTATGCCGGAATCTGTGTCTATTTGAGTGATGCAAACACCAAACAGACCATTTCAAATCAGCAGGGGCAGATTGATAAGACCGAAGCCCAGGTCTCCTTTTGGCAGACAACGACTATGAATATTGCAAAAAAGATAGCATTGGATGTGCATCTGGAGGAGGAAATCCGAACACCGGAGACACTTTCTGCGGAATATGCTTTGCTGAGACGTAATATCAGAAATACGCTGCTGACCTATGCACATATTGAAAACGGTATTCAGGAAATTACGATCTACACCGATGACGGAAGGACTTTCTCAAGTGCGGAGATGAGAGGCGGCTTCTATCCCGAACAGAACCAGTGGTATCTGGATTTTATCGCACAGGGAGAGCCTACAGGCTATACGGATGTACATATGTCTACTTCCCCGCAGCAGGATGCGATCGTTCCGGTTATCAGTTATGTGTTTCCTTACTATTCACCGCAGAATTACAAAGAGAAAATCGGAAATATCATCATCAGCTTGGAATATGCTTCATTGGAGGATATCTTGCTAGTGGATATGGCTGAACTGGAAGGGTATTGCCTGTATGACGGAGCCGGAAAACGTATCGTGGAAGCAGGAGAACTGACATTGGATTACGACAAGGTCATGACCGGAGCCGAAGAGGGTATTTATCGGAAAGGTTCGGGTAATACGGTACTGATTGCAGACGATATGCAGGATGGATGGCACCTGATGTTTGAATTGTCGAACCGGGTAAGAAAAAAACAGATCGGTGAATTGAGCGGCTATCTTTTGATCATTACTTTTTTTCTGCTTGTGACGATAGGCGTGATCCTGAAGGTGCTGATCAGAAATATTGTAAAACCGGTGGAACAACTGACAGAGGCAGCTGTGGAGCTCGGTAACGGAAATTTTGACGTTGTGGTGGACATTCATACGAAGGATGAAATAGAAATGCTTGCAGAGGTTTTCAATCATATGGTTGGAGACATTCAGCAGCTGCTTGAAAAGTCCGTGGAAAGCGAGAAAATCACAAGGAAGATGCAGATCGATAATCTGATGCTGCAAATCAATCCGCACTTTATTTATAATACACTCAATTCCATCATTTATATGGCAAGTGAGGAAGGAAACGAGAAGATCATTGAATTTACCAATGCTTTTATTTCGCTGCTGCAAAATACGCTGCGCATCAGAAATACGATTTACGTGAGCCTGCGGGAGACATTGGAGAATATCGAGAACTATTTGATTCTGCAGAAGTATAGGTATGTCAATAAATTTGAAATCGAGATCATATGTCCGGAGGAACTTAAGTACTGTGCGATTCCGAATATTATGGTGCAGCCTATTGTGGAAAATGCAATTTTCCACGGAATCGCACCAAAGGAGGGTATGGGGCATCTGAAGATCTGTGTCGAAAGGATCGGAGATGACATTTGCATATGCGTAGAAGACGATGGGCAGGGAATGTCTCAGGAAAAGGCGGATCGACTGTTGGATGAGGTTCAGACGAACAGCGGCGGCATGAGAAAAATCGGAATAGCAAATGTAAACAATCGGATGAAGGAAATCTACGGAGAACCTTATCAGCTTCACATTACCAGTCAGGAAAATGTGGGAACTAAAATTGTGATCAGAATCCCTTATCAAGAATATCGGGAAACGGTCTGACGGTATCAGAACAGTAAGAGAAATACCTTGACATCTCATAGAACGGCTCATAGAATGAATAGAGAACGAAACGTTTCGGGATGGAGACATATGAGTATGGGATTTATGAAGATGTTGAGAAAAATACCGGCGGGATTGATGATTATTCCGTTGTTCATAGGAACACTGATACATACATTTTGTCCGCAGATACTGGAAATCGGCTCTTATACGACGGCGACGTTTTCCAATGCAGGTGCGGCTACGGCACTGGGTATTCAGCTGGTGTGTCTCGGCAGCAGACTGCAGTTTCGCGAGATCGGAACGGTTGCGAAGCGGGGCGGTATTTTACTCCTGTCGAAGTTTGTTGCAGGTTTTCTGGCAGTGTTGTTCATTGGCAGACTGCTCGGGACGACAGAGCTTCTGGGCATGAGTCTGCTTGCAATCGTATGTGCGGTATCCAATACAAACGGAAGTATTTATCTGTCATTGATGTCCTTATACGGAGATGAAAAGGACGCTGCGGCAGTGCCTATCATTACCGTGAATAACGGTCCCTTTTTTCCAATACTGATTTTAGGAGCTGCCGGAATGGCGGCATTTTCATGGATTGCGGTGCTGGCAGCACTTCTGCCGATTATAATAGGCATGTTTCTTGGAAATATCAGTGCGGATGTGAGAAAGTTTTTGGATCCGGGTGTGGCATTGCTGCTTCCGTTTATCGGTTTTACCCTCGGTGCGGGAATTGATCTGAAGGATATCTGGCGTGCAGGCGGAGCAGGTGTATTGTTATCGCTGGTTGCACTGATTTTCGGTGTAGGAATTTCCTATCTCTTTGATCGTCTGCTTGGGAAACGACCGGGATATGCGGCCGTTGCGGCAAGTGCAGTCGGAGCCAATGCGGTAGCGGTTCCTGCCGTAATCGGAGCAATCGATGCATCCTGGCAGCCCTATGTAGCATCTGCCACAGTCCAGATCGCAGCAGCAGTCGTGGTGACAGCACTTTTGATTCCTCTACTGACCAAAAGAGCTGCGGCTGGTTCACATGAAAGAACTTCATAAAGAGGAAGATTTTAAACGAAAATCAGAAAATTTTCTACCCAAAACCGCTGTTTCAGAGACAGCAAAAATATGCTAATGCCTCAAATTGACACCTTTTGATATCTATAGTAGTTTAGTACTATAGATATTTTTTTTGATTTGCTGAAAAGCAATGGTTTCATATTCGGAGGAGGCAAGGTATGTATAAGGTATTGGTAGTGGATGATGAGTCGGTTATCCGTGAATCCATCAGTACACGTATCCCATGGAACAGCATGGGCTATTTGCTTGCCGGAACCTGCGAGAACGGAAGACAGGCAGTGGAAATACTGGAGCGTGACAAGATTGATGTCGTACTGACGGATATCAGTATGCCACATATGGACGGACTGGAATTGGCAGCGTACATTCATGAGCATTGCCTGCGAACCAAGACGATTATCATCAGCTGTTATGATGAATTTGATTATGCCAGACGTGCTTTGAAATATCAGGTGTTCTCATATATCATCAAGCCGATTACAGCAAAAGAGATGATAGAGACTCTGAATCATATCAAGAAAGTATTGGATGAAGAGAATAGAGAAGCACTCGAGCTGACAGCAATGAAGTCGGAGCTTAAGGAGAATAAGTCGGTTCTCAGAAATCGTTTCCTGATCAGCCTGATTCACGGCAGGATCAGTGCAGAGGAGCTGTGCCGGGCGGAAGCTGAGAATTTTGATTTTCCGACCGGGATGCAATACTATGCGGTGGCGTACTGTGTGATTGAGCAATGTCCACAGGAGATGCGATATAGGCTTTTAGAGACCGTACAGACGGTTCTTACGGATATGGTTGAAGGATGTGCTTTTCAGGGATTGGACGAGACTGTTGTAATTATTTTTTACGGCAACAAGAGACATAGCTTTATGTACAGTGCCATGGAATGTTGCGAGCGTATCCGCAGTACGCTGGAAGCAGACGACATACGGATTTCAGTATATATGGGTTCTGAACAGGAAGGGATTTCCCGTATCGCTGTTTCTTATGAAGAGGCGAGAAATGTCAGGGAGTATCGTTTTTTGATGAATGAGAGCTGTTTTTTGTATAGCAGAGACTATATAAAGGAAGAGGTCATAGAAGAAACAGTTATAGATATGACGACCTGGCGGGAGCACCTCCTGCTTGCAGTACGCTCGCATCTTGATGAAGAAATCAGACGGGATATTCATGATCTGGCATCTTGCATGCGGGAACTATGTATGCAGAAAAACAGAATTATTCTATTATTTCAAAATCTGATCCTTTCCGTTATGGAACTTGTGGAGTTGCCGGGAGTGGAAAATGAAGAATTATATCATGAAGAATACAGATTGATTGCATGCTTGAGTGAATGCGCATATCTTTATGAAGCCGAGGAGAGGATGATTGCTTTCTGTATTCGAACCTCTGATACGTTGGACGGCAATCGTGACAGTACTGCCAAGCGTCAGGCGATTATGGCGATGGAATACATAGAGAAGCATTATGCAGAGTGTGATCTTTCGCTTCAGACTATCTGTGATTATCTGTCAATCAGTATCAGCTACTTCAGTTCCATATTTAAGGATTATCATAATGAGACATTTGTGGAGGCGCTGACTCGTGTGCGCATCAGCAAGGCAAAGGAACTGTTTGAACTGACAGGCATGAAGACCTATGAGGTTGCCGATGCAGTTGGGTACAGTGATGCACACTATTTCAGTGCAGTCTTTAAAAAGACAGTCGGAATGACCCCGACGGAATATGCGAAAGGCGGACATAAATGAAACGTATCAAGTTATATTTCAGCAGTATCAGGATGCATATGATTCTGTTTTTTACAGTATTGGTACTGCTTGCCTTACTTTCCTTTTTGCTGTTTTCCATCATATATACGCAGAGAAGTATTCTGGATAATTCCAATGAATACACGGAACAGCTAGTGGAGCATGTCAATCAGGATATCGATTCTTATATCAGCTACATGGAGAACATCTCAACAGTTGTCATGAGCGATCCGGATGTATATGAATATCTCTTCTCTGAGAAATTATCGGAGGTAGAGGAACGACAGTTAAAGAGCCGCATTGCGGAACAATTCCATACGATTCTGTCCTCGCGGACAGATATTTACAACATAGGTATTCTTTCTGACACGGGCAGATATCTGATCAACGACGGACAGAACATTAACATCTATTCTCAAAAGGAAAAGATGAAATGGTATCAGGAGACACTGGAACGGGACGGGCAGCTGGTGCTGTCTTCGTCGCATGTTCAAGATATCATCGAGGACAATTATAAATGGGTGGTTACACTTAGTTCCACTATGCAAAGTATAGAACAGGAAAATCGGCAGGGCCTTTTTTTTATAGACCTGAATTATTATGACATTGATGAACTCTGTGAATCTATCAGCCTTGGGCAGAAGGGGTATATCTATATTATAGACGGTGACGGAGAAATTGTATATCATCCGCAGCAGCAACTGATCATCAGTGGCATCAAGACAGAGCTGATCGAGGAAATCAGGACGGCTGATGAATCGACGCTGCGTGTTCGATACCAAGGTGATACGAAGCTGTATACGATGAGTCGCTCAGAGAAGACCGGATGGACCGTAGTCGGAGTTGCATATATGTCTGATTTGATGAAAAATGAGAGACAGATCAAGAGTGCCTACTGGGAGATTACAGGAGTTTTGATTTTGCTTGCAATTGTATTGGCAGTTGTCTTTTCCCGCAAGATTACACAACCGATCAAACGTCTTCAGAAGACGATGGAGGAGGCACAGTCCGGTACGCTGGTTCCGATTGAGATGCGGGCGAGTGACAGTGAGATTGTCAGTCTGAATCATTCCTTTAACCGTATGACAGAGCAGATAAATCAACTGATGGAAAAGAATGTAGAAGAACAGAGGCAGAAGCGGAAGAGTGAAATGAAAGCATTACAGGCACAGATTAAACCACATTTTCTGTATAATACGCTGGATTCGATCATCTGGATGATAGAGGTCGGGGAAAATGAAAAGAGTGTGGAAATGACGGCAGCACTTGCAAGGTTTTTTCGGCAGTCCATCGGAAATGCGGATGAGATTGTCACAATCGCGCGGGAATTGGAATATACAAAGACCTATCTGGATATACAGAAAATGCGATATCAGGATAAGATGGATTTTGAGATAGAAGTGAATCAGGAGATTCTAAAAGAAGAGATTGTCAAACTGGTGCTGCAGCCACTTGTGGAAAATGCCCTTTATCATGGAATCAAATGCAGTGAGGAAAAGGGATTGATACAGATCCAAGGCGGCTATGTCAAGAACGTGGAAAGAGAAGTTATTGAAATCAGAGTCATAGACAATGGAATTGGGATGTCAGCAGAGGAACTGTCACATGTATTTGACAGGAAGGAAGAGAATAACAGCGGTATCGGAATCTCTAATATTCAGGACAGATTGCATCTGTATTACGGGATGGAATACGGACTCTTCTATGAGAGTGCTTCAGGAATAGGAACGACGGTAAGTGTACGAATCCCCAAGGGAGGTGCAGGCGTATGAAGAAAAAATGGTATCTGATATTGGGACTGGCATTGCTGGCTTTTCTTATGATATTTGTCATAGGAAGGGTGCGTGAACAGGCTTATCGGAATACAAAGCAGTTGAAAATGATCTTGATACCGAAGCTGGGCGAGGGCTCCAACGATTTTTGGACATCGGTTATCGAGGGAGCGGAGATGGGTGCCAAGGAATACGATGTAGACTTGACGGTGATGGCACCCGGCTCGGAGATAGAATATGAATATCAGAACGAATTGATAGAAAGGGCAATTGCGATGCAGCCGGATGTCATAATTTTGGCACCGCTGCATTATGAAAATAATACTGCGGCAGCGAAGAAAATCAAGGAGAATGGGATTAAGCTGGTGCTGCTGGACTCTTATCTGGATGAAGAGGTGCAGGACTGCTTTATCGGAACCGACAATTATCAGGCAGGCGTGGAAATGGGCAAATGGATGAGCGGGTATGTGGAAAAGGATGAAGAAATTGCAATCGTATCACACATTAAAGAATCATCGACAGCAATTGAGCGCGAAGAGGGCGTTAAAGCAGGACTCGGTGCAAGTGAGGAGCGGGTGACGGCAGTGCTCTACAGCAATGCAGATTACGACATTGCTTATGAAGAAACAAAGAAGCTGCTTCAGGATAATCCAAATATTGCATTGTTGACGGGACTGAATCTGCATTCTACCATCGGAAGTGCACGGGCGGTGCGGGATATGGGGCTTGAGGACAGGGTGACAATCATAGGGTTTGATAATGTGACCGAAGCGATACAGCTGATGACGGAGGGGGTTATACAGGGATTGGTGGTGCAGAAGCCTTTCAATATGGGATTTTTGGGAGTGGAAAATGCCGTGGGGCTGGCACGGGGAAATAAAACGGAGCAAGTGGTCAATTCGGGAATCGCCCTAATTGATATTGATAATATTTATACCATAGAAAATCAGAAACTGCTGTTTCCCTTCTGATGTATGGAACAACAGAATAAGGAACTATATTAGGAGAGTATTTCCGTAGGTGGAGAAACTCTCCTTTTTTGCGCCGATTGTGTATACCAAAGGTACATTATTCAGAAAAAAATCAACCATGGTCAGAAGATTTTACCCCTGGCAGGAAGAAAAATCTCTCACTTCTTAGGAAGTTATTCCATTCAGAAATTTCGAACCGAACGCTATAATCATGGCAGAACAATGATAGAACACAGGAGAGGTGATGTGAAGTGGATGAAGTGATACTGTCAATGAAACAGATAGATAAGTCCTTTGTAGGGGTACATGCGCTCAACCGGGTGGACTTTGAACTGAAGCAGGGTGAAGTACATGCTCTGATGGGTGAGAACGGAGCGGGTAAGTCAACATTGATGAAGGTTTTGACGGGCATATACTCCAAAGATGCCGGAATGATTCTGTATGAAGGGCGAGAAGTGGAATATGCAAGTCCGCATGAATCACAGGAAGCCGGAATAGCAATCGTGCATCAGGAACTGAATATGATGCATCACCTGACGGTCGCTCAAAATATCTTTATCGGTCGTGAGATGATGAAGGGCAGATTGATTGATGATAAGAAAATGAACGAAGAGGCGGGCAAACTGTTTCAGAAACTAAATATTGACATCGACCCGGCGGGAATCATGGGAGACTTGACAGTCGGGCGACAGCAGATGTGTGAAATCGCAAAGGCAATATCAAGAGAGGCAAAGATCATTGTATTCGATGAACCGACAGCGGCATTGACAGATTCGGAAATAGAGGAGCTGTTCAAGATTATCAGGGATTTGAAAGAGAAGAATATCGGAATTATCTACATTTCACATCGTATGGACGAGATCAAGGTTATTACGGATCGTGTGACAGTCATGCGGGATGGTGAATATGTCGGTACATTGATTTCAGATGAATGTACAAAAGAAGACATCATCAATATGATGGTCGGTCGCGTCATCTATGAGGAACCGAAACAGAAGAGCAACGTACCGGAGGGTGCATCGGTTGTGCTGGAAGTGAAGGATTTGAATGCCGGCAGGATGGTGCAGAATGTCAGCTTTAAACTGCATAGAGGTGAAATTCTTGGTTTTGCTGGTTTGATGGGCGCAGGAAGAACCGAGACGGCAAGGGCGATATTCGGAGCAGATTCCGTGGAGAGCGGAGAGATTTTTGTTAACGGAGAACAGGTTTACATAAAGTCACCAGAGGATGCTGTTAAGTGTGGTATCGGTTATCTTTCGGAGGACAGGAAGCGATATGGACTGATTCTGGATAAATCGCTCGCCGTCAATACGACATTGGCATCCTTGTCCAGGTTTTTGAAGAAAGGACTCATCGATACAAAGCACGAGAACGAAGCAGCAGAGGCATACGTGGAGCGTCTTAGAACCAAGACACCGAATGTGGGAGTACCCGTTGGAAATCTTTCGGGCGGTAACCAACAGAAGGTCGTTATAGGCAAGTGGCTCGTGAGAGATTGTGACATACTGATTTTCGATGAACCTACGAGAGGCATTGATGTAGGAGCAAAGAGCGAGATTTATCATCTGATGAATGAACTTGCAAGAGAAGGGAAAGCAATTATCATGATTTCATCTGAACTGCCGGAAATTCTCCGAATGAGTGACAGGATTGTGGTCATGTGTGAAGGAAAGAAAACAGGAGAATTTATGATAGAGGAAGCATCGCAGGAGAAGATCATGCATGTTGCCACACTAAAAGGTTAGGAGAGAGAACGAACATGAAACAAAAAAAACTATCATTTCAACAAAATCCGATTGTTAGGGCAATCGGGACACAAAGAGCTGTAGCGATTCTTGCATTGCTGGTACTGATTATATTTTTCTGTGCTGCAAGTCCTTCATTTAGGCAGTATACGACATTTGTCAGTATTCTGGATGCATCCTATTATATCGGATTTATGGCAATCGGTATCTGCTTTGCCATTATCACAGGCGGAATCGATCTATCGATTGGTACGGTTCTGGTATGTTCCTCTTTGATTTCAGGAACATTATATGTCCGTAACGGAGTGCCGATGGGAATCTGCCTCTTGATTGGAATTGTAATCGGTATTCTGTTTGGTCTTGCAAATGGCTTCATGGTAGCTAGAATGGGTCTGCCGCCTTTCGTAGCGACATTGGGTTCCATGATGGTTTCCAAAGCAATCGGTTCCATATTTACAAGTGCACAGAGCATTACATGGCCACAGTCGAATCAGCCGGGCGGATGGTTTAGAAATATCTTCAAGATCAATATCATGCTGGCAGACGGAACACAAATCCTGATTCCGACAGGTTTTATACTTCTGATTATCTGTGCGGTCATTATGAGTATCGTATTGAACAAGACGAGAGTCGGGAGGTATATCCTAGCACTTGGAAGCAATAAGGAAGCGACCAGGCTCTCCGGTGTCAATGTGGCAAAATATCAGATGCTGGCATATGTTTTTTCGGGCATGTTTGCAGGCATTGCAGGTCTGGCTTATGCGGCAATCTATTCAACGCTGTTGCCGGGAAACGGATCCGGTTTTGAAATGGATGCAATTGCTTCGGTTGTCATCGGCGGAACGTCAATGTCTGGAGGTGTAGGTACAATCGCGGGAACCATTATCGGTGTGTATATTATGGCAGTGTTGAAGACCGGGCTTCCGTTCATCGGATTGATGAACTACTGGCAGCAGTTTTTTACGGGAATCGTACTAATCTTTGCAGTGTTCGTGGATGTGTTCAATAAACGGAGCAAGAATTGAAAACAGTATGAAACGGTATTAGCAAATGAATGACAGTGATATTTGAATTTCGTAAGAAATTTAGATATAGAAAACAAAGCAAATCAAATCCAGGGAGGAAAGAAGAAATGAAGAAAAAATTAATCAGTATCATTTTAGCATCAGCAATGGTTGCAACATTGTTGGCAGGCTGCGGCAGCAGTGCAGCGGAGACTTCAGCGCCTGCAGAAGCAGCACCTGCAGCAGAGACAGCACCGGCAGAGGAAGCAGCACCTGCAGCAGAAGAAGCACCGGCAGAGGCAGAAGTATTGACGGACGGTCAATTGGTATATCTGGTGTCAAAAGGATTTCAGCATCAGTTTTGGCAGGCAGTTTATCAGGGTGCACAGGAAGAGGCAGCAGAACTCGGTGTAGAACTCAAGTTTGAAGGTCCTGCAACGGAATCAGACATTGCAGATCAGGTACAGATGTTAAACAATGCAATCAATCAGTCTCCGGTTGCCATCGGACTGGCAGCACTGGATACAGAAGCATGTCTTGACGGCATTACAGCGGCCATGAATGCAGGCATTCCAATTATCGGATTTGACTCAGGAGTGGCTAATCCTCCGGAAGGCGCCATTTTTGCAAGTGCATCTACTGACAATTATGCAGCCGGTGTTCTTGCGGCAGAGGAAACCTTCAAGTTAATCAAGGATAAGGTAGTGTCAGGCAGCAAGATCGGTGTGCTTTCACAGGATGCAACCGGTGAGTCTGTATTGAACCGAGGCTTCGGTTTCATTGACAAGATGAAGGAACTGATTGAGGCAGAAGGGTTGACTGTTTCTGTAGAGGGACATGCGAAGTTTGAAGATAAGACAGACGGTGCGGATGTCATCATTCAGGTCGCTGTTCCGGCATCGGTTACCATGGAACTTTCTGTAGTAGATGCACAGAATATGATCAATGATGATGCATATGTGGCAATCTATGGTTCCAACCAGCATTCTGCAGAGGCACTGATTACGGCAGATGAAAATCTTGGAAAGGTCGGACCGGACGGTATCATCGGTGTCGGTTTCGATGCAGGTACACTGATCAAGGGAGCGGTTAAGAGTGGAAAACTAGCAGGTGCTATTACACAGGATCCGTTGAATATGGGTCGCAAGACAGTAGAACTCGCAGTTAAGGCAGCTAAGGGTGAGCCGGTAGAGGATGTAGATACAGGATGCCAGTGGTACACTGCCGACAACATGGATGATCCGGGAATTGCTCCGAATCTTTATGACTAAGCAGGAACATCTGCAATGAGAGATTTAGCAACTGGCCTGCAGCATATCGGCATACCGACTCCGTGCTACAGAGAATCACTGGACTTCTACAAGAAGCTTGGATTTTGTATAAAGGCTGAGACGCAATTGGCAGGCACAAAGGACAGAGTGGTTTTTCTGGAATTGAATGGTCTGATTATAGAATTATACGAGAGCAGAGGAGTCATTCGTGAAGCAGGTTCCATAGATCATATATGTATTGATGTGACGGATATCGATCTTGCATTTGTCTATATCAACAAGCTTGGCTGTATCCTACTCGACAAGGAGATACAGTACCTGCCATTCTGGAAACATGGCATTCGATATTTTACAATCATGGGTCCGAATCATGAGAAGATTGAATTTTGTCAGAAGTTATAAGGTCCAAGTTGGCAATGAGCCATGCGAATAACGGCAAAAAGGTATTTACGTTGTGCTTGCACATAAGAAAATACCTTTTTGTCGTTATTCATAGGGCGAAGCCCGTGACCGAGATGCAGCGCCAGCGGAATCGAGGTGCATGGCGGGATAAACTCCAGTTTGCCGGGAAGAAGGAAAAAGCAAACTTGAAAATGCGCTTTTCAGGCCTGATTTGCTCATGAAATATGCATTGTGGGATGTATATGTTTTTTTTCATGCCTACGTCCCATTTTCAACAGATTCTCATTAGAAAAAGTACAATATATGATGGCTATGTGATGTATATAGAATCAATCATCCTCTACGTCCCGCTTTTGAACAAAAGACGTGATGTAATGCATCGAAAAAATCTTATACATCCCATTTCATTATGATTTAGGTCGATTTCGAGTTCAAAAAGCAGAAAAATGGGATGTACCTACAAGAAAAAAAGATATACATCACAATAGAAGAAATGTAATGCAGGAAAAGCAGAAATATATATACCTATATTGATGATATATGTCAATTGTTTGGGAATATGAGACTGTAAATTGAAATGTACCCCGCCATGCACCTCGATTCCGCTGGCGCTGCATCTCGGTCACGGGCTTCGCCCTATGAATAGAGACAAAGAAGCGTTTGCTTATGTGCGAGCACAACGCAAATGCTTCTTTGTCTCTATTCGCATGGCTCATTGCTAACTTGAAATTTGTTTGTTATGGCTTTTGATTTTGATAGGATTGTGTTATTCTTTATAATGTACCCCAAACAGTGGACACAGGAAATTGGGCCTTATACTCAAACATTCCGGAAAAAGGCGGAGCGTTTGGGATATGATTACAACGGAAGCGTAAAAAAATAGTAAGAAGGACATCCTATGAAAATCAACAGAGCAAAAGCGATAGAAGCATTTATGGCATATACGTCATGTTATGATGTGAGTGATGATAAGATTAAACTGAAAATAGAACATACAAACAGAGTGAACGGTTTGTGCGAACAGATTGCGGTAGGCATCGGATTACAGCCGGAGGACATTGATCTTGCATGGTTAATGGGATTGTTACATGATGTGGGAAGATTTGAGCAGATTAAGCAGTATGGGACATTTAAGGATTCAGAATCGGTGGATCATGCGAATTTCGGGGCAGATATCCTGTTTGCGGAGGGGCGTATCAGAGACTATATAGAGGAGTCCACAGAGGATCGACTTTTGGAAACAGCCATCCGGGTGCATAGTGCATACAGGATTCCGGAGAATTTGAGTGAGCGTGAGAGTATGTTTTGCAATATTTTGCGCGATGCGGATAAAATAGATATCATTAAGGTGAATACGGAGTATCCTCTGGAAAAGGTCTATAATGTTACAACAGAAGACTTGGAGACAGCTTCTGTCACACCGGAAGTCATGGAAAGTTTCAGGGAAGAGCATGCAGTATTGCGTGCGCTCAAAAAAACTTCCGTGGATAATGTGGTCGGGCACATATCATTGGTATATGAACTTGTGTATCCGGTTAGTGTTCAAATCATGAAAGAACAGGGATATCTTAGAAAACTGACTGTCTTTCCGTCGAGGAATCCCAAAACAATGAGACAGATGCAGGAAATACGAATGCATTTACAGTCCGAAGGATATTTATAGTGGATAGTCGATTGCAACATATGATATAATGTTGTCAGACATTATATCAGCGCATGTTTTAGTGCGCATCCGCCGGAGGCCATGAATTGCATGTAATTCATGATACAATATATATACAGTATAGGATATCAAGAAGGAAAATAAAATGCAGATACAGATTTTACAAATGATTGAAGGCGCAAAAAAAGCGACGGGACTGACCGTGATTATTGATGTGTTCCGGGCATTCTCATTAGAGTGCTATTTGTTTGACAGAGGTGTGCAGAAGATCATTGCAGTCGGTGAGTTAGAAGAAGCATATCGGCTCAAAGAGGAAGATTCGAGCCGTATATTGATCGGCGAGCGAAAGGGAAGGATCTGTGAGGGCTGTGATTACGGAAATTCTCCATCACAGACTGTAAAGGGTGATTTTGCGGGAAAGACGGTCATCCATACGTCCGGTGCCGGCACACAAGGAATTGCCAATGCCACACAGGCAGAAGAATTGATAACCGGCAGTCTGGTCAATGCAAGAGCAGTCGCAGAGTATATCAAAAAGAGAAATCCGGAGCAGGTATCTTTGGTCTGCATGGGCAAGCGAGGAATTGCGGAAGCAGCGGAGGACACACTCTGCGCGGAATATATTCGAAGTCTGTTATTAAATCGGTCATTTGATATCAAAGAGAAGGCCTTGCAATTAAAAGAAAAAGCGGGAAAGCATTTCTTTGACCCCGAATTACAGGACGTATTTCCGGAGCAGGACTTCTGGATGAGCATTGATGCAGATCGGTTTGATTTTGTGCTTGGCGTACAAAGAGATGAAGTTGGTAATGGAATTGTAAGAAGGATTTGATAGGCTTACAGAAAGAAGGAGGAGTTTATGATGAAATCAAAAGTTTATTTTTCGAAGGAAATGACACCTGAGAAGGTGGTAGAACTGTATCAGGCGGTAGGTAAGACGCTTCCGGGAAAGGTAGCGGTGAAGCTGCACTCAGGCGAGGAAGGAAATCAGAATTTTTTGAAACCGGAATTTTGGAAGCCGATGATAGAATATGTAAAGGGTACTGTTGTAGAGTGCAATACAGCATACGAGGGTTCACGCAACACAACGGAAAAGCATATGCAAACAATGGAAAAGCATGGATGGAACAAGTATTTCAAGGTGGATCTGTTGGATGCCGAAGGCCCCGACTTGGAACTTGCGATTCCGAACGGAAAGCGTATTCAGAAGAATTTTGTTGGCAAGGATATTGCCGACTATGATTCTATGCTTGTGCTTTCGCATTTTAAGGGACACCCGATGGGCGGTTATGGCGGAGCACTGAAGCAGCTCTCCATCGGTGTTGCGTCATCGGCAGGAAAGCAATATATTCATGGAGCCGGAGACATGGAGGCATTTTGGACATCCGATCATGATTCATTTTTAGAGTCCATGGCTGATGCAGCATCTTCCGTAGTGGATTACTTTAAAGGAAACATCGTCTATGTGAACGTTATGAAAAACATGTCTGTGGACTGTGACTGCTGTGCAGTTGCAGAAGATCCGTGTATGAAGGACATTGGCATTCTGGTGTCGCTTGATCCGATTGCCATCGATCAGGCATGTCTGGATCTTGTCTATGCATCTGATGATCCGGGGCGTGACCATCTGGTAGAACGTATTGAGTCCCAGAACGGTGTACACACAATCGAAGCTGCAGCGGAGTTGGGCTACGGCTCAAGAGAATATGAGCTGACAGAACTGTAATTGAAGAATAAAAATAATATCTGATAAAATGTGAGAAAAATATCTGCCGCCGGTACATATAGACCGACGGCAGAGATTTTTTATGTGCAAAACAAATTGTTAAAATCTGTTTAGAAGAATTTTATTGACTTGGGGGTAACCCCATGGTTTAAGTTAAATAAATGTTGGGAAAAATTACAAAATGGAGGTAATAAAAATGAAAGAAAGAATGAAAGAAATGATAGCAGAATACTTAGGAAAGGATGTTTCTGCGATTGCAACAAATGTAACATTCGGAGATTTGGGTATTGACTCTCTTGATACGGCTGAGCTGGTGATGCAGATGGAAGATGAATTTGAATGCAGCATCGAAATGTCACAGGATATCAATACCATTGATGCACTGGCTGAGTATATCGAGAACAACAAATAGGAGCAGATCATGATAAAAAGTGAATTATGTGAGATGCTTGGGATTGAATATCCTGTCATCCAGGGTGGTATGGCATGGATTGCGGATGCAGGATTGGCAGCAGCAGTATCCAATGCAGGTGGTCTCGGAATGATATCCGCCATGAACTCAAACGGAGAGCAGATCCGCGAGCAGATTAAAAAGGCAAAACAACTGACAGATAAACCGTTCGGCGTCAACATTATGCTGATGAGCCCCTTTGTAAAGGAGGCTGTTGATGTAGTATGCGAAGAACATGTTGCTGTCGTATCCACAGGCGCAGGCAATCCTTCTGCCTATATGCAGCAGATGATTGAAGCTGGAATCAAGGTGGTTCCGGTCGTGCCTTCCGTAGCCGTTGCGAGGATGGTAGCGAAGAAAGGTGCAACGGCAGTTGTAGCCGAAGGCGGAGAATCAGGCGGCCACGTAGGCGATCTGACGACCATGACTTTGGTTCCGCAGGTAGCGGATGCAATTGATATACCGGTGGTTGCCGCAGGCGGTATCGCTGACGGCAGAGGAATGGCAGCAGCACTGATGTTGGGTGCATGTGCGATTCAGATGGGCACTCGTTTTCTCACAGCAGAGGAGTGTCCGGTACATGAAAACTATAAAGAAAAAGTCTTAAAGGCCAAGGATATAGAAACAATCGTAACGGGAAAGAGACTGGGACATCCGGTTCGTTCACTGAAGACTCCGTTCTCCAAGATGTTCTTCCAGAAAGAATATGATTCATCTGTAACGAACGAGGAACTGGAGCAGTTAGGAGCGGGATCATTGCGTATGGCAGCCATGGACGGAGATCTCGAAAGAGGTTCCTTCATGTGCGGACAGATTGCGGGAATGGTGACGGAAAGAAGTACCTGTGCCGAGATCATCAAGAATATCACGGCAGAAACAGAACTGATATTACGAGGAGCAGATAAATGGGTAAAATAGCATTTTTAATGACCGGTCAGGGAGCACAAAAGGTAGGCATGGGAAGTGATTTCTATGAAAAAGAGGTCGCTGCAAAGGCTGTCTTCGATATGGGAGAAAGAATGCGTCCGGGGACACTGGGACAATGCTTCTATACAAACCAGGAAACTCTGACACAGACACAGAATACACAGCCCTGCTTATTCCTGATGGATTTGGCATGTGCAAGGGTTTTGGAATCGCATGGCATCAAAGCGGATATGGTGGCAGGATTCTCACTGGGAGAAATCGCCGCAGTTGCTTATGCAGGTGTTCTTTCAGATGAAGAAGCATTCAGACTGGTGACACTTCGCGGTGAAGAGATGGCGGATTGCTCCGGCAAGAATCCGGGCTCCATGGTGGCAGTCCTCAGGCTGACCGCAGAGCAGGTGGAGGAACTGTGTGATCGGTTTGAAGATGTGTATGCAGTCAATTACAATTGTCCAGGACAGACAGTGGTTGCCGGTAAGAGTGAACAGATTGCAGCATTTAGCGAGGCTGTCAAGGAAGCGGGCGGCAGGGCGATGCCGCTGGCAGTCAGCGGAGCTTTTCACACACCATACATGAAGGCGGCATCTGATGCACTTCGGGCATGTATGGCAGAGTCACGTGTAAATGCACCGGAAATCCCGTTGATCTCCAATACGACTGCGAAGCCATACCCAGATGAGGCAGATGAGATTTCAGAACTGATAGCGAAGCAGGCATCTAACAGTGTTCATTGGGAGAAAACCCTGAGATATATGCAGGAATGTGGTGTAGATACCTTTATTGAGGTTGGTGCAGGCACGACATTATCGGGACTGGTCAGGAAGACTCTGACAGATGTAAGGGTCATGAATGTAACAGATACAGAAACACTTGACAGTGCTTTAAAAGAACTTTCAGGAAAGGCGGTATAGCATGCTTGAAGGAAAGACAGCGCTGGTAACAGGCGGTACGAGAGGAATCGGCAAAGCGATTGCGCTCAGTCTGGCATCAGACGGCGCAGACATAGCTGTATTTGCAACGAAGGAAAATGATGCATCAGCAGCAGTAATCAAAGAGATAGAGGCCATGGGCAGGAAAGCAGCGTTTTTTGCGTGTAATGTGGCAGACGCAGAGGCGGTCGATGCAGCAGTGGCTCAGGCAATCGATACTTTTGGCAGGATAGACATCCTCGTCAACAATGCGGGCATCACAAAAGATATGTTGTTGCTGCAGATGAAGGAAGACGACTTCGATCAAGTGGTTGATGTGAATTTGAAAGGTTGTTTTCATATGATCAAAGCGTGTATCCGTCCATTTGTAAAACAACGCAGCGGCAGGATCATCAATATCAGTTCCGTTGTCGGCATGATGGGAAATGCGGGGCAGGCCAATTATGCAGCCTCCAAGGCAGGCATCATAGGTCTCACCAAGAGCATCGCCAAGGAATATGCAGCCAAGGGAATCACCTGCAATGCAGTGGCACCGGGTTATATCCAAACGGAGATGACCGGAGCACTTTCAGAGCAGGCAGCGCAGACCATCATGAATCAAATACCCGCAAAGCGATACGGAACCCCCGAAGATGTAGCAAACGTCGTCACCTTTTTAACCCAAGACACCACCTCCTACATCACCGGAGAGGTGATCAAGGTAGATGGCGGTATGTATATTTAGAAGCGAAATAAAGGCAAGTAGAGCGCCAACATCGAAGATGTTGTGTGCAAGCCCTGATTGCGAAGGGACTGAGCAATTAGATGGCGGTATGTATATTTAGAAGCGAAATAAAGGCAAGTAGAGCGCCAACATCGAAGATGTTGTGTGCAAACCCTGATTGCGAGGAAACTGAGCAATACATGAAGGAGAAAAATGATGAATAGAGTAGTGATTACGGGAATGGGTATCATATCCCCTGTCGGAAATGATACAGAGACATTCTGGAACAGTTTGAAGAACGGTGTGTGCGGAATCGGTATGATTACCAGATTCGATACGACCGACTATACCGTCAAGGTAGCGGCAGAGGTCAAGGATTTTGATGCAAAGAAATACTATGCCACACCTGCGGAAATCAGGCATTCTGATCTTGTTATGCAGTATGCGGTAGCAGCATCCGAGGAAGCATATAAAGACAGCGGCATTACAGACGAAAATACGGATCCGACCAGACTTGGTGTGTACATTGGGTCAGGAATCGGTGGCATGAATACATTTATGGAAGAATACAGAAACTTAATTGAGAAAGGACCAACAAGGGTATCACCTTTCTTTATTCCGAAGCTGATTTCCAATATGCCGACAGGAGCAGTTTCCATCAGACTCAACGCGCAGGGACCGACATTGCCGGTTGTCACGGCATGTGCGACTTCCACCAATACGATCGGTGAAGCATTCCATGCAATCAAACACGGATATGCTGACGCGATTCTTGCAGGTGGAACAGAGAGTACGGTCAATGAACTCTCTATTGCCGGATTCACAAATTGTAAGGCACTTTCTACAAGCGAAGATCCAAATGCAGCATCACTTCCGTTTGATGCAAGACGCGGCGGATTTGTCATGGGTGAAGGAGCGGCAATCTTAGTTCTGGAAGAATATGAACATGCAAAGAAACGTAATGCCAAGATCTATGCAGAGATCTGCGGATATGGCAATACAGCGGATGCTTATCATATTACGGCACCGCATCCGGACGGAATCGGAGCCATCAGAGCCATCAAGCTTGCCATGGAAGAGAGCAATGTAAAGTGTGCACCTGAACATATTTACTTTAATGCACACGGCACAGGCACTTCCATGAATGACAAGATGGAGACGGCAGCGATTAAAGAGGTGTTCGGTAATGATGCTTATAAGCTTCATATCAGTTCTACCAAGTCCATGACCGGACATATGCTCGGAGCAACAGGTGCAGCGGAGGCAATGGCTTCTGTACTGGCACTGAAACACGGACTGGTTCCGCCGACAATTCATTATGAGGAAAAGGATCCTGCATGTGATTTGAATTACACGCCCAATGAGGTGGAGGATGCAACTTTGGTATATGCTTTATCAACGTCACTCGGATTTGGCGGGCATAACGGCTGCATCTCATTTAAGAGAATAGACTAGAGGAGGTACCATATGACAGAGCAACAAGCTACATTTTACGGAGAACTGTTTCAGAAACTGTCACTTACGGAACTCAAGGTAGAGGAAGAGGGTACCAGCCTATTATTGAAGAAGGAGCAGGCTTCCGTGGTCGTGTCCCCTGTATATTCAGGAAATGTTGCAACAGTGGGAAATAACCAGCCGGATGGCAGTACTTCATCTTCAAATGTCAGCGCATCTGCGGCACAGAGCGTATCCGACAAACAATATGATGAAATCAAGGCTCCGTTACTCGGAATTTTTCATGGGGGGCCTTCTCCCAGTGAGCCGGCCTTTGTGGAAGAAGGCGATGCAGTGAAAAAGGGCGATGTATTGTGCGTGATCGAGGCCATGAAGATGATGAATGAAATCACTGCGGGACGAGACGGAGTTATCGTATCTGTCTGTGCGGAAGAAAATGCAATTGTAGAGTACGGACAGACAATATTTGAAATTATGTAAATGCATTACGTTAACTGATCAGATATGTAAAAATGCATCAGAAGCAAGAGATACACAATATATCAAGAAACGGAGTCAGATTATGGATCGTGAAGCACTTAAAAAAATCCTTCCCCACAGAGAACCTATGCTGCTGGTGGATGAAGCAGTTGTAAATGAAGATGGGACTTTTACAGGTTCCTATACGGTAAAGGGAGATGAATTCTTCCTACAGGGGCATTTTCCGGGGAATCCAATCGTACCGGGTGTCATGTTGTGTGAGATGATGGCGCAGTCTTCAGCGGTACTGTTTCAGGAAGATATAGGAGATAACAAATTGTTTGTATATACCGGAATCAATAATGTGAAGTTTCGTGAAAGTGTCAGACCGGGAGATACAGTTGTATTTCATGGAGAGATTACTCGTATGAAGAAGCCGTTTTATTTCATTCACGGATTGGCGACTGTGGATGGTAAGAGATGTATGGAAGGTGATTTCAGCTTTGCAAGCGTTGAGGCCGGTGCGCACAAGGCGTAACTGTAAACCAGATATGAAATGAGCGTCAAAAAGGAGGATGAAGCATGTTCTCAAAGATTTTAATTGCAAACAGAGGAGAGGTAGCGGTCAGAATCATTCGCGCCTGCAAGGAAATGGGTATCAAGACAGTGGCTGTGTATTCAGAGGCTGATGCCGAGGCATTGCATGTCAGCATGGCAGATGAGAGCTATTGTATCGGCGGACCGCTTGTAAGCGACAGCTACTTGAACATCAATGCAATCTTAACAGTTGCCAGAAAATGTCGTGTAGAAGCACTGCATCCGGGTTACGGACTGCTTTCCGAAAATGCAGACTTTGCTGAAGAATGTGAGAAGAACGGAATCACGTTTATAGGACCGTCTTCTGAAGTCATCCGGCGAATGGGCGATAAAGATGAAGCAAGAAAGACCATGCAGAAGGCAAGGGTTCCGATCATTGCCGGAAGTAACATCCTGACAGATGTAAAGACTGCCAAAAAACTTGCTTCCAAGCTGGGATATCCGGTGCTGCTCAAAGCACGCTCCGGTGGCGGCGGCAAGGGAATCAGAGTCGTATATCAGGAGAGTGAACTGGCACCGGCTTATATCAGTGCGGGAGAAGAGGCCAGAGAAGCATTCGGTGATGGGGCATTATATCTGGAGAAGTTTCTGACAGGTGTGAAGCATATCGAAGTGCAGCTGTTGGCAGATCAAAACGGAAAGATCATCATTTTAGGGGAACGAGATTGCTCCATCCAATATAAAAACCAGAAACTGATCGAGGAATGTCCGGCACCGGCTTTAAAGCCTGAAATCAGGGAACAGATGTATGAGGCTGCAGGGAAGGCGGCGGAAGCAGTCGGTTATGTAACGGTCGGAACGATTGAATTCCTGCTGATGGGAGATCAGTTTTATTTCATGGAAATGAATACCAGACTGCAGGTGGAACATTCCGTAACAGAGATGGTGTGCGGAGTCGATATTGTAAAATGGCAGATCAGGACGGCAGCAGGCTGTCCCATCAGTTTCAATCAGGAAGACATCAAATTGGAAGGCCATGCGATCGAGTGCAGGATCAATGCAGAGCGGGCGGATGACTTCAAACCAAGCTGCGGTAAGGTTGAAATACTGCATATACCGGGCGGTCCGAACATTCGATTTGACAGTGCCTTATATCAGGGATGTGAAATCCCGCCTTATTATGATTCCATGCTTGGAAAGCTGATCGTATGCTCGAGGTCTCGTGAAAATGCGATCCGCAAGATGCGCAGCGCTTTGTCGGAATTGATCGTCTATGGGGTGGAGAACAACAGTGAATTCCATCTGAAGGCTATTTCCGATGAAGCATTTGTACAGGGAACCTATGCGACAGACTTTATCAAAACAGATCAGCAGGACGGAGAAGTAAATGAATTTAAGAGAGTTGTTTAAAACAGCAGATAATGTACTTGAAGACAGTTACGGAAAAAACAGTGCTGCAAATACTGACAGAGCAAATGATAAGACGTCTGAGAAAATGACGGATTATGAGTGTCCTTCATGCAAAAACTTCATAGACAGACAGGATACCAGAGATAATCAATATGTGTGTCCGAGCTGTGGATACTATTTTCATATCAGCGCCAGAAAGAGGATTCTGATGTTGGCAGATGAGGATTCATTTGCGGAACTGTATGGAGATCGTGAGTCAAAGAATCTGTTGGAATTTCCGGAATACAATGAGAAACTGAAGCAGGCAAGAAAAAAGAGCGGTGAAAAAGAAGGAGTGATCTGCGGCAGTATGACTATCGGAGGTCATGCCTGCGGTATCTTTTCTATGGATTCCAATTTTATGATGGGATCTATGGGAACGGTCGTAGGAGATAAGATTACGGCACTCTTTGAATATGCGACAGAGCACAGGCTGCCGGTCATCGGTGTGACGGTATCGGGTGGTGCCAGAATGCAGGAGGGCATGCTTTCTCTGATTCAGATGTCTAAGGTATCGGGTGCGGTTAAGAAGCACAGCGATGCAGGACTTTTGTACAGTGTGCTCCTGACCAATCCGACAACAGGCGGTGTGGAGGCAAGCTTCGCCATGCAGGGGGATGTCATACTGGCAGAGCCCAGGGCACTGGTCGGCTTTGCCGGACCGCGTGTCATACAGCAGACGCTGAAAAAGAAATTGCCAAAGGGCTTTCAGCGCTCTGAGGCATTGCTGGCATGTGGCTTTGTGGATGAAATCGTAGAGAGATCGAATCAAAGGAGTTATTTTGAGACGTTGCTGAAGCTTCATGACAGCACAACCGGTTCAAAGGGCAATCCGCGTGTACTGATAAGGGAGAATAGATCATGACAAAGTATGACAGGGTACTGCTTGCCAGAGATAAGAACAGACCGACGGCGAGAGACTATATTACGAATCTGATCAGCGGTTTTATGGAAATGCATGGTGATCGCAGATACGGAGACGACCGGGCAGTCATAACCGGAATCGGATTTCTCGGAGAACTGCCGGTGACCGTGGTCGGGATTGAAAAGGGACATGATACAAAAGAAAAGATAGAGTGCAATTTTGGCGCCGCACACCCGGAGGGGTATCGCAAGGCACTGCGTCAGATGAAATTGGCAGAGAAATTCGGGAGACCGGTAATCTGCCTGATCGATACTGCCGGTGCATATTGTGGTATCGGTGCCGAAGAGCGCGGCGAGGGGCAGGCGATTGCTGAGAATCTGATGGAAATGATGATGCTTCGGGTTCCGATCATCTCTATCGTCATCGGAGAAGGCGGCAGCGGCGGTGCGTTGGCTCTTGCGGTGGCAGATGAAGTATGGATGCTTTGCAATGCATACTATTCCGTGGTTTCCCCGGAGAGCTGTGCAAACATTTTGTGGAAGGATCCGCAGATGGCAGATCAGGCGGCAGAGGCATTGAAGCTGACAGCGGAGGATCTGATCGAGATGGGTATCATTGAGAGGATCATAGCAGAGCCGCGGCAATATCATTTTGACGTGCAGAATGATCGTTTTTATCAGGATTTGCGCAAGGAACTGCTGGGAAAACTGCAGGAGCTTGCAGACATCGGAGTGGATGAGTTGCTGAATGCACGGTATGAAAAGTACAGGAAGATAGGAAGGACTGATGATCGTGATATATCAGAAGTATTGTAAGGAAGTCTTTGATGAAGACGGAATATTAAAGAATCTGGAAATAGAGTGCGAGGATTCCTTTAATTTTGCATATGATGTAGTAGATGTAATTGCAGAAGAGACACCAGACAGAACAGCTGTCGTGTGGTGTGATAAGCATGGAGAAGAAAGAACATTTACTTTTGGTGAACTGCGCATGCTGAGCAATCAGGCAGCAAATGTATTCAGGGCGCATGGCATAGGACGCGGTGACAAGGTCATGTTGATTTTGAAGCGTCACTATCAATACTGGTATGCACTGCTTGGACTGCACAAACTGGGTGCTGTAGCGATTCCGTCAACGCATATGCTGACGGCGAGGGACATCGCTTACCGCGTAAAATCGGCGGCAATCAAGGTCATTGTTTGCACGCCGGAGGAGAAGATTCCTTCTTATGTGGCAGAGGTAAAAAAGGAATGCCCTGAACTGGGGGATTGCATGATGGTCAACGATGCGTCAGAGGGCTTCTGTGACTTTGATCAGGAGATTGCGTCAGCCGACACGGTATTTGAACGTGTAGAGACGGATCGTGAGGATTCCATGCTTTTGTATTTTACTTCGGGAACGACAGGAGAGCCAAAGGGAGTTCTGCATGATTATGCTTATCCGCTCGGACATATCATTACGGCAAGATACTGGCAGTGTGTCGTAGATGGCGGACTGCATCTGACGCTTGCAGATACCGGATGGGCAAAAGCCGCATGGGGCAAGATATACGGTCAATGGTTATGCGGAAGTGCTGTCATGGTATACGATTATGATCATTTCTATGCACATGATATCCTGCATATCATTGAGAAATATAAGGTGACTTCATTTTGTGCTCCGCCGACGATTTACCGGTATCTGGTGAGAGCCAAACTGGACAAATATGATTTGTCTTCTCTGCAGCAGCTAACAACTGCGGGTGAGGCAATGAGCGAGGATACTTATCAGGCATTCAAAAAGGTTACCGGACTGTCTATCAGAGAGGGATTCGGTCAGACGGAAACAACACTGACGCTTGCGAATCTGCGTGATGCAAAATTGCGTGTGGGTTCCATGGGCAGACCGACTCCATATTATGATATAGACATCATAGATGATGCGGGTCATTCTGTGGGAGCATGTGAAGAGGGCGAAATTATCATAAGACCAAAGGGACAGAGACGCCAGATTGGACTTTTTTCAGGATATGCAGATGATGAAGAGCAATATCAGTATGTATGGCGTGACGGCATTTATCATACAGGAGATCTGGCATATCGTGATGAAGAGGGATACTACTGGTTTGTCAGCAGAAAGGACGATGTCATCAAGTCCAGCGGATACCGCATCGGACCCTCTGAGGTAGAGAATATACTTGAGGAACATCCGGCAGTATTGGAATGTGCAGTTACGGGAGTGCCATCTAAAAAGAGAGGGTATCTCATCAAGGCAACGATTGTCTTGTCTGCAGGTTATGATGCATGTGATGAATTGAAATCAGAGATACAGGATTTTGTGAAGAGCGAGGCGGCCTCTTATAAATATCCGCGTGTCATTGAATTTGTGGAAAGTCTGCCGAAAACGACAAACGGAAAAATCAGGCGGGATGAAATCCGTCGCCGGGATGCGGTTAAGATATATGACTAAAATGCAGCAGTTAATATGATACAGTTATTTCTATGAATTTTCATCAATACAGAAAAAAATATATTTTAAATAGCGGTGTTCCGATTGGTTGTCAACAAAGTTAAACAGGTTGATGGAGAACAGATTGGAAATGACCGCTATTTTGTTCTCATCAATATAATCCTGCAGTTTTTTATATATCGTTCTGATATCGGTGGATCCGTCCTTGCAGGAACAGCCTACGACTCTGGTGGTCGGCATTTCGAATATGTCTGTTCCGTTTGGCTTAGCAGAGGTGCTGCTGCAGAGATGCTTATATTGATAGTTTCCGTTACGGAAATCTTCATAATCTATTGTTGCGGAAATTGGAAAGGTATAAATCTCCGGTCGTCTGTTGCAGACTTCAATATGTCTTCGGATATCATCTGCAATATCGGCAGCATGCCTTGAATTGGCAGATTCGATGTGTGTCCGATAATAATTTGTTTTTTCCTGAAATGAAAATATATGCGGTATTCCTTCCGGCGTATGCTTCATCTGGTGCATCAGCATAGAGGCATTGCTAAGTGCAACGATCTTGCGGTTGATCTCTGTACGCATTTGAACAAGACTGTTGAGCTGACCGCGGCAGAAGTGATAGTATGCACTTTCATCGGCGGTTTCCAGACAGGATTTGATGCTTGAAAGAGGGGTATCAAGCTGGCGAAACAAATTGATGAAGTAAAAAGATGTTACCTGTGACAGGCTATAGTAATAGTATCCGTTTTCTTCGTTTTTTTGAGGAGTGATCAATCCGATCTCCTGATAATGACGCAGGGTATCCCTGGTCGTATTACACATTTTTGCAAATTCTCCTGTGGTAAGGAAATATTCTGAACTTTGATTCATATGGCATGACTCCCTATGTACTGATCCTTCCGACATGTGACCCTTATCCCATTATAGGGAAGTGGTTTTCACAAAGCAAGCATGTTTTATATATTGTGGAGGTTATCTTGTGATCGAGGGAGAAACAGTCTAGAAAAAAACAGATATATGTGCTACAATTTTGGGGATTCCGTAGATGGAATCTTCTTTTGCATATGATAATGAAAAGCTTGCAGAGTACATTTTTGCTGTTTATGCAAGTATGAATTGAGGCATATATTATGGTTTTTTCCAGTACACTATTTCTATTTATATATTTACCGCTTGTATTATTGATATATTATATAACACCTCTAAAATGGCGCAATGTGGTTCTGTTTGTGTTCAGTTTGTTCTTTTACGGGTGGGGAGAGCCTGTCTATGTCTTTTTGATGATGGCTATGGTAGCACTTGATTATGTATTTGGCAGGTTAATCGAAAAGAACCGCGCAAAGCAGGATGATTCGCTTAGCATGAAACGCGCCAAGGTCTGGCTGTTGACTTCGATTGTCATCAACATTGGGACGCTTTTTCTGTTCAAATACCTTGATTTTGTGATTGAGAATCTGCGACAGATTCCGGCCTTTTCCGGATTGCCGACATTGAATCTTGTGATGCCGATCGGCATTTCTTTTTATACATTTCAAAAGATGTCTTACGTGATAGATGTCTATCGTGGTGATTCACATGCACAAAAGAATTATATCAAGTTCGGGACATATGTTACGATGTTCCCGCAATTGATTGCCGGTCCGATTGTAAAGTATAAGGATGTGGACGGGCAGCTGAGTGAACGTCGGTATACGGT
Organism: uncultured Lachnospiraceae bacterium; assembly: GCA_964638005.1. Classification (GTDB taxonomy): domain Bacteria; phylum Bacillota; class Clostridia; order Lachnospirales; family Lachnospiraceae; genus JAAYYM01. The sequence continues at coordinate 32,401 of CAZWXS010000002.1, forward strand.
TGACAGGTTTGCGGACGGGGTCACGATTTTTGTGGCAGGTCTGGCGAAGAAGGTGCTTCTTGCCAACGGTATTGGGATGCTGTGGGATACATATCAGGCAGCGGGCATCGAACATATGTCGGTCATGGGTGCATGGCTTGCGGCAGCAGCGTTCAGTTTTCAGATCTATTTTGATTTTTCGGGATACTCGGATATGGCTGTCGGGCTTGGAAAGATGCTGGGATTCGAATTCATGCAGAATTTTAATTATCCGTACATTGCGGACTCTGTTACGGATTTTTGGCGGAGATGGCATATTTCACTTTCTACATGGTTCAGAGAATATCTATATATACCGCTTGGAGGCAATCGTAAGGGGAAGTGGCGGAATGTTCTGAACCTTTTGATCGTATGGGTGGTCACAGGTATCTGGCATGGTGCGGCATGGAATTTCCTATTGTGGGGATTGTATTATGCGGTTCTGCTGATTGTGGAAAAGCTGTGGTTACTAAAGGCAATGGAACGTTGGCCAAAGTGGTGCAGACATTTTTACACGCTGGCAATCGTGATTGTCGGATGGGCAATTTTTGCCTGCGATTCCCTGCGCACATGTGCCACGATGATCGGAAATATGTTTGGCGTGCGAGGAACAGGGATGATGCATGTGGAAGACCTGTATTATCTGTCCTGCTATGCAGTGCTTCTGTTGATCTCATGCATTGCGTCGCTTCCGTTTGTGAAGAGACTGTATGCAGGATTACCGTCGAAGCTGCAGCAGGTATTGACTCCGCTGCTTTTGGTATTGGGGCTGATCCTTTCAACGGCAGTCATTGTAGATTCAACCTATAACCCGTTCCTGTACTTTAGATTCTGATAGGGAGAGATATATCAAATGATAGATAAGAAGCGCATAATCATCTTAATATTGCTTGTGTGGATTTTCGGAATGAGCCTTCTTAGCATGGTGATGCCGAATCAGACATTTTCGCGCATGGAGAATCGTTATCTGGCAGAATTTCCGACAGTGTCGCTCCGCAATGTTTTGGATGGGAGTTTCGAAGAGAAGTTTGAACTGTATCTGAACGATCATTTTGCCCTGCGGGATATATTTGTACGTCTTTCAAAGCTGAAATCATATGCATTGGGCATTCGTGAGTTTGGAGATGTCTATTATGCAAAAGACGATACATTGCTACGCAGGCTGAAACCGAATGAGGAGCGCGCATCTGCCAATACTGCGGCGATTGCGGAATATGCAAAAAATGCAGAGATTCCGGTTGATTTTGCTCTTATACCGGGTGCTGTCGCCATATGGAATGAAAAATTGCCTGATCATGTGCCAAATTATGATCAGGAGGCGGAGATTCAGAGAATATATGATTCCTTGGGCTCGAGTTATGTAAACTGCGTGGATATGTACGAAGCTTTGGCTTCACATGACACTGAATATATTTACTATCATACGGATCATCATTGGACCAGTTTAGGTGCATATTACGGATATGCAGCATATATCGACACAATCGGACAGGCGGCGGCTTCAATCGCGGATTACAAAGATACGAGTTTGTCCGAAGCATTTTTGGGAACATTGTACTCAGATGCTCCGTTTCCGTGGATTGCGCCGGATGAAATTCATGCATATGTGCCTGATGAAAATATTTCGGTCACTGTATTTGACGGAATGGAATATCAGAACGGTGAACTGTATGTAAAAGACAATCTGAAGGAGAAAAATCAATATACCGTTTTTCTCGGAGGAAATCAGCCGTTGATTACCGTACAAAGCCAGAAGACACAAGGCGAGAAGCTGCTCATTGTACGTGACTCTTATATGGACAGCATGACTCCGTTTCTGACGACTCAATTTTCAGAGATACATTTGATTGACCCACGTTATTACAAACAAGAACTCAGTTCCTATATTGAAGAACATGATATTGACAGAGTTCTAATCTGTATGAGCTTGTCTTCGTATATGGAAAGCAGCGGTTTGTTGCCAATCTTAAAGTGACGAGCAGGCCAATAAATTTTGCTGATGCCAGAGAATGGTCATATGATTAAGTTTATTCCCAATGAGAGAAAAAAGGACTTTAGTATTTACAATATGATTTATAACTTATTTACTTTATTAAATCGTACGATAATATAAAGTGGACTCCCTACTTAGAACAGGATTTGTCAGCAGTAGGGCTCTAAATTGAAATCTCGCTTTCAAGCCTGATTTGCTCTTGAAATATGCATTGTGGGATGTATATGATTTTTTCTCATGCCTACGTCCCATTTTCAACAAATTCCCATCAGAAAAAGTACTATATATTATGACTATGGGATGTATATAGAATAAATCATCCTCTACGTCCCGCTTTTGAACAAAAGGCGTGACGTAATGCATCGAAAAAATCATATACATCACATTTTATTTGATTTAGGTCGATTTCTCTTAGAAAAAAGCAGAGAAATGTGATGTACCTGCAAGAAAAAAAGATATACATCACACAGAAGAAATGTAATATGAGAAAAAAAGAAATATGCATGTCAATATTGATGATATATGTAAATTGTTTCGAAATATGAGACTGTAAATTAAAATGTAGTCCGCCATGCACCTCGATTCCGCTAGCGCTGCATCTCGGTCACGGGCTTCGCCCTATGAATAGAGACAAAGAAGCGTTTGCTTATGTGCGAGCACAACACAAATGCTTCTTTGTCTCTATTCGCATGGCTCATGGTTATTAGGAATTTCCAAAAAGACACTTACTTCTACCGTGCTCATTAAGGTAAGTATCTTTTCTATTGGCAAGAGACTTCATATTGCAAGAGACTTCATATTTACAAAAAAGTATACTTGTGCTAGTATGTATATAACAAAAGATTTGTGTCAAAGATACATGCAAAGAAGGTGAGCAGTATGATTATTGAAGTACAGATTGATTTTAATAGTGATGAGGCCATCTATATGCAGCTTAGGAACCAGATCATTCTGGGCGTGGCGACGTCCCGTATACAGGAAGGGGATATGCTGCCATCGGTCAGACAGCTGGCGGATGACATCGGTATTAACATGCATACTGTCAATAAGGCATATACGGTGCTTAGACAAGAGGGTATCGTTAAGGTAGACAGACGTCATGGTGCCGTGATAGCGATCGATATCGATAAGCTCAAGGCGATTGAAGAGATGAGACATGATCTGCTGGTGGTGCTTGCGAAGGGCTGCTTGAAGAATGTATCTCGTGATGAGGTGCATGCACTGATTGATGAGATCTATGACGAATATAATTAAGGAGGGCATTACACATGCCAATGCAGTATACTGAAAAGGCTCAGCGTGCGCTGGACCTTGCATTTAAAATATCAAGAGAATTGAAACACGGTTATGTGGGTTCCGAGCATATTCTGCTGGGACTTTTACGGGAAGGGACAGGAGTTGCTTCCAAGGTTCTCTTCAGCAACGGAGTAGAGGAGGATCAACTGATCGAATTGATTGAACAGCTGATTGCACCTGATCAGGCGGTGGCTGTGGCAGAGCGTGACGGATTCACGCCGCGGGCACAGGACATTCTGGAGGGAGGCCGACAGGAGGCTGTCAGATTCAAGTATAACGGAATCGGTACAGAACATTTGCTGTTAGCCATCATTAAGGATCCCGTGAGCGTAGCCGCAAGACTGCTTACGACAGTCGGGGTCAATCTGCAGAAGATGTATGCGGAGATATTGCTGTCCATCGGAGAGGATCCTTCCAAATATGCGGAAGAGATACAGGGAATGAAGGGCGGTAAGAAAAAGACGAAGAGTCCTACACAGACGTTGGATCAGTACAGCAGGGATCTGACAGCACTGGCAATAGAAGGCAAGCTGGATCCGGTCATCGGAAGAAAGACGGAGATTACGCGTATCATCCAGACGTTGAGCAGACGTACCAAGAACAATCCGTGTCTGATCGGTGATCCGGGAGTGGGCAAGACGGCAATTGTCGAAGGACTTGCTATGCGTATCGTGTCAGGTGACGTTCCTAATACGGTCAAGAATAAGAGAGTGCTGACCCTGGATCTGTCAGGCATGATCGCAGGCAGCAAATACCGTGGCGAATTTGAGGAGCGTATCAAGCGCGTGATTAAGGAAATCATATCGGCGGGTGATATCCTGCTCTTTGTGGATGAGCTGCACACCATCATCGGTGCAGGCGGAGCGGAAGGGGCGATCGATGCCTCCAATATTCTGAAGCCCTCCCTTGCAAGAGGCGAGATACAGCTGATCGGTGCGACTACCTATGATGAGTACCGCAAGCATATAGAGAAGGACGCAGCTCTGGAACGCAGATTCCAGCCGATTACGGTAGAGGAACCCGCCATATCGGTTGCGATAGAGATATTACAGGGAATCAAAAGCAAATATGAGGAGCATCACGGTGTAACGATTACGGATGCGGCGATTACGGCAGCTGTCAATATGTCCGAGCGATATATCAATGACAGAAAATTGCCCGATAAGGCTATAGATTTGATGGATGAGGCATCTGCAAAGAGCCGGCTGTCCAAGATGGGCAGACCTGCGTCTCTTGAAAAGGCAGCGGAAGAGCTTAAGCAGATGGAAAATGAAAAGATCGCACTTCTGAAGGAAGGCAAGTACGCGGAAGCAGGTGTACTGGGCAGACAGCAGGAGAAGCTAAAGACCTCCTATGACAGAAGGCTTGCCCGATATGAGAAGGGATTAAATGACAATCGTCCGGTCGTAGATGAAAATGAGATTGCAGATATCGTATCCGAATGGACCAAGATACCTGTGAAGAAGCTGGTGGAAGCAGAAGGCAGGAAGCTGGTTCGTATGGAAAGTGAACTGCAGAAAAGGGTCATCGGACAGGATGAGGCGGTTACAGCGGTTTCCAAGGCAATCAAGCGCAGCAGGGTCGGGCTGAAGGCACCGAATCGCCCGATAGGATCATTTTTGTTTCTCGGACCTACGGGTGTCGGTAAGACAGAACTCTCAAAGGCACTTACGGAAGTACTTTTTGGCAGCGAGAATGCTATGATTCGCGTGGATATGTCCGAATATATGGAGAAGCATACGGTTTCCAAGCTCATCGGTTCACCTCCGGGGTATGTCGGATTCGACGAAGGTGGACAGCTGTCAGAGAAGATCAGGCGTAATCCTTATTCGGTTGTTCTGTTTGATGAGATAGAAAAGGCACATCCGGATGTATTCAATGTGCTGTTACAGGTACTTGATGACGGACATATCACAGATTCCACGGGACGCAAGGTCAGCTTCAAGAACTGTGTCATCATCATGACATCAAATGCGGGTGCACAGCGTATTGTAGATCCTAAGAAACTGGGATTTTCGGCGAAGGAAGATGAGAAGCAGGATTACAATAAGATGAAGTCAGGTGTTATGGAAGAGGTAAAACGTATCTTCAAGCCGGAGTTCATCAACCGTATAGATGAGATCATCGTGTTCCATGCACTGAACAAGGAGAATATGAAACAGATCGTGACACTCCTGATCAAGGATCTCAGTCGACGTGCCGAAAGTCAGATGAAGATTCATCTGACAGTGCGTGATACGGTAAAGAATCACATTGTGGAAAAGGGCGCCGATAAAAAATATGGTGCAAGACCTCTTAAGCGTGCAATCCAAAATATGCTGGAAGATAAACTGGCTGAGGAAGTGTTAAACCATCGTATCAAACAAGGTGACGAGGTTATCGTATCCATGGCAAAGGGTGAGATTGTTTTTTCGGTCAAGAAGTAGAATGTCGTTGTCAGAAACCAACCGATGATGTACAATGAAACTATCAGCTGAAGCAAGAAGAACGGCTGCAACACACTAACAAAAGCTTGTCAACAGGAGGACAAAAGAAATGTCAGTAGTACAGGAATTAATTCGTACAGAAGAGAATGGAACCATCAGCTTTGGTAACCACGAACTTGCAGAGAAGGCTAAGAAGGAAGATTACGAATTCGGCGGTAATCTGTACAAGGTAAAGACATCCGCGGGCATGACCAAATTGGAGCGGGATGGGATGTTTGTCTATGAATCAGTTCCGGGAACAAGTGTGAATGATTTTAAAGTAACGGCAGACGGAGTTACTTTTTTGGTAGAGGGTTCTGAGGATGCACAGATTACAATCGGCCTGGCAGAGGATACGGAGTATGAAGTATTCGTTGCCGGAAGCAGTGTCGGCATCATGAAGACAAACCTTGGCGGCAAGCTGAATATCAGTGCGGAGCTTGCAGGTGAGGGTGAGGTTCAGATTAAGGTACAAAGTAAATAATAAACAGAAAGCAGCAGTGCTCATGGCAAAGGGAAAGACGACGACTGTATTCTTCTGCGGAGAGTGCGGACACGAATCATCCAAGTGGATGGGACAGTGTCCGGCGTGCAAGGCATGGAACTCTTTCGTAGAAGAGACAGTGAAGAAGTCCACCGGAACGGGGACGGCAAAGACTGTGGCGGCAGGCGGACAGGAACCTGCAAGTCTTTCATCCATTGAACTGACGGAGGATGAGAGGGTATTGACGCATATAGGAGAGTTGGACAGAGTATTGGGAGGCGGTATCGTACCGGGCTCCCTTGTTTTAGTTGGAGGCGATCCGGGTATCGGCAAGTCTACGCTTCTTTTGCAGGTGTGCAAATATCTGTCCGATGACAAGCGCAAGGTGTTATATATTTCAGGGGAAGAGTCTCTCAAGCAGATTAAGCTCAGGGCGCTTCGCATCGGCGAATTTACGGAATCCCTTCTGCTGTTGTGTGAGACAAATCTGGAACTCATAGAAGCGGTCATACGAAAGACACAGCCGGAGACGGTGGTCATTGATTCTATCCAGACGATGTACAGTGAGGACATCGGTTCGGCACCGGGGTCTGTATCACAGGTGCGCGAATCTACCAATATCCTGATGCATCTTGCAAAGGGGTTGGGCATTTCAGTCTTCATCGTGGGACATGTGACCAAGGAGGGTACCGTGGCAGGTCCTCGTGTGCTTGAGCATATGGTCGATACAGTGCTCTATTTTGAGGGGGACAGACATGCGGCATATCGAATCCTGCGGGGAGTCAAGAACCGCTTTGGTTCGACCAATGAAATCGGTGTGTTCGAGATGCGTGAAACAGGCCTGGAGGAGGTAGCTAATCCGTCGGAGTTTATGTTAAACGGTCGTCCGGAGAATGCTTCCGGCTCTGTCGTGACATGTTCCATTGAGGGGACAAGACCGATTTTGGTGGAGATTCAGGCACTTGTCTGCAGGACGAACTTTGGAATTCCGCGGCGTCAGGCTACCGGTACGGATTTTAACCGTGTCAATCTGCTGATGGCTGTTCTGGAGAAACGTATCGGATTACAGATGGCAGATTGTGATGCTTATGTGAATATTGCGGGCGGAATGAAATTATCGGAGCCTGCGATTGATCTTGGGATTGCACTTGCAATCGTTTCAAGTTTTAAGAATCGGGCAATTGATGAGAAGCTGATTGCATTCGGAGAGATCGGTCTGAGCGGAGAGGTGCGCGCCGTCAGTATGGCGGAGACCCGTGTGCAGGAGGCACAGAAGCTTGGCTTTACGATTTGTATCGTACCGGAGAGTTCCCTGCCCTCATTGAAAAAGGTGAAGGGTATGAAGCTGATCGGTGTGAAATCTGTACAAGAAGCGATTGATTTCATATAAATAATGCCGAAATTTCTTTAAACGACATAGATTCTGTTGACAGAGTGACATCAGTGTCATAAGATAGAAAAGTAGGTCAATTTGTCCCGGAAACGAACAGGAGAGGCTGAATGGGAGAGAAATCAGAGCAGAAGAAAGCATATATCTTGGAAGTGGCCAGAAAAGTATTTATGGAGAAGGGATACAAGAATGTGACCATGAAGGATATCGTAGAAGCATGCGATATCAGCAGGGGTGGTCTGTATCTGTACTTTGAAAGTACAGCCGAGATATTTTTAGAGGTATTGCAGAAGGAGCAGGAAGACACGGACGATGCTCTTGAGCAGACATTAGAAAGGGAAATGACAGTGGCAGATATCATGGCACTGTTCTTTAAGGAGCAGAAGAAGGAAATCCTGAGTGTACAGGATAATCTCACGATTGCAACCTATGAATTTTTCTTTGAAACCAAGCTTCCGAAGAAGGAAAATATAGCGCGCAGACAATTTGAAATGGGTGTAAAGCTTCTTGCTGAGATGATTGATGCAGGAGTTTTTACAGGAGAATTATACTGTGAAGATTCTATAGCTGCAGCCAAGAATATGATGTTCGTGATTGAAGGGCTGAAGGTTGCCAGCAAGACAATCGGTGTATCGGAGAAGACAGTTGATCAGCAGTTACTGTATATGATGCAGGGGCTGGTTGTTGAAGAGGAATAGGCAGGAGAATAGGAGAGAAGAAATGGTCAAGCGTATCTATGTGGAAAAGAAGGAACCCTTTGCAGTCAAATCCAAGGAATTATGTGAGGAAATCAGAAGCTATCTTGATATACAGAGTGTGGAACGTGTCAGAGTATTGATACGATATGACATTGAGAATCTGTCGGAAGAGACTTATCAGCAGGCATGCAGCTGCGTGTTTTCCGAGCCGCCGGTGGATGTCCTGTATGAAGAAAAGTTTGATATGCGAGAAGATTCCAGAGCGTTTTCGGTGGAATTCCTGCCGGGACAGTTTGATCAGAGAGCAGATTCGGCTGTGCAGTGTGTAAAGTTCCTGAAAGAGGACGAAGATCCGACCATTAAGACTGCTGTGACCTATTGTCTTGAGGGTACGATTACAGAAGAGGAGTTCACCAGAATCAAAAACTACTGTATCAATCCGGTAGATTCCCGTGAGACGGATATGCAGAAGCCCGAGACGCTGCAGACGATCTTTGAGGAGCCTGCAGATGTCATGGTATTTGACGGATTTGCAAACATGGCAGAGGATAAGCTGAAGGAGTTGTACGGTTCTCTCGGACTGGCAATGACATTTCAGGATTTTCTGCATATTCAGAAATATTATGCAGGAGAAGAGCACAGAGATCCGACGATGACGGAAATCAGAGTGCTCGATACCTATTGGTCAGATCACTGTCGTCATACGACATTTTCAACAGAGCTTAAGAATGTGGAGTTTGACGAGGGCTACTACAAGACCCCGATGCAGAAGACCTATGAGGATTATCTTGCAGCAAGAAAAGAAATCTTTGCAGGCAGAAGCGACAAGTTCGTATGTCTGATGGATCTGGCGCTCATGGCAATGCGTAAATTAAAGAAAGACGGTAAATTACAGGATCTCGAGGAGTCGGATGAAATCAATGCGTGTTCTATCGTGGTACCTGTTCAGATTGAATATGGCAAGGATGATGTCAGAACAGAGGAGTGGCTTGTAAGCTTTAAAAATGAGACCCATAACCATCCGACGGAAATCGAACCGTTCGGTGGTGCGGCAACCTGCCTCGGCGGAGCAATCAGAGATCCCCTGTCAGGACGTGCTTATGTATATCAGGCAATGCGTATCACCGGAGCAGCAGATCCTACGGTATCTGTCAGCGAGACGATACAGGGCAAGCTCTCACAGAAGAAGCTGGTACGCGGAGCAGCAAGCGGATATTCTTCGTATGGTAATCAGATTGGATTGGCAACAGGCTATGTGAAGGAAATCTATCATCCGAATTATGTGGCTAAGAGAATGGAAATCGGTGCGGTCATGGGTGCAGCTCCCAGACGCAACGTTATCCGTGAAAATTCCGACCCCGGTGATATCATCATATTACTTGGCGGAAGGACAGGTCGTGACGGTTGTGGCGGAGCGACAGGCTCCTCAAAGGTACACACGACGGCATCAATCGAAACCTGCGGCGCAGAGGTACAGAAGGGAAATGCACCGACGGAACGTAAGATTCAGAGATTGTTCAGACGTGCAGAGGTCAGCAGACTGATCAAGAAATGCAATGATTTTGGTGCAGGCGGTGTGTCCGTGGCAATCGGAGAATTGGCAGACGGCTTGCAGATTAATATGGACAAGGTACCTAAGAAATATGCCGGCTTAGATGGTACGGAACTGGCGATTTCAGAGTCTCAGGAGAGAATGGCGGTGGTCATCGATCCGAAGGACGTAGATACATTTTTGCAGTATGCGGCAGAGGAAAATCTGGAGGCCGTGAGTGTGGCGGTTGTCACAAAAGAACCAAGACTTGTAATGTCATGGAGAGGGAAAGAAATCGTCAACCTCTCACGTGCATTCTTAGATACAAACGGTGCACATCAGGAGACAACGGTTGAGGTGGAGGTGCCGAAGCAGGAGGATTCCTATTTTGCATCTGCAACATCGGAGCAGGCAAGCAGCGTGTCTGTCAAAGAAGCATGGCTGGCGACTCTGAAGGATTTGAATGTCTGCTCACAAAAAGGCCTTGTGGAGATGTTCGATGCTTCTATCGGTTCCGGTTCGGTATTCATGCCGTATGGCGGCAAATATCAGCTGACCGAGACACAGGCAATGGTTGCGAAACTACCGGTACGGGAGGGCAAGACAGATACCGTTACTATGATGAGTTACGGATTTGATCCGCAGTTATCTTCATGGAGCCCTTATCACGGGGCAATCTATGCAGTGCTTGAATCGGTTTCTAAGATTGTCGCAGCAGGTGGTGATTATAAGAAGATACGTTTTACATTTCAGGAGTATTTCCGTCGCATGAGCGAGGATCCCAAGCGTTGGAGTCAGCCGTTTGCGGCATTGCTTGGTGCATATGATGCGCAGATGGGATTCAGACTTGCTTCCATCGGCGGCAAGGATTCCATGTCAGGTACATTTGAGGATATTGATGTTCCGCCGACACTTGTGTCATTTGCGGTAGATGTTGCAAAGCATCAGGATTTGATCACACCGGAGTTTAAGACGGCAGGGGAGAAGATCATCAAGTTCTCAATCGAGAAGGATGCATATGATATTCCGGTCTATGACAAGGTAATGGCACTTTATGAAGAAATCACGAGGCTGATACAGAATCATGTGATTACGGCCGCTTATGTGCTGGACGGTAAGGGTGTGGTTCCGGCTCTCAGCAAGATGGCTTTCGGTAATATGCTGGGTGTGACTGTAAATCAGGAATTAAAAGGACAGGAACTGTTTGGCAGAGAAAACGGCAATCTTATCGTGACGGTTCCGGCGGAGCAGTTGCAGGATATCCGAGTTCCATACATGGTAGTCGGTGAGGTAAATGACCAGGCAGCATTCATCTATGGTGATGAGCGTATACCTCTGGAGGATGCACTTGCTGCATGGAAATCAAAGCTTGAAAAGGTATTTCCGACCAAGGCCTCCAAGGCAGCGGATGCAATTGAAACAAAATTATATGATCTTCCGAAAGAACAGGTCTATGTATGCAAGAACAAGGTTGCAAAGCCAACCGTATTCATTCCGGTATTTCCGGGCACGAACTGTGAGTATGACAGTGAAGCGGCGTTCAGACGCGCAGGCGCAGATGTTGTGACCAAGGTATTCACCAACATGACACCGCAGGACATCAGGGATTCCGTCGAGGTATTTGACAAGGCAATCCGTCAGGCACAGATCATCATGTTCCCGGGTGGATTTTCGGCAGGTGATGAGCCGGATGGTTCGGCGAAGTTTTTTGCAACGGCATTCAGAAATGAGAACCTTAAAGAGGCTGTCAGCGATCTGCTGCAAAAGAGAGACGGACTTGCACTCGGTATCTGTAACGGATTTCAGGCACTGATCAAATTAGGACTTCTGCCGAATGGCGAGATCACGGGACAGACAGCGGATTCACCGACATTGACTTATAATACCATCAACAGACATATCTCGAAGATGGTGTACACAAAGGTGGTCTCAAACCGATCACCATGGTTGCAGGAAGCTGATCTCGGCGGGACATATTGTATCCCCGCTTCTCACGGAGAAGGACGCTTTGTTGCAAGCAGTGAATGGATAGAGAAGTTATTTGCAAACGGACAGGTAGCTACGCAGTATGTAGATATCAATGGAGTCGGCTCTATGAATGAAGAGTGGAACATCAACGGTTCGTATCATGCGATTGAAGGTATTACAAGTCCGGACGGAAGGTGCTTTGGCAAGATGGGACATGCGGAGCGCCGCGGAGAAGCAGTGGCCATGAATATTTATGGCAATCAGGATATGCGGATATTTGAATCAGGGGTAAAGTATTTTACTGATTAAGGGTTAAAACAAACACAGGTGGGATTACGGATGAAAAAGAAAATTGATGCGGATATCGTAAAGCTGTATGGACTGGTCGCCGCACTTCTGACAATTTGTGCTGTTATTTGTGTCGCTCATGTAACAAATCTGACGAGGGATTATCGTGAGACGACATTAGAGAAGATTGATGTACAGACACAGATGGCAAGTCAGGTTTTGAGCAAGATGTTTAAGAAGAACATTGAGATTGTAACCGCAGAGGCGACAGAAATGGCGCATAAAGGCGGTCTGTCTCATGCTGTTATCTGTGATGCGTTGGCAGAGTGTGAGCGTCAGGAAAGATTCCAGGAAGTATATTTTGTCAATTCCATTGGAACGGTGTACCATCCGGACGGTAGTCTGACACAGGTGTCAATCGACGACTACACAGAGATGGTGGATACAAATGTGGATGGCGGCGTCTATCTGGATAATATCAATTCTTCGGGAAATGACAAGAACTTTTTGGCGATTGCACCGGTCATTGCCGGTGGATTGTTTAAGGGCTATTTTGTTGGTGTAGATTCGATAGTATCCATGTTGGATCATGTCACACTGGGGTATCTGGATGACAGTGCATTTTCTTATATTACCGCCAATGACGGAACCATACTGTCTGCTACGGATAATGCGAGTACAGATGGTATTGAGAACTTTTTCACTTTTTTACTTGAAGAAGCCAGAGATCGGGAACAGACGGAGGAACTGATCGAGCGGGTACAGATTGCGCAGGAAAGCAGAGAGCCGACACAATTATCATTAGAACTTCAGGGGGCAGATATTTACCTCAGCTATTATCCCATTGAAGGAACAGAAGATTGGAATTATGTTTGCTGTATGTATGATTCAGGCATCAGTGCTATGGTACGTCCGATTGTCATTCGTGCAATCGTGACATGCCTGTCTGTTATATTGATCATGTTGGTTCTGGTTGTGATCGTGTGGAAGCATATCAGCAGAGATCAGGCGCTGATGGAGGAACTGGCCTATTGTGATACGCTGACAGGTGCCAAGAACATGCACTATTTCGAGATGAAAGCCAGAGAACTGTTGGATGAGAATCGAGATCTGCCGTATGTGATCATTTGCTTTGATATATTGAATTTCCGATATCTGAATGAGGGCTACGGGCATGAGAAGGCAGACTCCATATTGGAGGCAGTGGTAAAGGCAGCGAATGAGAGTTTCAGTTACAATGAGACATTTGCAAGAATCAGTGCGGACAAGTTTGTATGCCTGGCAATCGATGACGGACGTGACAAAGCCCGCAAGGAGTTTGTAGAGGACAGGGTCAATCGGTTCTCCAATACAATTGCGGTGAACTATCCGGTTCGTATTAAGAGCGGTCTTTATATTGTGACGGATTATACGGAAAAGATACCGAGCATGATAGATAAGGCAGACCTCGCCAGAAAGTCCATTTCAGGAGAGTCTAAGCATCTGAGCGCATATTACGAAGAATCTCTGATTGAGGAGACACGCCGGAGAGAGTATATTGAATCTCAGATGGAAGAGGCATTGGCGAACGGAGAATTTGTTCCTTATCTGCAGCCCAAGTGGGATATGGTGGAGGATAGGGTGGCAGGTGCAGAGGCACTCGTCCGCTGGATCAAGCCTGATGGGACGATTATCTATCCGAATGATTTTATTCCGATCTTTGAGAAGAATGGATTTGTGGAAAAGCTGGATTTCTATATGCTGGAGTCCATCTGCAAATATGTGAGAAGGCTTTTGGATGAGGGAAAAGAAGTATTTCCGGTATCTATCAACCAGTCGAGGTATCTGCTGCATAATAAGGCGTATGTGCGTATGGTGCAGGATATCCTCATGAAATATGAGGTTCCCAAGGACTATGTTGAGCTGGAACTGACAGAAACGGTCTTTTTCCTGGAGAGAGATCATATGGTCAGCATCATGAGCAAGTTGAAGGATATCAATGTCATGCTGTCGATTGATGACTTTGGTTCGGGCTTTTCCTCCTTGAATCTGCTGAAAGACATTCCATTTGATGTATTGAAGATCGACAGAGGATTTTTGGATGAGACGGCAACTTCAAAGGCCAGCAAATGGATTCTCTTAAAGATCGTAGAAATGGCGGAGGGACTTGGTGTCAGCGTGGTGTGCGAAGGTGTTGAGACGAAGGAACAGGCTGAAATGCTCAAGGAGATCGGCTGTCATATCGCACAGGGATATCTGTATGCGAAGCCGATGCCGCTGCAGGAATTTGAGGAGAGGTTCAATCATAAGCGCAATTAGGCTGCGTTATGTTGGATGATTGTATGAGGATCTTATGGACAGAAATTATCAGAAGGAATTGGAACAGTTGATTGCAGGGCTGCAATCAGCCGGAATACGAAAGAGTTTGTTATTGCATAGCTGCTGCGCTCCTTGCAGCAGCTATGTTCTTGCATACCTGACGCAGTATTTTGATATTACGGTATTCTATTATAATCCAAATATCATGCCGGAAGAAGAATATCAAAAGCGCCTGTCAGAGCAGCAAAGACTGTTGTGGGAGGCATATGGAGAGGTTCATTTGATAGAAGGGGATTATGAACCGGGCCGGTTTAGGAAAATGGCAAAAGGGCTGGAGACTGAGCCGGAGGGCGGCAGGCGTTGCTTTCAATGCTATGAGATGAGACTGCGTGAGACTGCAGAATTGGCGAAAAGAGACGGATATGATTATTTCGCAACGACATTGTCTATCAGTCCGCACAAGAATGCAGATAAGCTCAATGAAATCGGAGAAATGATTGCCGAGGAATATGGGATTGCGCATCTGCCGTCGGATTTTAAGAAAAAAGACGGATACAAACAGTCCATCGAACTATCCAAGAAATATAATCTGTATCGCCAGAACTACTGTGGCTGTCGTGATTTGACCTCGTAAAATCGTGAAGACAGCGATTTATGAATCCTCCAATGTTTCGTTCCGTGCCTTCTTCAAAGCCCGGTGATAAGTAGAATAATCCGCAAAGCCGCTCGCAAGGGCGGCTTTTGTTACGGGCATCCCCTGTGCTACATAGTCTTTGACCATCAGCAGCCGCTTCTGCAGGATATAGTTGTGTACGGTATATCCGGTTTCAGCCTTGAATTTGTGCATGAGATGATAGCGGCTCAAAAAGAACTTCTCTGCCAGAACATCTACCGACAGATTCTCTGCCAGATTGGCATTGATGTATTTTAGTATTTCTTCTGTACGCTTGTCATATTTGAGAGATGTATTGTCTTTTTCATATTGCTTTCCCAAATAAATCTGATTTATGTAAACCATAAATTCCATAAAAAGAGAATTGCGAAGCAGTGCGGCACCGAATTCTGCATCACGCTCCGGTTCAAGTGCCTGTTCAAGATTGCCGACGGAAGACTTGATACGTTCCATCAAAGTAGGATTCAGCCGGATCAGATTAAAGCTGCGTTCACTGGCTTTTTTAAAGCAGGCAGTGATATCTGTGGCGGAATTACCTGTGTCTGTTGAAAGTCTGGAAGCGTTTTTCATATAGTCTTCATCTACCCAGATAACAATACGCTCATAGTAGGCAGAGGGGTCGATGATCGGCTTGTGGATTGCGTGATGATCTACTAACAGGATGTCCCAGGGCTTCAGATAGTAGGTCTTGCCTTCAATGATGTAGGTGACATTGCCGGAAAGGAAAATGATGATTTTATTGAAGTCATGATAATGAAAATCAAATTCTCTGTTTTTCTTGTCGCGAATATGGAACAGCCGGAAGTTCTGGTGCAGATAGCCGGTTTTTTGCATAAGAATCCTCCTGTGTGGAAAGAATGTATTGTTTCCGTATATCGGTTTTGAATGAATTTGATACGAATTCAGTGTATCGCACTTTTTGCAATGTTTCAAGCATAAATTGTTATAGAAAATGTAAATTGTGTAGGATATACTCAAAACATAAAACAGCAAGAGCAAGTAAATGATCGGGGAAACATAGAGTAGTAATATAGCATAGGGGGTTGAAGATATGAATATTACAATGAGCAAGTATCAGGGACTGGGCAATGATTATCTGGTACTGGATCCGAACAAGAATGATATAGAATTGACGGAAAGTGCGATTCAGATGATCTGTGACAGGAATTTTGGCGTTGGATCAGACGGAATATTGTATGGCCCGGTAATGATGGGTGATACGATTTGCGTAAAGATTTATAATCCGGACGGTTCCGAGGCTGAGAAGTCAGGGAACGGAGTTCGAATATTCGGAAAGTATCTGTTGGATCAGGGCTATGTGAAGAAAAGTCCTGTGGAACTCTCAACACTCGGCGGCATGGTGGAGATCGAATACCTGAACATGCGAGGCACCGAGATCAGAGTTAATATGGGAAAGGTTTCATTTGCTTCGGGGAAAATACCTGTGACCGGAGACAATCGTGAAATCATTAACGAATCCATGGTATTTCATGACAGGTTGTATAATACGACTTGCGTTTCTGTCGGAAATCCTCATTGTGTCATCATGATGGAAAAGGTGAGTAAGGAGGATGCCATGGAGATAGGCCCATATGTTGAGAACAGCCCTAATTTTCCGCAGAGGATCAATACGCAGCTGTGTCATGTGATTGATCGGAGCAATATAGAGATAGAAATCTATGAAAGAGGTGCCGGATATACACTGGCATCAGGAACGAGTGCATGCGCTGCGGCTGCGGCATCCTATAAGATGGGACTTACAGATGCAGATGTATCTGTTCATATGCCGGGTGGTGTGTTGGATATCACCATCAACGAAGACCATACAGTCAGTATGGTCGGGAGCGTTCAATATATCGGGGACATATCATTGGCAGAGGATTTCCTTGAGGAAAAGGTATCCTGATAAAAGAAGTCATAATCATAATGACAAACAAGAGGCGGTGGTCGCAAGACCCCGCCTCTACCTAATTATATAATTCCCTTTTTGGGGTAATCTATGGTATAATTATTTTATATATTTTTACAGATACATATGCAAGATACTCTGTAGTACTGCGTGGAGGCGCTACCGGATGCACAAAGAGATATTTGATCAAGATGAAAGTGAAGCTCTCAGGAAAGAAAGAGAGGCAGCAAAGCAGCTGCGGGCAATCGTGGACAATGTAGGCAGTGGAGTGACGGCTGTTCAGCTCAATGGAAAACAGGTGAAGTTTTTATTTGCCAATGACCAGTATTTTTCTATGTTGGGATATACAAGAGAGCAATATTTTGACGAGCAGGTTGATACTTATTCATTGATTTATGAGGAAGACAGGGAACGGGTCTTCCGAGAAGTGCAGGAAATCGTCCGTACAGACGGAACACAGATCATAGAATACAGAGTCGTACGTCGGGACGGAGCCATCAGGTGGTTCCAGACCATTGTCTCGATGACTGATTTCACGCAGGAAGATGCTCCTGTGCAGGTGACGATTCTGAGAGATTTTACCGAAGAGAAGCTTGCAGAGAGAAAACTGCAGGAGAATGCCATACAGATGAAATACCTCAATGAGGTTATGAAGAATCTGATGGATGAAACACCCGGTGGATTTTCCAGAATACAGGTTGATGCTGACGGAAAGGTCGGAGAAGTTTATGTAAACCAAGGATTATGTGATCTGCTGGGAAGGACTGAGGAAGAAATCATAAGTCATTATCGCGAGGATCTCCTGTGGGGAATTCATCCGGATGATCTGGAACTCGTGCGGACAACGATCGAAAATATCATCAGATTCGGAGAGACGGACAGGCTGAAGCATAGAATACGGCATAAAGACGGAGAATATATCCCATTTATGGTTTGTACGTGCGATTGTTGACAAAGCGGGAAAGACCTATATCAATGCATATTATACAGATATGACGGAGCAGAATAAAGAGGAAGAACGCCGTGCGGAGTTGATGGATAACCTTCCGTGTGGTGCGGGTATCTATGAGTATGAGAAGGGAAAACTCAGGTGTCGATATCTGAATAAACGCTATTGGGAATTGGTTGGAAGAAGTTCCTATGATTTTGAAATGAAGTCCTTTTTTGATGTTGTACAGCTGGAGGACAGGGTATATCTGCTCAGAGTTATTCAGGAGGGCATTCTGCATGACGGAAATATGGAGTGTGATATCCATATCAAAGACGGAAATGATAAATATATACCTTTTCATTTGAATGGAAATGTAGTTAAAAGGGAAATCGGATATCTTACGATTTATGTGACGTATACGCCTATTCCCGAAAGTGAGGTATCCTTCAGAGAGATGCTGCCGGTTGCACTGGAGACCATGATGTCATCTTCTACGGATCTGGCATTTATCAAGGACAGGACACTTACCTATGTATGTGCAACGAAAGCATTTGCGCAGATGGTGGGTTTCTCAGACGAACGTGAAGTCATAGGGAAGACAGATTTTGATCTGTTTGTCAGAGACATTGCAGTGAAATTCCGTGAAGATGATCAGAAGCTTATGAAGAACGGGAAATCGCTGATAGATATTGTTGAACGCTTGCCGGATAAGGATGGAGCGCCCCGATATTCCAGTACATCCAAATATCTGCTTAAGGATACAAACGGAAATATCGTAGGTCTGTATGGAGTGGGACGCGATATTACGGAAAATAAAGAAGCATTTGAAAGGCTGAAGCTGTTAACGGACAGCATCCCCGGCGGACTTGCGACTTATGAAGTATCTCCGGACAGAGTTCGTACGCTTTATTTAAGCGACGGAGTCTATGCGCTGAGCGGTTATGAAAAAGGAGATTATAATCTGGGAGAGCTGGATCCGACAAGCCTAATCATAGAGGAAGATCTGCCGATGATGCGGAAGCAGATTTTAGAGCTGGTGGAACATGGGACGCCGATTGATTGTACTTACCGCATTCGACAGAAAGAAGGGGATTGCAAGTGGATCAATCTGAAGGGCGCAGAGGCAGAACGAAGCGGGTCCAGAGTCAATATCAATGCTGTGTTGTTTGATGTAACAGAAGCGCATATTGCAGAACTGAAGCTTGAAGCAATGGAGCGTGAGAACCGTAAACGATATGAACAGGAACTGCAGCTGCGCAGAGAATTGATCAAGAATTCTATTATGTATTATCAGGCGAATCTTACGACAGGGGTGATTGAGGAATATCATGCCAAGTTTTCGGATACAGAAGAAATGAAGTCTCATAATACCCTCGATGAATCACTATATCAGCATATTTTGCAAAATGTGGCTTTGGAGGATAAAGAAACGGTTAGCAGAACCATACTTCCGGATGCATTACTTGAAGCATATGATCGTGGTGAGACAACCGTCAGCTTAACTTATCGCAGGAAAGTACCGAATCAGGGTTACAGATGGGTGGATACGAGCGTATCCATCATGGCAAGACCGAATACGAGTGAGATCATTGCCTTTCTTCATAGCAGAGATGTTGATATGGAGAGGAAGAAACAGCTTGCGATTGAAACTATCATGGATGAGGATATCGAAGCTGTCATCATAATGCAGGCAGAGGACGGACAGGCATATATAGCGCATATGCGTGACAATTTTTTCAATCTTGATCTTCAGACGACGTTTGATTTTGAACAGGAATACAGAAGAAAGTTTGCGCTGCTGATCGTGGAAGAGGATCAGGAGGATTTTGAAGATTTCTTTGATTTGGAAAGACTTAAGCAAGTATTGCAGGATGAAAAGGTCACTCAGTATACATATCGTGTAAAAGAGGGTGATATCATCCGACGGAAAACATCCAAGGCATATTATCTGGATGATATGAAAAAGGAAATCGTATTTGCCCGTCGTGATGTGACCAGTCTGTATGAAGAAGAGCAGCGCCAGAAGAACGAACTGCGAGAGGCGATGGAAGAGGCCAACAGAGCCAATCATGCAAAAAGTGAGTTCCTGTCCCAGATGAGTCATGATATCCGAACTCCGTTGAATGCTGTTTTGGCATTTTCGGATCGGGAAATGTTGGAGGACGCAACGAAGGAGCAGTTGAGAGAATATCTGGAGAAGGTGAATCTGTCAGGGGATTATCTGTTGGGAATCATCAATGATGTGCTGGATATGTCCAAGATCGAACAGAAAAAGGTTGTATTAAAGCCTACACCTTATTCTCTGGATGAATTCGTGAGTACGATCAACAATGTCATTATGGAATGGAGCAGGAATAAGAACATTGAATTTGTCGTGGACACGAGTGAGTCGGTCAAAACAGGTATTATGACAGACCGGGTGCGTTTTAACCAGATATTTATCAATCTCCTGTCCAATGCCGTGAAGTTTACGCCAAAGGGAGGAAAGGTCGAGTTTATCCTAAAACAGCACTCCGACGAAGGCTCTGAAGTAACAAGACAGCAATTCATTGTCAGGGACAACGGCATCGGTATGAGTCCCGAGTTTCTTCCACATGCATTCGAAAGCTTTAATCAGGAGTATCGGCAGGATACCTCAGAGAAAAGTCAGGGAACGGGACTGGGTCTTTCCATTGTCAAGGAACTGGTCAATATGATGAACGGTACGATTGATGTGCAGAGTGAATTGGGCAAAGGATCGACATTTATCGTGGAACTGCCCCTTGAATTAGTGGATGTCGAGGCACAGTCGATAGAGGAAGAAGAGCAGCATTATGAGTGTCTCAAGGGAGCCCGCATTCTGCTGGGTGAAGACAATATGATCAATACGGAGATAGCGGTTGCCCTTTTGGAAAAGAGGGGCTGTATTGTAGAATGTGCCGAAAACGGCAAAGAAACGGTGGAACGCTTCCGAGACTCGGAGGACGGATATTATGATCTGATTCTGTTGGATATCAGGATGCCGGTCATGGACGGTCTGACAGCGACCAGAGAAATCAGGAAGATGCACAAACAGGAGGCAGAAACCATTCCCATCATTGCATTGACGGCAGATGCCTTTTATGAAGATGAGCGTGTCGCATATGATGCAGGTATGAACGATTATCTGTCAAAGCCGATTGATCCGCACCAGCTGTACAGACTGTGCAGTAAATATATCGAGCAGAAGATACATCAACAAAATTGATTTTTACATTGTAATATCGTATAATCATAAAGCATAAGCATTTGACGGGGAACATGGGCTCGCTCATGATTCCCCTAATATTAGGAAAGCACGAGGGAGAAGAAGTATGTTTAATTTTAATTTTGTAAAGTTTATGCCGAGCGAGTATGTGTTACGCTATAAAAGTGGGACAATTGTGCAGGAAGGCACAGGTTTGTCCTTTTTCTATTATGCTCCGACGACGTCAGTGATCGTGGTTCCGATTGCAAGCGCAGATGTACCGTTTGTGTTTGAGGAGGTTACGAGTGATTATCAGACAGTCACCATACAGGGGCAGCTTACATATAAGATTGCAGACTACAAGGTCATGGCACAGAATCTGGATTACACATATGACTTGAAAGCCAAAAAACATTTATTTGATAATTCTCAAAAGATTGCACAGAGATTGATCAACATTGCAAAGGTACATACGAAGAAGCATATAGAGCATATGGAGCTCAAGGAAGCAATCAAATCCAGTGAGAGCCTGGCTCAGAGTATAGCCGGAGAACTGTGCGAGAATGCTGAAATCAAAACACTGGGCATTGAGGTTATGGGCTTTTCTGTTTTGGCGATACAGCCTAATAAAGATACGGCCAGAGCGCTGGAAGCACAGGCCAGAGAGCAGATTTTGAAAAGTGCGGATGAGGCCTTATATGAGAGAAGGAATGCCTCTATCGAACAGGAACGTAAGATTAAGGAAAATGAACTGAATACCGAAATCGCAATAGAGGAGAAAAAGAAGAAGATCCAGGAGGCACAGCTTGAGGCAAGGCGTCTTGTCATGCAAAAGGAGAATCAGATTAAGGACGAACAGCTTGGCTATGAGACGGAACTGGAGGAAAAGAGAAAGCAGCTGATCGAGCTTACGGTTGCCAATTCCAAGGAGCAGGCAGATGCAAAGGCCTATGAATTGACTGCAATGATGAAAGCATTTTCAGGCGTGGATCAGAATGTTATGCAGGCTCTGGCGGGTATGGGTATGCAGCCGGATAAACTGATCGCGATGGCGTTCCAGAATCTTGCCGAAAATGCAGACAAGATCGGGCAGCTGAACATTACGCCGGATCTGCTGCAGGGAATCATGCAGGGAAATGATAAGTGATCCTATGACAGAGCATAAGATTATTTTAGTCACAAGAAAGACGCGGCTGGAAGATCTGATCATCCGATACAATACAATCCAACAGGCACAGTTCTATATCGAGCATATGGGAAATGATTTCTCGGATTATCTGAAAGAGGATCAGACCTACCATGAAGCGGTATCGCGGATTATGGAGGAACTGCCGGAGATCGGACGTGTTCAGATCGTACAGCGAGAGTATCTGTCCAATTTCATATTTGGGCCGAATGATATCATTGTAGCCGTCGGACAGGACGGTCTGGTGGCGAATGTCATGAAATATCTGGACAGTCAGCCGCTGATCGGTATCAATCCGGATGCGGCAAGGTGGGACGGAGTATTACTGCCTTTCGGACCGGCTGATGCGGGAAAGATCGTGCAGGAGGTTGTCAGGAATATTCGGAAATACCATGAAGTCACTCTGGCACAGGCACAGTTGAATGACGGACAGAAATTATATGCGGTTAATGATCTGTTCATCGGGCAGCGTACGCACACTTCCGCGCGCTATACGCTTACGGTAAACGATAAGGCGGAACAACAGTCTTCCAGTGGAATCATCGTATCTACGGGACTGGGGTCTACGGGATGGCTCAAGAGCATTATCACCGGAGCCAATGGAATAGCGGCTGCAGCACAGGGCAATACAAAGAGGCCCGGTTATAAGCCGATGCAATGGAATGCCGATTATCTGTATTACAGCGTCAGAGAGCCGTATCCGAGCAAATGGACCGGAGCGGATCTGGTTTTTGGCAAGATAGATGCACGCAACAGGTTTCAGGTCATTTCGCAGATGCCAAGCAACGGAGTGATTTTCAGTGACGGATTGGAGAATGATTATCTGGAATTTAATTCCGGTATGGAAGCCAATGTGACCATTGCAGATAAAAGAGGGCATTTGGTGGTATGATAGACAGTATCTGAAAGAGAAACGGAGACAGGCAGATGAAAAAATTATTGGATTTATTGTCAGAAGAATTAGAGGCGGCTTTCAAGCAGGCCGGTTATGATGAGAAATACGGCAGGGTGACGGTTTCCAACCGTCCTGATTTATGTGAGTTTCAGTGCAACGGAGCCATGAGCGCCGTCAAAGAATATAAGAAGGCTCCTATCATGATTGCAAATGATGTGGCAGCGGCACTTGCGGACAATCAAATGTTTTCCGAAGTGAATGCAGTCAATCCGGGCTTTTTGAATCTGAAACTGTCAGAGGATTATCTGTCAGAATATATGCGGAAAATGAATGCAGATGCGAGACATGGTTTATCGGAGTCGGAGCAGCCGCAGACCATTATGGTGGATTACGGCGGACCGAATGTGGCCAAGCCGTTGCATGTAGGACATTTACGCTCTGCCATTATCGGCGAGAGTGTCAAGCGGATCTGCAGATATATGGGACATAAGGTAGTAGGGGATATCCATTTGGGAGACTGGGGTCTGCAGATGGGTCTGATCATCACGGAACTGAAGAAACGTCAGCCGGAGCTGCCTTATTTTGATGAATCCTTTACCGGAGAATATCCGAAGGAAGCACCATTTACGATTTCAGAACTGGAAGAGATCTATCCGACAGCCAGTGCAAAGTCGAAAGAAGATGCAGACTATAAAGAAGAAGCAATGAATGCAACGTTCCTGTTACAGAATGGGAATCGCGGTTATATGGCTCTTTGGAATCATATTATGGCAGTCTCTAAGGCAGACCTCAAGAAGAATTATGCCAATCTGAATGTTGAATTTGACTTATGGAAAGGCGAATCCGATGTTCAGAAATATATTCCGGATATGGTTGCACGTCTGAAAGACGAAGGCTTTGCCTATGAAAGCGAAGGCGCACTGGTCGTTGATGTAAAAGAAGACAGCGATACAAAGGAAATTCCTCCGTGTATGATCTTAAAATCAGACGGAGCATCTCTTTATACAACCACGGATCTTGCAACGTTAGTAGAGCGCAAGCAGGATATTGATCCGGACGGTATCATCTATGTAGTGGATAAGCGTCAGGATCTGCATTTTGTACAGGTATTTCGTTGTGCAAAGAAGGTCGGTATTATAGGAAATGAAGTCAACTTGAACTTCATTGGCTTCGGAACGATGAACGGCAAGGACGGAAAGCCATTTAAAACCCGTGAGGGCGGCGTTATGCGTCTGGAGAACCTGATTGCCGATATCAATGAGGAGATGTATCATAAGATCGTGGACAATCATGAAGTTGAAGAGACAGAGGCACGTGCAACAGCACAGGTCGTGGCGCTGGCAGCCGTGAAGTATGGAGATCTGTCGAATCAGGCTACGAAGGATTATGTCTTTGATATTGACAAGTTTACCTCGTTTGAAGGAAACACAGGACCTTATATCCTATATACAATTGTGCGTATCAAATCAATTTTGAATAAATACAGAGAGCAGGGGAAAAACGTAACAAATGTTATTGAAAGACCTGCAAATGAATATGAAAAAGCACTGATGCTTTCCCTTGCACAGTTCAATGCTGTCATTGAAGGTGCTTATGAGGAAATTGCGCCGCATAAGATCTGTGCGTTCATCTATGAACTGGCAAATACATTTAACCGCTTCTATCATGAGACAAAGATATTGACAGAAGAAGATGAGAAGCAGCAGGCAAGCTGGATTGCACTATTGAATCTGACAAAGGAAGTGTTGGAGACATCCATTGATCTGCTTGGATTCTCTGCTCCGGAGAGAATGTAGGTATGCTGCTGCAACTTACATTTCGATTTTGACAACTTACATGACAATCTCTTGTGCAAACTATAGTCTGTTGTTATAGTGTGGATGAAAGAGAGGTCATAGAGACATGGAAGAGAAGAAGTTGTTGGGAAAAGGCTTTACCGGAAATCAATTAAAAATCTTTGCAATCATTGCAATGACAATCGATCATGTAACAAGTGTTATCTTACCGGGATATGATAGGACATGGTGGATTGTGGTTTTACATATCGTCGGCCGACTGGCGGCGCCGATTATGTGGTTTATGATTGTAGAGGGATACCGTCATACGAGAGATTTGAAGAAATACATTACGCGATTGTCTATGCCATCTGTGTTGATGTAGTTTACGGAGCGATTCAGATGCTTGTAGTAATCTGTGTTCCGTTCATCATGAATTACAATGGAAAGCGCGGCACGTGGAAGGGTATGAAATGGTTCTTCTACGCCTACTATGTGGGACATCTGGTATTGTGCGGAATCATACGGATTGTCCTACATGGGAATGTCGGAGTCATTATTGGCGGATGATCGGAAGGTTTACAGTTAAGAATTTGGTAAGAAATTGATAGTGATCTGTTAAAGCATTCGAAAATAGAGTCTGTTATGATATAAGCGTCAGGGAAATGTCTCTGGCGCTTATGTTATGCAGTGGCTGTCCGACGGCTTGGATATGTGCCCACGCAGCGAAACAAAAAAGATGTGAATAAAGGAGAACAGACGATATGAAACAAGTCATACTCGAAGCAAATAAATTATGCAAATCCTTTCAGACAGCGGAGATTACCCAGCATGTACTAAAAAACCTGGATTTAGAGATTTATGAATCAGATTTTACAGTTATCATGGGAAGTTCAGGCTCCGGAAAGTCAACGCTGCTGTATACGTTATCCGGTATGGATACGCCGACGATGGGGAGTCTCTCTCTTTATGGAACACCACTCAATGGATTGAACAATGATGAACTCGCGTTGTTGCGCAGAAAATATTGTGGCTTTATTTTTCAGTCCATCCATCTGCTCGATACGATGAATGTGATGGACAACGTTCTGACCGGTGCATTGTTAGTCAATCACGATAAAAAGAAAGCTTATGAGTCGGCGGTTAATCTGCTCAAACAAGTGGGATTAAATGAGGTGGATTTTCAGAAGTTTCCGAATCAGTTGTCCGGCGGAGAACAGCAGAGGGTGGCGATTGTACGTGCTATGATCAATCAGCCGAAAATCTTATTCGCAGATGAGCCGACCGGTGCCTTGAATTCGGTGGCAAGTACGAAAGTCCTGGATGAATTCACGAAACTGCATCAGGCAGGACAGAGCATTTTAATGGTAACACATGATATTAAAACAGCACTGCGCGGAAGCAGAGTCATTTACTTAAGAGACGGCAGTATTCAGGGAGATCTGGAACTTGGAGCTTATACCACGGAAGATCGGGAATACAGAACGCAGAAATTAAAACAGTTCCTGAGTGAAATGGGGTGGTAAGCATGTTGTCTCTGCGATTGGCTTTTTTTGCGATTAAAAAGAAAAAAGAATCCTGCATTGTGTTGACACTTTTCATTTTACTGGCTGTAATGTTCATGGATCTGGGGCTGAGCGTATACCAGAGAGCAAATCAGATCTTTTATGAAAAGACAGAGGAATTGCACGAAGCACATTTTATTGTCCCCTGCAGCAGTAAGACCTATCGAACTGAATACGAGGATTATATCAAAGAGGCAGAGGGCGTGACAGAGTTTGAGCGGGAAGAAGTTGTATTTATGCCGACCACAACGAATAACAGGAATGAACTGGAGTTGGGAGCTTTGTTATACAACTGTGAAGCGAACAGGGAGATAGCACCATTTTCCTTGATTGAAGAAGATGCTTCGGTTTCAAAAGAACAGGCGATTTATGTACCGATTCAGTTAAAGAGTGAGAATGTACTGACGGGGCAGCCTTATGAGTTGACTTACCGCGGAACGACATATTCATTTGTAGTAGCCGGATATTTTGAGACGACGGCTTACTGCAATATCAACTCGGGATTTTATAAATATTTTATACCGCAGAAAACCTTTCGGCAAATGTCCGGTGAAGCCGGAAAAGCGTATATGCTGACAGCAAGATTTGAAGGTGATGAACAAGCTGTATTAAGCAGAGCAGAAGAACTGAAAATTGCTTTCCTGGGGGACACCACCTATGCTTCGGATCAGGAGAATCTGCTGCAGAATGCATTGAGTTATGAAGAAATGCAGGTGATGACCATTTTGAATCTGTTGTTGGGGGTTGCCATTGTCTTTGCAATTTCGATTTTGATCTGCCTGGTTGTTTTTTTCATTGTCATGAATTATATCCGTGAGGATATCATGAAGTCCATGACCGCCATCGGAACGCTGCAGTCTATGGGGTACACGACTGCTCAGATCATGAGATCTTATCTGTTTGAGTATTTAATCTTGGGATGTGTGGGCGGTTTACTTGGAATTTTATGTTCTTATCTGAGTAATTTAATCTTGTCGGGTTATCTGACCGGACTGAGTGGATTTGTATGGAAAGGGTTTGCTCATCCGACAGGAGATCTGACGGCATTTTTGCTGATACTTTTTATGCTCGCTCTGGTCAGTCTGGTTGCTGTGCGGAGGATGCGGCATCTGACACCGGTAGAAGCTTTGAATCAGAGAAATGGCAGTCGGAGAGGCTATCGGAGTTTCTTTCCCCTGCAAAAGGGAAGGCTGCCACTCAATCTGCATCTGGCGATCAAGAATCTGGTGATTCAGTTAAGAAGTAATGTTGTGTATGCCTTGGTGGTGGCCATTGGATCCTTTGCCATTGGGATTTCACTGATTTTGTTTCTTAATTTTTCTGCACATTCCGATGCACTGTTGTCAGTGGTCGGATTTGAACTGGCAGACCTGCAGGTCAAAGTGTCGCAGGGATGTGATGCGGATACATTTGCGGAAGAACTAGAGAATTATCCGGAGGTGCGTAAGACGAATGCTTCTGCGACAAGAGATTTTCTCAAGTATCAAAATGAGACGATCACAACAATCATTGAAGAAGATTTTAGTAAATTAGAATATGTCAAACCGTATGAAGGAAGCTACCCACAAACCTCGAATGAGGTGTTGATTTCATCCTTATTGAGCCAGACTTCGGAGAAAGGTGTGGGAGACAGCATTACCTTCTCTGCCAATGGAATCGAGAAGGAGTATCTGATCTGTGGTGTCTTTTCCTCGACCAATGGGTTTGTGGCTTTCATGAACAAACAGGGAATCAGTCTTTTGTATCCTGATTTTCAATATAGCAGTATTGATGTTTATTTAAACGAAGGGGTTTCGGCGGATGCATTCAAGGATTTTCTGCAATCGCAATATAAGGTCAGTGTCGATCATTCGTCTGCATCTGTAGCAGAACAGAAGATTGCCAGACTGTTGGCTGACTATGGTGTGAGCAGCGTATCGTATTCGATCTGGAAGGATGGTGTGGAAATCTGCTCGGGAGATTCTTCTGCGTTCCTGATTTCCGAGATTACGGATTTGAAATCCTTTGCGACAGCGCAGTTGCAGTCCTATTCCAGAGCGTTGAGCTCAATCGTTGTGGTGATCTTCATCACGATGCTTCTCATCATCGGAAGTGTGTTGCAGGTGACGACCAAGTCAGAAATACAGAAAGACCAGAAGGAATTCGGAATCATGAAAGCATTGGGATATACCACCCAGGATATCATCAGACAGGTGTCACTTAGGTTCTTGATTACGACGGCACTCGGCAGTGTGGTTGGAGCAGTGCTGGCATTTGCCTCAAGTCCTGCGGTATTTGCGGCGATGTTTGAAATGATGGGCGTGACACAAGTGGCAATGAACGGATACCCGTTGGTATTGGTGGTATATAGTTGTGTGCTGAGCGTAGCCCTGTATCTGGTTGCAAGATTTACATGCCGCCGCATTCGTAGGATTACAGCATATGAGCTGATGACAGAGTAGGGAGAATTGTAAGAATGACTGCGGGGAGACGGCTTGAAAGAGATCGGTGCAGAAAATGCGGAATATAGAACAAGAGAAAATAGAAGATAGAAGATAGAGGAGCGTAAGGTATGAGAAGAATTCTTGTAGGGATTATGGTAGGGTGTTTCATTTTTATTGTACCGGTACAAGCATATACAGCATCAGTGACTGCGATGACGGCGGAGGAGACAACAGAGACCTCAGAAAGGTCAAGCGAGGGAAAGAAAGATGTCTATGGAATCGGCTCGATCAGTAAGATGTATACGACAACAGCTGTTATGAAACTTGCAGAAGATGGGAAGATTGATCTGGATGAGCCACTTGTGACCTACTTGCCGGAGTTTTCTATGGCAGATGAGCGTTATATGGAGATTACACCACGGATGTTATTGAATCATACTTCGGGCTTGATGGGAACGACGACACATGATGCGTTTACTTTTGGGGCGTCCGATACCAGATATCATGATTCTGTTTTGGAGGAATTAAAGAGCCAGTCCCTAAAGGCGGATCCGGGTGAATACGGCGTGTACTGTAATGATGGATTTACATTGGCAGAACTGTTGATTGAGCGGGTCAGCGGAATGGGGTATTCGGAATATCTGGATCGGTACTTTTTTAAGCCGCTTGGAATTGAAGATACCTATACACCGGTCTATCAGTTTGATGCTTCCAGAATCGCACCTGCTTATTTGGGGGACTCTGAACTGCCATACATAGACTGTCATCTGATCGGAAGCGGTGGTATCTATAGTACGGCTTCTGATGTCGCAAAGTTCGGACAGTTATTTACCGGGCAGAACAAAGGGATTCTGTCGGAGGAAACACTTGAAGAAATGCAGGAGTCTAATTCTAAACAGGATTCTATCTGTTATCAGGAAGGGGATAAGCAGTTTGATTACGGTCTCGGCTGGGACTGCGTGGACACCTATCCATATAGTGCTTATGGAATCAAAGCATTGTCGAAGGGCGGTTCGATCATTTTTCAAAATTCTGCTTTGGTCGTACTTCCGGAAGAACATCTATCGGCTTCCATGATTGTGTCGGGAGGATCAGGGGATGATGCAGGCTATGCGTTACAGGATTTGATCCTGGAGATTCTTGTTGAGGAAGGTGTCATTGAAGAAACGAAGGATCTTAAAGTAGAGACGGGGACAGAGCCTGATGTTCAGCCATTACCGGATGAAATGAGAGAGTATGAGGGCTATTATCTGAGTAACGGAATCCTGCAAGTGACATTTGCGGAAGACGGAACTTTGTGCTTGGAGAATATAGAAGATGAATATGATCTGGTGCAGGAATATACCTATATCGGAGATGGTCGGTTCGCACCACTGAATGGTTCTTATTTGGGGCATAGTGGAGAACTGACTTATAACAGCAATGGAAATCAGGGATACGGAACGCTTTGTTTTGAGACAGAGCAGAACGGAAAGACTTATCTCGCAGGTTCGGCATATGAAAGCCTTTATGGGCTGGGTGAAAATGCGACCAGTATGGCATTTGCAGAGAAAATCGAACCGGAAAAAATGGATCAAGAGGTTCTGGATCAATGGAAGAAACGAGATGGAAAACAATATTTCCTGACGAAGTCAGTTTATAATTCATGGAATTATTATACGGAAGGGATTCTGGAATTGCAGTGTGGCAGAGAATTAGAAGGGTATATTCATACTGATAAAATGACAGATATTGCTTTGATTCAGGATGAAGATCATGCAACAGGAAAGGCAGATCTGCCAATTATGTTAGGACGTGATCTGGCAGTTTATGAGTTCGATCAGTTGGAAAATACAGAGCAGATGAAAGTATCGACACTGACCTACATTTCAGAAGATCAGGTTCAGTCAATTGAAGACATACCGGAGAAATTGAACATGACAGAACGTGAAGAAACTGTTTGGTATAGCGTGGGAGAGGCGTGCGCCAATCAACCCATACAGATTACGGTTCCGAAAGAGGGAGCTTATTATCTGTATAATGAGGAACGTGAATGTGTTGCATCGTCTATTATGCTGACCGATGCAGAGTCAGTGTTGCTTCCGACAGGCGGCTATCTGGTGCTGGCAGGAGAACCGGGAAATACATTTGAGGTTCAGACTGACTGGTAATTATGCCAGCGGTAGTTTTATGATGGTTTCAAATCCTTTGTCATTGTTATTGGAATAGAGTTCACCTTCCATTTTATCAATCAGGCACTTGCAGATGTATAAGCCGAGTCCGCTGCCGGTCTGAGAGCCGACGTTACTTCCACGATAGAAACGATTGAAGATACAGGGGAGTTCTTCTGAGTCTACACCCGGACCATAATCCTGAATGACAATCTGTAGATATTCAGAAGCAATGGAGCCTGAGATATCAATTTCTGTCTTGGCGTATTTATAGGAATTATACAGAATATTCGTAAATACCTGCTCTAACCTTATAGGGTCAATGCAGACCATACACTCTGGGAGTTCCAGTGCCTGCACATTATGACTTACATCTGCATCACGGATCAGCGCGATGATTTCGGTGCTGTAGACTTCACGTGGGCTGACCTGCAGTTCTTCCATGTCTTCCATGGTCGAGTGGAACAGATCGGTGACCAGATGATCAATCTGGGTCGTCTTTGTCATAATGGCATCCAGACGTTCTTTCAGTTCTTCGTCCTGTACCTTGAACTGTAATAATTCCACTGCAAGCTGAATCGAGGTGACGGGAGTCTTGATATCATGACTGAGAGAGGCAACCAAGGCTTTTTTACTTTGATTGGCTTCATATTCCCGCTGTCTGGCTGTGTGCAGTTCATCCCGCATTACTTCAAGGCCCTGCGCAAAGGGGATAAAAGAGGAATTTCCCTGAATTTGCAGAGGAGCATCAAAGTCACCAAGAGATAGTTTCTTTGCAAATTCATCTAATTGCTGAAAGGGTTTTAGAATTGTTCGATTCAGATAATGATGATAGAGCAACATCAAAACGAGTCCTAATAGAAAGATGCCACACAGAATCATTTGACATTGCGTTTGTGTTTCCTGCCGGTGCTGTTCAGATAATGTATGCGTCTGGATAATGACAGTTCCGACGATAGTTCCGTTTTGGCGAATCGGTAGTGAAACATCAGAATGACGCATGACATCCTGGAGTGTTACTGACTCGGGATCATTCCATGTGTATAGGAGTGTGTCGGCAGAATCCAGAACAGCAAACGGATAGATGAAGGTGCTATAATCTCCCTTTGCAAGATCCATCCAGTTGCTTTCTATCGCAGCCGCAATTCGGTTGATCTGAATGGTGTCATAGGAATAGGCAGAGGTTTGTTTGATTTTATAGATTCCAATCAGGCAGATCACCAGATAGAATGCCAGAATCAGAAGCCTGATGCCGGTTCCTTTATTTGTCTTCGAATACATAGCCAATTCCCCATATTGTTTTTAGGATAACAGGTTCATCCGGATTCTGCTCTATCTTCTGCCGCAGACGTCTGATATGTACAGAAAGGGTTCCTTCGCTGATGAAACGGCTTTCCCATACTTCATCTAGCAACTCTTCCTTTGAGATGACCTGATTTTTATGTTCGGATAGATAGGAGAGAAGTTTGAATTCCATGTCTTTCAGTCGTACCGGTTCACCGTGCAGAATGACCTGTCTGTAGTTATAATCAAGTTCCAGTCCGTCACAGATCTTTTGGATCCCCTTTGGCTGTTCTGCAGTTGTGACCTTTTCGACTGGTTGTTCACAGCGTTTCAGAATCGCCTTTACCTTGGCAAGTAAAATACTCAGTGTATAGGGCTTGGTGATATAATCATCTCCGCCGATGCTCAGCGCAGTCAGGATATCATCGTCACTGGTTCTGGCACTGATGAACAGGATGGGAATGCCGATCTTTTCCCTGATCTTCTTACACAATTCAAAGCCGGAATGTCCGCCGAGATTGATGTCCAAAATGATGATCGAGACTTCATGCTGCTCCAGATAGGCAAGTGCGTCATCATAACTTGTGACATAGGTGGTCGGAAGATCAAATATATTAAAGTATTCACAGGTAGACTGACAGATCATTTCCTCGTCGTCTATGATCAGACATTTGTAATCCATTCGGCTGCTCCGTTTCTGTAGTTGCAGATATATTTTAAGATATCTTTGTAGTAATATTTCTAGAGTAATATTATCTGGATTGTTCTTAATTTATATCTTAATCGACTTTGAAGTTATGTTCAAGTGGGAAAATGGCAACCTGTAATGAATTATAGGGCATTGCATAGTGCATTGACTGATGGGAGAATGCAGTTTATATAATTTTAACTTTACATGCCGAACATAAGTTCATATAATATAGTTAGCAAGAAATGGAGAATGATATGAATTTAAGCAGATTTAGAAGAACGCCCATGGAAAAGGAATTACTGCAGCTGAGTCGGAAGGAAATGATGTTTCGGGAACATTGGGTAAAAAAGCAGAAACCGGGCTGGACAGCAGCAATTGAAAGCAAAGTGCCGGATAAATTGCAAAGTACCTTGGATAAAGCATTTACCAAGGCTTTTTCTGTGTTATTTGAAAAGGGAATCGGAGTCATCGAGAAAACCTATCATAAGGGCGAACTGCAGAAAACGTATCAGGTTAATAAGTTCGAAGCCGATCTTCGTAAGGACAGTAAGTCGCTCAGGAAATTTTCTAACAGTGCCGCAGGCACGGAAATTGCAAATACGTTAATGTCCGGAGTTTCGGGAATGGGGCTTGGAGTGCTTGGAATCGGGCTGCCGGATATTTTATTATTTACCGGATTTATGTTGAAGGGAATCTATGAAACAGCATTAAAATATGGGTTTGATTATGAAAGTGAGGATGAGAGAAAGTTCATCCTGTTATTGATTCAAGGGGCGGTATCGGATGAGGAGCATTTCAATGCAATTGACAATCAGGTGAATGAGTATATTCATGGTCGGAACTTTTCAGAAGTATTGACGACAGAAGTGATCATCCAGCAGACCGCAGATGCGTTGAGCCATGAACTGCTGTACATGAAGTTCCTGCAGGGGATTCCGATTATCGGAGTGGTAGGCGGAGCCTATGACCTTGTGTATACCAAGCGGATTCTGGCATATGCCAAGATGAAATATAGACGGAGATTTTTGAGAAACATGGAAGGTGATTCATAAAACTCTCTTGACCCTCGTATTATGCGAGGGTATATGCTGATTCTTAGGCAAGTGTGACGGTCATATATCAAGGAGGATGAGCATGGAAAAAATAATATACAACGAGATTCAAAAGGTTTTATATGAAAGTAGGAAAAAGGAGCCGTTTTTTGTAGAAGTTCCGGATATGAAGTATTTGAAATTTGAAGGAATCGGACACCCCAGTGATGCGGATTTTCAGACTGCTTGTGAAGCACTCTATACAATCGCATATACACTGAAATTTGAAATTGCACGAAAGAAAATGGGAATTGATTTCAAGGTGAATCCGATGGAAGTAACCTGGTATCTGGATAAGACTGAAGGACATACAGCATTTTCATGGACGATGATGTTAATGCAGCCTGATTTTGTGACAGAGAAAATGGCGAAGGAAGCAATTCGAATCGCAGAGGACAAGGGAAAAGAGATTGCATCTGATAGAGTGACATTTGGACGGGCCGAATTCGGAAAGTGCATTCAATGTTTTCATTTGGGTGACTACAATCGAATGAATGACACACTTGCGAAAATGATTGACTTTGCAAAGGAGAACGGTCTGAAGTGTGATCAATATACACATGATATTTATCTGAACGATATGCGGAAAACAAAGGTTGAAAATTACAAAACGATTATGCGTGTTCGGGTCAGACAGTAAGAGGTATATACATCTATTATGAATTATTATTCATTTAATCAGTATTTGCGTGAGCGATACGGAGAAAAAGTATACAAATTAGCATTGAATGGTGGCATGACGTGTCCGAATCGGGATGGAACGCTTGGAACACGCGGCTGCCTTTTTTGCAGTGCAGGCGGAAGCGGTGAATTTGCGGAAACAGTGCCGACTTGCCAGAAGGGCAACGTCGAGTACATAGAAACAGTGCCGACTGATTCAGTTCGTCGGCAGATCGAGGCGGCCAAACAACGTTTATCGAATAAGCAGACAGGGAACAAGTTTATTGCTTATTTTCAGGCATATACGAATACCTACGCACCGGTAGAATACTTGCGCAGTTTATACCTGCCTGTTTTGGAGCAGGAGGACATTGTCGGCTTATCAATCGGAACACGTCCCGACTGTTTACCGGAGGAAGTGCTTAATTTGCTTGGAGAATTGAATCAGATCAAACCTGTCTGGGTAGAACTTGGCTTGCAGACCATTCATGAAAATACTGCAAGACTTATCAGACGGGGTTATGAACTTCCCTGCTTTGAAAGAGCAGTAGAAGAACTGAGAAAGCGTCACATAGAAGTGATCGTGCATTTCATCTTTGGATTACCCGGTGAGAGTAAGGAAGATATGATGGAGTCTGTACGTTATGTAAACCAAGCGGGAATACAAGGTGTGAAATTCCAACTGTTACATGTGTTAAAAGGGACAGATCTTGCAGAACTGTACTTGGCAGAGCAGAAATCCTCCGATACAGCTTCTTCAGATGTTGTACCTGAAGGTGAAAGTGAAGGAAATCAAGAAGAAAATGGTTTCCGAGTACTCACCATGGAAGAATACATTGATATCGTGTGTGATGCGATTGCAATCCTTTCTCCTGACATCGTAGTTCATCGCATCACTGGAGACGGACCGAAGAAACTTCTGATTGCACCAAAGTGGAGCGAGGATAAAAAACGTGTCTTGAATGCAATCAACAAAGAACTAACTCTGCGCGGTATTACACAGGGCTGTAAACTTCACGTATTGAATTGCTAAGAGAGATGCTATTATTTCTATAAAGTAACAGAATGCAGAGGTTCTAAAATGAAAATCATGAAAAAGACAGGTTTTAAAGTACTATTATATATTGTTGCAGTCATAATAGTGCTTGGAATCTTTTGCATTTAAGATGCGGAAATGTGAGGAACACTATCATGTTGGGTGGTAATCAGAAGGTGAGGATATATAAGATGAAGAATTTTGAAAATAGGAATGCATTGACAAAGGAGACGTGGGAAATCAACAGATTAAGGAAAGCGCTAAATGAAGCAGATGCGGTAATCATAGGAGCCGGAGCAGGGCTTTCAACAGCAGCGGGACATGTATATGATGGTGAGAGATTTGAAAGATATTTTAATGATTTTGCCTGTAAATACAATTTTCATGATATGTATATCGGTGGTTTCCGTATGCTTCAAAATTCACCGGAAGAGTATTGGGCATATTTTAGTCGTAACATATGGGTCAATCGCTATATGGATGCGCCTTATCCAACGTACTCACAACTACTGGAACTGGTCAAAGAAAAGGATTATTTTGTAATCACGACCAACGTTGATCATTGTTTTCAAAATGCAGGTTTTGATAAGAAGAGACTTTTCTACACGCAGGGTGATTATGGATTGTGGCAGTGTAGTAAGCCTTGCCATCAGCAGACGTATGATAATCAAGACGCTATACGTGAAATGATGATTGCACAAGGGTTTTCATTTGCTCAGGATGGCAAATTGATCCGTCCCTTTGTTGAAAATGGCAAGACAGATTATACAAAGTTAAAAATGCAGATTCCGTCATGGCAGATTCCGAAGTGTCCGGTATGTGGCGCACCAATGTCAACAAATCTGCGCGCAGACGGAACTTTTGTTGAGGATGAAGGATGGCATGAGGCAGCACAGAGATATGATGATTTTATAAGACGACATGAAAATCTGAACGTCTTGTTTTTAGAACTTGGTGTGGGTTATAATACTCCTGGGATCATTAAATATCCATTTTGGAAAATGACAGCACAGAATCCAAAAGCAACATATGCCTGCCTGAATGTTGGGGAGGCGGTGGCTCCAGAGGAAATCATGAAGCAATCTATTTTAATTGATCATGATATAAAGGATACAATTGTCCTGTTATTGGATGAGGAGGATTTGATTTGAATCAGTCAGAACGATTGGATGTTCTCGTGAGAGCTTTTGCAGAGGACTCCGTTGAGTATAAAAATATAGAGATTGGAAATTCGGATGAGGAAAAGCGGAGAGTTTTACGTTCACTTATGAATGTCCGCATGCCCAAAGAAATGGATGACAGAATTGTCAGGATCCAGGATGCTTATTTGAAAGAATGCGCGGCGGAAAAGGGCATTGTCAGACTGCAGGATATTCCTACTATCCGAGATGCATACGGAAGTAAACATCATCCCTCGGCAGATCGATTGTCTGTCTGGCAGGGAGACATTACGAGGCTTTCGGTAGGTGCGATTGTCAATGCTGCCAATTCCCAGATGCTTGGATGTTTTGTTCCGATGCATACGTGCATTGATAATTGTATTCATTCTTTTGCTGGAATTCAGTTAAGACAGGAATGTAACCGACAGATGAATCAGAAGAGGATTCAATACGGAAGAAATTATGAGCAACCCACGGCAGAACCGATGTTGACGCCGGGTTATGATTTACCTGCAGAAAATGTTATTCATATTGTGGGTCCGATTGTACAGGATCGCTTAACAAAAGAGTTAGAGCAGCAGCTTGCAGATTGTTATCAAAACACGCTGAACCTGTGCCAGTCGCATGGAATACGAAGTGTGGCATTTTGCTGCATTTCGACAGGTGTGTTTAGATTTCCGAATGATATTGCGGCTGAAATAGCTGTACAGACGGTGACAGGGTGGCTGGCAAAATATCCGAATCAGATGGACCGTATTATTTTCAATGTATATAAAGATGAGGACCTAAAACTGTACGAAAAAACCCTTGACAAAGTATATTAGTATTTAGTACAATAGCGAAGCGGGTTTGTAGTAGAAGCAACTGGGATCTTAGCTCAGCTGGGAGAGCATCTGCCTTACAAGCAGAGGGTCATAGGTTCGAGCCCTATAGGTCCCATTTAGCCCGCATTTCCTGCAAAATGCACTCAACTTACTGTGTAGGTTGGCGTCAGTGCAGCAAAATCAAATATGGCGGAATAGCTCAGTTGGCTAGAGCACACGGTTCATACCCGTGGTGTCGAGAGTTCAAATCTCCCTTCCGCTACTACTGACAGTAAGCGAAAACATTGAATGTTACAGTGTTTTCGCTTTTTTTGTTTTCTGGTGCAAATTGCAGACAAAATAATAGAGCGCCATCAGCACTCTATTATTTCAACATGTTAGCATCCGAAACAACTACGGAGCAGAGACATGATATCGGAACAACCACTAAAACATTCAAAAATTCTGAAACACATATCAATAACCTCCTTGACTTATTTGTATTAGCTAAGTACAAATAGATTGTAACAATTTCGTAATATTTGAGCAATAGGAGATGATTGGAAACCGATTAGAGTTTTCTGTGTCGATGGTAGTTGTATATACATGTGTATTTATGTTACGATACATGCAAGAATCAGCGATTGGATATGGTGTGGCTGACGATTTTACAAAGGAGGAAACAGTATGAAAAAGCAACAGATGAGCCCTGCATTATGGAAAGCAGTGTGTAAGGCACAGATAGATGAGGAAACAGGTGCCATATTATATGCATATATGGCAAAGCGTGAGAAGAATGAGGAAAATAAGCGGCTGCTGCAGCAGATGGCGGAGGACGAGAAAAGACATGCCGCAGTGTGGAAATCCATGACCGGAGAGGAACTGCGCCCCAGAAGACGTTCGATTTTATGGATGAAGATCCTAACGGTCATCCTTGGCTTTACATTTGTGGTCAAGACACAGCAGAGAGGCGAGAAGGTCGGCGGAGATACCTATGAACAGATGCAGAAGGAACTGCCGCAGGCGGCAGATATGCTGACAGATGAGCGTCGTCATGAAGAGGAACTGTACGGAATGCTGGATGAGGAACGTCTGCATTATGTCGGCTCCATGGTGCTCGGACTCAATGATGCCCTGGTGGAACTGACCGGTGCGATTGCAGGTGTGACCTTTGCCTTGGCAGACACACGACTTGTGGCAATGACGGGAATTATCACAGGAGTTTCCGCGACGCTGTCGATGGCGGCATCCAACTATCTGGCAGAGCGTGCCGACGGAAATGAAAATGCAATGAAATCAAGTGCATATACCGGAATTGCGTATCTGGCTACAGTGGCACTGCTTGTATTGCCCTATTTATTACTGCCGACGCACATGTATGTGACTGCATTTGCAATCATGATCTGCATTGTGGTTCTGATCATCCTGTGCTTTAATTACTATATTTCGGTGGCAAAGGAAGAACCGTTCTTGAGGCATTTTCTTGAGATGACTGTGATTTCGCTGTCTGTTGCGGTGATTTCATTTATCATAGGAATCTTGGCAAAACAGTTTCTTGGGATTGATGCCTGATCCGGTATTATAGATTGTATTTAAGGACACATATCATATCGAAATTTGAAAGGGGAAAACATGAAAAAGGGGAAAAATGCAGTATTATTCTTATGTATCTTAATCACAGCGTTTATGATGGCAGCCTGTGGGAAACAGGGGGCTGTGGAACTGCCGACGGTAAATGAAATTGAAGGTGAACAGCCGGAGACGGCGCAGGAGGAAGAGGTCAAGGAAGCAGAAGAGGAAAATGAGGATAAAACAGAAAAGGAAGAAACTACAGGAGAGCTTGAACTGTCTTTTGTGACCAAGGATGTCTTTCATGAAGAGGGAGAGGATGCATATGTGATGTTATCTACGCTCACTTATGATATGTTGGATACGATATCCCTGCCGGGTTATGAAGCGTGTGAAGCTTCGATGAAAGCTTATTTTGCAGAGTATGAGGAACAGCTGCTTGCTGCGGATCGCGACTATGCGGCAGATGCAAAGAAAAAATTTGAAGCGCAGACCGAAAGCGACACATGGTACGGACCTAGCCAGACAGCTTCGATCCGAATACAGCGGGTGGATGAGCGAGTGGTTTCTGTCAGTGAAGAATATTATCTGTATGCAGGGAACGGGGATTACAGTGATCCGACCGGCTATAGTACAGCAGCTAATTTTGATACCGGCACAGGAAAACTTTTGACACTTGCGGATATCGCAAGTGATGAGGATGCTTTTAAGGCGGCGGTAGAAGAACTTGCAGGGACGCCGTTGAAGGATGACGGCTGGGCATTGACCAATTGTGGATTTCTGGTATTTACCCATGATATGAGCTGGGGAAATTATGGTTCAGAATTTCCGTCTTATTTAATTGATTATGATGAACTTTCACAGTTTTTTAATGAGAAATATCTTCCTTCTTTAGAGGAGTATACATTCTATTTTGAGGAAGGGCAGGAGGTGCTGCTGGATCTGGACGAGGATGGTACGAAGGAGAAGATTTCTCTTATCGCGAGCGGGACGGATGATGTGGAATCCGAGACGTTTGGTAACTATCTTCTGAGTGTCAATGATGAAGAGGTGCTTATAGCGGAGTATGCATATTCGGCAGATGCTTATGTGATCAAGCACAAGGACGGAACGGCAGGATTTATGGTCAATACTTATTTCGAGGGTGACTATACGGCGCTGCATCCGGTGGCATATATGGATGGCAACCTAAAGGAATATGACGAAATGAGCGGCAGGATAGACAGAAATACTGTGAAGCCGGATTCTTTGGTTGCAGAAAGCAGCCTGGATGTTCTCGGTACGTGGGGCGCTATTATGTCCTACAATATAACAGAGGACTATCACCTTGTAAGCAGTACGGGTGAGTTTTTGCTGGAGAACGAAAAGGGTTATCGGTGGAGAAGAGAAATCGTAACGGCGAAGGAACTGCCTGTATATCATGAAGACGGCTCTGATTCAGGGGAGATATTGCCCGTGGGAACCGTTCTGTATCCAATACGTACGGATGCGGTTACATATATGATCGCGGAGAAGGAAGACGGAACGGCAGTTATGATTAAATTGAATAAGGTCAAAGAGACAGAGATTTATGATGGAGAGACCTATGAATACTATTATTATCAGATCGACGACGAGGCTGCAGATGATTATTTCGAGCCATTGCCATATGCCGGATGAGAAAAAATGAACCATTTTGGCCTGAACCTGCTCTTTATATCAGGTGCGCACCGAAATAATCCTGTGAGCGGGAGAAGGGAGGCATTTTCTTGGAAGATGAGACACAACTTGTTGAAAGTATGAAGAAGGGTGACAGAGATGCTTTTGACAGGATCTATGAACAATATTGTAATCAGATTCTTCGTATGGCATATTTGATTGTTGGAAACAGGGCTGACAGTGAAGACATCATGCAGGAAACATTTATCAAGTGTTATCTGCACTGCAAAGAACTGAAGAACAACGCCGGATTCAGACCGTGGCTGTATCAGATATTGACGCGGACAGCATGGAATTACGGGAAGAAGGGTTCTCGAGAATATCCGGACGAAGAAATCGAGCGG
Source organism: uncultured Lachnospiraceae bacterium (assembly GCA_964638005.1). Taxonomy (GTDB): domain Bacteria; phylum Bacillota; class Clostridia; order Lachnospirales; family Lachnospiraceae; genus JAAYYM01. The sequence continues at coordinate 73,878 of CAZWXS010000002.1, forward strand.
ACTGCCGAGCGGACAGACGGGACTTCGACATTGGATGTCATCATACATAAGGAACAGTCCAGAGAAATCTGTGAAGCGATCAGGAAGCTTGATATCAAGTATCGTACGATGATCATTTATTACTATTACAATCAGATGTCTACTAAGGAAATTGCGACAGCATGTAACTGCCTTGAAGGAACTGTGAAATCAAGACTGTTTACTGCAAGGGGACAGCTTAAGAAATATTTGCAGCAAGCGGAACAGGAGGTTGACCATCATGAAGTATCAAAACGATTTGGATATGCAAATCAAGCAGGCATTGCACACGGAAGGTGATGCGATATGTGCGTCCAAAAAGATGAAGGACAGGATTGATGAGCAGATTGAACAACAAAATGATGGCAAGGAAATGGTTAACATAACGCATATGTCAAGACATCGGAATAAGGAGAGGACAATGAAAAAAATAAATAAAGTGTGGATTGCGGCAGCGGCAGTTGCAGTGTGTATATTGGTGCCGACAGGCGTATATGCGGCAGGTCAGATTACGGGGTATGTATCCTCATTGACACTTGGACACAGTTATGATTCCTATGAGGAGCTTGCACAGGCGCAGGAAAAAGCGGGATTTACTTTTGACTCTATTGAGAGTTTTTCGAACGGATATACATTCAGTAAGATGGATGTCAGTACGACCGATAAGCTGGACGGTAATAACCGTGTAGGTTCTTTCAACGAGTGGTGGGGCTATTATGAAAAAGAAGGCTGCCCTAAAATTGAAATGATCATTCATGAAGTGCTTCCGGAAGTAGACGAATATGATGTGAATGCAACAGAGCGGAGAGAGATTGACGGGATTACAGTTACTTATAATCTAGATCATTACAAATTTGTTCCGGTAGATTATGAAATGACAGCAGAGGATGAAGCCAATGTAGCAGATCCGCATTACTATATTTCGGTCGGATCCGATGAAGTAGAGGAATCAGATATTCATTTTACTTCATGGAATCGAGACGGCATCCACTATTCATTGATGTGCAGTGATGCAACACTGAGTGTAGACGAATTCTTTGCAATGGCAGAAGAGTTCATACGACAGTAAATATGTATCGCCATATAAAACCTATTATGTGATTATCCAAAATTATCATGAAACAATAAGGAAATGCAGTTCTCACAATTTGTGCAGAACTGCATTTTTTTGTATCACAGAGCTATTCCACAGCGATTGTTTTGACACGCTTGATTGCATTTGCCACAGGCGGCAGTGCGATCAGAATGATCGTGATGATACCTTCCGCATAGATGTAGGCACCGTTATAAACAAGGGTATAAGCCAGTGCATTCCAGCCATCCCATGCATATTCACTCCAGAAGATATAGCCTGACAGACTGGCAAAGATCCAGCGTCCGGTGATGCCGACCAGATAGCCGATGAGCAGACCGTTTTTCTTTTTTCTGAAGAATCCGCTCAGACCCAGTGCACCGAATGCAAGAAAATAATCCAAAACGACCTGCATCGGGTAGTAGATGAGCGGTTCCAGACAAAGCTGTAGGATACCGTAAGCCACGCCGACTGTCAGACCCGTGACCGGGCCATAGAAGTATCCGATCAGACAGACAAAGAGCATGGACAACAGTGAGATGGATCCGCCGAACGGAAATTGAAATACCTTGATCAGTGATGCAACCGTGGCGAGTGCCAGTGCGACACCGCAGAAAGCCATGCGGCGTGCGTAGAAATGTTTTGATGTTGTTTGTTGTGACATAAAAAAATCCTCCTTTGTTGTAAAATGGGAGGGTTAGCCTTAAAACTGCTTGCCTACGCCGGTATTATCCGGTTCAGGTCATGAGGGTTAGTCATCAAGGATGACAATCTCAGCAAAAAAAGCTCCCCTAGCATTCCGTTAATATGGTATACTATGTACGCGACCAAGCAGAGCAAAACAAAATGAAAGACACCGTGCAAGTTTACTTGCTAAGGTGGATTACATTTTATTTTGGGAGCAATGCGACCTTGAAAATGCAACGCATTTTCAAGGCTCTGCGTAAACTACCCTTAACCTGATGTTCGCATTTACAAATATATATCGAAACAGATTATCTGTCAATACTATCAAAGGAGACATTTGCATTATGAGAATCGGAATGGGATATGACGTACACAGACTGACCGAGAACCGCGACCTGATCATGGGTGGCGTAAAGATACCATATGAAAAAGGATTACTGGGACATTCGGATGCCGATGTGGTGGTGCATGCCATCATGGATGCCTTGCTCGGAGCTGCGGCACTGGGTGATATCGGAAAGCATTTTCCGGACACAGACCCTCAGTATAAGGATATCTCCAGCATCAAGCTTCTGGAACATGTAGGACAACTGTTGGAGGAGCATAATTTCTTTATCGAAAATATTGATGCTACAATCATTGCACAGGCACCGAAGATGCGCCCCTACATTGATACGATGAGGGAAAATACAGCGAAGGCGCTGGGCATAGAAGTTGATCGGGTCAATATCAAGGCAACGACCGAGGAAGGACTGGGCTTTACCGGAAGCGGAGAGGGAATCAGCGCACAGGCAATCTGTATGCTGATGACGGCAGTGGATATGATTGAAGCGGATATGACAGGTGGCAATGCAGAACGATGTGCCGGATGCAGCGGTTGTCAAAAGCAGCAGTGATGTAACGATATTGGAGGATGACATTATGTCAACCTAAAAAGCGATTGACAAAATCGATGTAATTGCATAGACTCTTTAGTGAAACAGAATTGCAAAGCAGTTCTCTATTTGGAGGCATACAGAATGGGCTATATCAAGCGTGTGAAGGATGAGATACGAGTCATCAGAGAACGTGATCCGGCGATACACAGTGCCATGGAGGTGTTCCTGTATCCGAGTTTCAAGGTCATGATGAAGTATCGACGGGCACACAGATTATATAAAAAAGGACATTATTTTCTTGCCAGGTGGATATCACAGCGTGCTGCCAGAAAGACCGGCATCGAGATTCATCCGGGTGCGGAGATTGGCGAGGGCTTTTTTATCGATCACGGCAACGGTGTGATCATCGGTGAGACTACGATCATCGGCAACAACGTGACGCTCTATCAGGGTGTTACATTAGGCGGAACGGGTAAGGAGCATGGCAAGCGTCATCCGACCATCGGAGACAATGTTATGATCAGTGCGGGAGCAAAGGTCTTAGGGTCCTTTACCATTGGCGAGAATTCCAAGATTGGTGCGGGATCGGTCGTACTGGAGGAAGTACCGCCGAATTCCACTGTAGTAGGTGTTCCGGGACGTGTTGTGAAGCGGAACAATGTACTGCTTCCGAGAGACGAGATGAATCAAGTAGACTTACCGGATCCGGTTAAGGAAGATCTGATGAACCTGCAGCGGGCAAACTCTGAACTGACCAATCGCTTATTGGATATCGAGCATGAAATCAAGCGGCTGCAAAAAGATGAACAGGAAGGAAATCAGAAACATGATATTATATAATACGTTAACGAAGAAAAAAGAAGAATTCATTCCCAATGTAGAAGGCAAAGTCAGCATGTATACCTGTGGGCCTACAGTATATCATTTTGCACACATCGGCAATCTGCGTTCTTATCTGATGGAGGATGTACTGGAAAAGACGTTTCGTTATCTTGGCTATGATGTGAAGCGTGTCATGAACATCACCGATGTCGGACATCTGACGAGCGATGCGGACAGCGGTGAGGATAAGATGCTCAATGGTGCAAAGCGTGAGCATAAGACGGTTATGGAGATTGCAAAGTTTTATACGGATGCTTTTTTCTCAGACTGCAAGAAGCTGAACATCAAGACACCGGATGTGGTAGAGCCTGCAACAAACTGCATTGCGGAGTTCATTCATATGATAGAGGTGCTGCTGGAAAAGGGATATGCTTATGTGGCGGGAGACAACGTATATTTTGATACGTCCAAGCTTTCGACGTACTATGTATTCGGCAACCAGAGCGAAGACGAATTGCTGGTCGGTGTTCGGGATGATGTGGCTGAGGATACCAATAAGAGAAATAAAAATGATTTTGTTCTGTGGTTCACACAGTCGAAGTTTGAGGATCAGGCATTAAAGTGGGAGAGCCCGTGGGGACTCGGTTATCCCGGATGGCACATCGAGTGCTCGGCAATCAGCATGAAGCATCTCGGTGAAACGATGGACATTCACTGCGGCGGAGTAGACAACATCTTCCCGCATCATACCAACGAGGTGGCTCAGAGCGAATCCTACGTCGGACATAAGTGGTGTAATTACTGGTTCCATGTACATCATTTGAATGATAAATCAGGAAAGATGAGCAAATCCAAGGGTGAGTTTTTGACCGTGGATCTGTTGGAACAAAAGGGCTATGACCCGCTTGCATACAGGATGTTCTGCTTACAGTCACACTACCGCAAACCACTTGAATTTTCCTACGAACAGCTTGATGCTGTGGCGGCTACTTATCAGAAGCTGCGCACAAAGGCCAGTTCTTATACGGCAGAGGGTGCAGTGGACAAGGCAGTCTTTGAGGATTACAGAAAGAGATTCGGTGAGACGATCGGCAATGATCTGAATACGGCAATGGCAATTACGGTCGTGTATGATTTGATTAAGGAAGATACAAACGATGCGACCAAGCATGCATTGCTCAAGGATTTTGACCGTGTGCTGTCGCTTGATCTGACGATACCCTATGAAGCAGAGCAGGTAGATGATGAATTGACTGCATATGTGGAAGGTAAGATCGAGGAGCGTAAGGAAGCAAAGAAGGCAAAAGATTTTGCAAAGGCAGATGCAATCAGAAATGAACTGCTGGAGCAGGGTATCATACTGGAAGATACGCGTGAAGGTGTGAAGTGGAAGCGTGCATGATTGCTTCCGAGACGGAGCATGAGGTGTAGATGCCGGAGGAAGGTTCTGGATGGAACAGGAACAGATGCTACAATATATCAAACAACAATTTGGGCTGAAAGAGGCGGATATCAATGCGTATTCGCCTCTTACCCTTGCGTACATAGGCGACAGCATTTATGATCTGATCGTCAAATCGGTCGTGGTGTGCAGAGCCAACTGTGCTGCAAACAAACTACACAAACAGACCAGTGCGCTTGTCAAGGCAGAGACACAGGCACAGATGGCAGACCTATTGCAGGAGCATATGACGGAAGAAGAACTTGCCATCTATAAAAGAGGACGTAATGCAAAGTCTTATACCACAGCAAAGAATGCGTCAGTTGCCGATTACCGCAAGGCAACCGGGATAGAGGCAGTCTGCGGGTATCTGTATTTAAGGGACAATGCATCGAGAGCGGTGGATCTGATCAAGCTGGGACTGGAGCTGTGCGGCAAGACAAATGTTTAGAGAGCCGGGAGAGCAGATGCTGAAGCAATCATGACGAGAGGGCTGGCAGTGCTGAGAGAATCAAAGGAGAATGCAGAATGGGATATGAAGAGTTTCTGATTGAAGGGCGTAATGCGGTGATAGAGGCGTTTCGTGCCGGTAAGACGATAGACAAGTTATATGTGTTGGACGGATGCCAGGACGGACCGGTGACGACAATCAAACGGGAAGCCAAGAAGTGCGACACGATTATCAAGTATGTGGAAAAAGAACGTCTGGATCAGATGAGCACGACAGGACATCATCAAGGTGTGATTGCACAGGCGGCTGCATATGAATATGCAGAGGTGGAAGACATCTTAAAGAAAGCAGAGGAGAAAGGAGAACCGCCTTTCATTTTTCTGCTGGATAATATCGAAGATCCGCACAACCTGGGCGCAATCATCAGAACCGCAAACCTATGCGGGGCGCATGGTGTCATTATTCCCAAGAATCGAGCAGTCGGCTTGACGGCAGTCGTTGCAAGGACTTCCGCAGGTGCACTGAATTATACACCGGTTGCCAAGGTAACCAATCTGGTGCAGACGATGGAAGATCTTAAGAAGCGCGGTCTCTGGTTCGTATGCGGAGATATGGACGGGGAACTGATGTACCGCAACAATCTGACAGGTCCGATCGGATTGGTCATAGGCAGTGAAGGGACAGGCGTCGGACGTCTGATTAAGGAAAAATGCGACTATGTAGCAAGCATTCCGATGAAGGGCGATATTGATTCCCTGAATGCCTCGGTGGCAGCAGGCGTGCTGGCATATGAAATTGTCAGACAGAGGATGTCTTGAAATCACACGGAGTTGATTCACATAAAGAGTTGACATAACGAAAAGTGAGTGATTGATAAAATGCAGGAAGACAGTATGGACAGAAAAAATGATTATGCCCAGACATCAGATGAAGAATTGATTGTCAGATTACGTGAGGGAGAGTCTCCGATCACGGATTTTATCATGGACAAATACAAGAACCTAGTCCGAAGCAAAGCCAAGGCGATGTTCATTCTCGGAGCGGACAATGAGGATCTGATCCAAGAGGGTATGATCGGCTTGTTCAAGGCGATTCGGGATTATGACAGCGGACGAGATGCCAGCTTCTTCACATTTGCAGATCTATGTGTCTCCCGCCAGATGTATACGGCAGTTCAGGCGGCAGGTCGCCAGAAGCATACGCCACTCAATACCTATGTTTCCCTGTACAGCAATATGTCCGATGCGGAGGGAGAAGAAGCGGTTCTCGTGGAAGCACTGCGTTCCGCAGTGGACAAGAGCCCCGAAGAGTTATTCTTTGACAAGGAAAATGTCAATGCACTGGAAGAGAAAATCGATAATACATTGAGCCCATTTGAGAAACAGGTCTTGGATTTATACGTTACAGGCATGAGTTATGTACAGATCGCCAAGGTGCTCGGCAAGGATGAAAAGTCTACCGATAATGCACTGCAGCGTGTAAAGAGCAAGATCAAAAAAGAGATACTGAAAAAGTGATAGACAATTCCCTGTTGAATATGATAGAATGTCTTTCGGTGATAACATTCACTATGCTGTTATAGCACAGTCGGTAGTGCGCCACATTGGTAATGTGGAGGTCGGCAGTTCGATTCTGCCTAACAGCATGTTGTAAAAGTGGCTTGAATCCATTGCATTATGCGAGGGGCGAGCCACTTTTCTTTTATAAATCCTTGCCAAAATGTGCAAAAAAAAGTATCATAAAAGAGGATGAACGGAGGTGCACATATGAAGGAATCATTATTCAGAAAAAAGAACCTGGATAAGGTATTTTCACCGGAACAACTCAATGATTATATTAAGGTATCTAACCCGAGTACGTGGGTCATATTGGCGGCAGTGATTATCTTTTTGATTTCTATTTTAATCTGGGCTGTGTACGGAGAGCTTCCGGGCACTGCGGAGCATGCTATTTCATTTATCATGAATTGATTTGAAAATCTGTGATATGAGGATAAATAAGGTCTATTTGGATGAATACAACAGAGAAAGCAGTGAAATTGAATAAAGTACATAGTACGGTCACCAAGGGGTATGCCAAGGTGCCTGTTGTCATGCAGATGGAGATGCTGGAATGTGGCGCGGCCTCTCTGGCGATGGTTCTGGCCTATTACGGAAAGTGGCTGCCGCTTGAACAGGTGCGTACGGATTGCGGTGTGTCCAGAGACGGCTCCAATGCAAGGAATCTGCTGCGGGCTGCCAGAAGCTACGGACTGGATGCAAAGGGCTACCGATTTGAACCGGAGCAGCTTCGTGAACAAGGCAGTTTTCCGTGTATCATTCACTGGAATTTCTGCCATTTTGTCGTGCTGTGCGGATTCAAGGGCGACAAGGTCGTAGTCAATGATCCGGCAAGAGGCGTGGTCGTCATGAGCATGAATGAGTTCGATGAAGGCTTCACCGGTATCTGCCTGATGTTTGAGCCGACTGCGGAATTTGTGCCCGACGGGAAGCCGAAGAGCATCAAGAACTTTGTGGGTTCCAAATTACAGGGAACGATTCCTGCATTTGTGTTTGTGATTCTGACGGCACTCATTACGTCTGTCATCGGTATCATCAATCCGGCATTTTCACGTGTTTTTATGGATCGGCTGTTGACGGGGCAAAATCCGGAATGGCTCTATCCGTTTATAATCTTTATGCTGATTTTTGCATTGATTCAGATTCTTGTGTCAGGTGTCAGAACTGTTTATATGCTTAAGATACAAGGCAAATTGGCGATCGTGGCGAACTCCGGATTTATGTGGCATGTGCTGCGTCTTCCCATGGAATTCTTTTCGCAGCGGATGGCCGGAGACATTGCAGCAAGGCAGGCGACAAACGAAAGCATTGCATCTACGTTGATTGATGAGTTTGCGCCGTTGATCATAGACTTTGTCATGCTGATATTTTATCTGGTAATCATGTTCAGATACAGTCCGTTGCTGACACTGGTCGGAATCTTGTCAGTCGTCATCAATCTGTTTGTGGCACGTACGATTTCAAAGCAGCGTATCAACATTACCCGCGTACAGATGTATGACAGTGGCAAGCTGGCGGCGGCTACCGTTAACGGAATTGAAATGATCGAGACCATTAAGGCAAGTGGTGCCGAAAATGGATATTTTGAGAAATGGTCAGGCTACCAGGCATCCGTCAATGCACAGACTGTTAAATTCACAAAACTGAATCAATATCTTGGAGTTGTACCGTCTTTGGTATCCTCCATAACCAACATTGTCATTTTGATCCTGGGTGTCTATCTGACGATGGAAGGACAGTTCACGGTTGGTATGATCTTAGCCTTCCAGGGATTCATGCTTGCTTTTATTGCGCCGGCAGATTCTCTGATCAGCGCCGGTCAGAACTATCAGGAAATGCGGACGAATATGGAACGTATCGAGGACATCATGGATTACCCGACTGATGTTACCTATACAGAACAGGCAGTACAGGAAGAGGAGGATACTTCCTATGCCAAGCTGTCGGGCAATCTGGTCATGAAGCACGTGTCCTTTGGATATTCACGGCTGGAAGAGCCGTTTATCGAAGACTTCAATCTGGAACTGAAGAGCGGCAGCAGAGTTGCGTTTGTGGGAGCATCAGGATGTGGTAAATCCACGCTTTCCAAATTGATTTCCGGTCTTTACAAGCCGTGGAGCGGAGAAATCCTGTTTGACGGAAAACCGATCAGTGAGATCAATCATGCTGTATTTACGGGATCTCTTGCGGTTGTGGATCAGGACATCATATTGTTTGAAGATACGATCGCCAATAACATCAAGATGTGGGACAATTCCATTGAGGATTTTGAAATGATTCTTGCGGCACGTGATGCCAATATTCATGAGGATATCATGCAGCGTGAGGGCGGATATCAGCACAAACTGATCGAGGGCGGTAAAGACTTTTCGGGCGGTCAGCGTCAACGGCTGGAGATTGCAAGGGTATTGGCACAGGATCCGACGATCATCATCATGGATGAGGCAACGGGTGCGCTGGATGCCAAGACAGAATATGAAGTGGTCAATGCAATCGAGGCAAGGGGCATTACATGCATTGTTGTGGCGCATAGATTGTCTACGATCCGTGATTGCGATGAAATTATCGTCATGGACAGAGGCAAGGTGGTAGAACGCGGCAGGCATGAAGAGCTTATGGCACTTGGCGGTGTGTATACAAAATTGATTACGAGCGAGTGAGCCGTGTCATCATAGGCAGAGGAAGGAAGCAGCATGGCAGGATGGTTTGAGGAGCAGATCAAACAGAGGATACGAAGCGACGAGGAGAATTTTTCGGACGCTTTTATCGGCATGTCCGGAGTGATCATGGGAGATGCAGTCATGCGTGCCAACGCGACCGACGGACGCAGAAATCGGGATGCAATAGAGCAGGTATTGGATTACTATCATGTGAAGGCAGTCAAACTGCCGGAACAGATTGAGGATTTGAATGAACAGCTGGAATATATATTACGTCCTGCCGGTATTATGCGAAGGACAGTCAAGCTGACGGAGGGCTGGTACAGGGACGGTATCGGAGCATTGCTGGGAAAGACGCAAGACGGAGTGCCTGTGGCCATTATTCCGAGAGGTTTTTCCGGATACGAATTTACAAATTATAAAACAGGAGAGCAGATCCGCGTTAATGAAAAGACGGCAGATATGCTGACGGACGAGGCAATCTGCTTCTACAAGCCGTTTCCGCTACAGAAGCTGGGGATACACGATCTGATCCTCTATATCGTCAGAACACTGTCAAAGTCTGATTATGTGATGATTGCTTTGGCATCGCTTGCAGTCTCTTTGCTGGGACTGTTCACACCATATGCCAATGAACAGATTTTTGGAAATGTGCTCGACAGCCAAAATGTGACACTGATTCTTCCCATAGCATGTTTGATGATTGGTATTACACTGTCTACGGCATTGATTGAAATCACCAAATCTCTGATCATGTCGCGGATTGAAACAAAGATGAATATGTCTGTCCAATCGGCGGCGATGATGCGTGTGTTGTCCATGCCGGCACCTTTTTTCAAAGAATACAGTTCGGGAGAACTGGCAAGTCGTGTAGCATATATAGAAGGTCTGGGGTCTATGTTGATCGGTGCAGTGCTTGATACGGGTCTGACTTCTTTGTTTGCATTTGTCTATATTGCTCAGATTGCACGCTATACACCGACTCTTGTAGCACCGGCCTTATATGTGATTCTGATTACGGTTCTGTTTACGGTCATTTCGAGTTTGCTGCAGATGCGCATTAGGAAAAAGGAGATGAAACTGTCTTCTAAATTGGATGGTCTGGTGTTCAATCTGATTACCGGAATTCAGAAGATTAAATTGTCGGGAGCGGAGCGAAGGGCATTTGCCAAATGGGCAAAGCAGTATGAGGGTGTTGCAAAACTGGAGTATGCACCGCCTATCTTCCTGAAAATGAATCCGGTTATCATGACAGCCATTACATTGCTGGGAACGATAGCCATCTACTATTTCGCGGCAGTCAGCCGTGTGAGCGTGGCAGATTACATGACCTTTAATGTGGCTTACGGTATGGTGAGCGGAGCATTTATGACACTCTCTTCCATGGCAATGACTATCGCTAATATCAAGCCGACCATGCATATGGTGCAGCCGCTTTTGGAACAGGTGCCGGAGATGTCTGATGATAAGAGAGTGCTGACACGCGTGAGCGGAGCCATCGAGCTGAATAACGTATCATTTCGATATCATGAGGATATGCCTTATGTATTGGACAATTTCTCACTGAAGATCCGACCGGGGCAGTATGTGGCAATCGTCGGAAAGACAGGTTGCGGCAAGACTACGCTCATGAGGCTGCTGTTGGGCTTTGAAACGCCGAATCGGGGTGCGGTCTATTATGACGGCAAGGATCTGACGACGTTGGATTTGAAGTCGCTTCGCCGTAAGATCGGTGTGGTGCTGCAGGATGGCAAATTGTTTGCGGGAGACATCTTTTCAAACATTACGATATCGGCTCCGTGGCTGACACTTGATGAAGCATGGGAGGCTGCCAAAATGGCAGGAATAGACGAGGATATCAGAAATATGCCTATGGATATGCATACCTACATTTCGGAAGGAACCGGCGGCATATCGGGCGGGCAGCGCCAGAGACTGATGATCGCAAGGGCGATTGCGCCAAAACCCAAGATCCTGATGTTCGATGAAGCAACCAGCGCATTGGATAACATTACGCAGAAAATCGTTTCCGATTCGCTGGATTCCCTGAACTGTACACGTATTGTAATCGCACACCGCTTATCGACCATCAAGCATTGTGATCGTATCGTGGTGCTGGATCAAGGCAAGATCATAGAGGATGGTACTTACGACGAACTGCTGTCCGAGAAAGGTTTTTTTGCAGAGCTGGTCGCACGACAGCTTGTTGATTAGTTTGATTTTGACTGTATGGCAGAATGAGTGTTATATTAAATGCAGAGGTGATTGACATGGAATACAGAAAATTAGAGAAATTAGGAATAGAGACTTCTCTCCTGGGATTTGGCTGCATGCGTTTTCCGACGACGAGCAGCGGAAAGATCAGCAGGGCAAGAGCTGAAAAAATGATTGACACAGCAATGCAGGCAGGGGTCAATTACTATGACACTGCTTATCCTTACCATGATGGGGAGAGCGAGTCCTTTATGGGCAGCGTCTTGCAGAAATATGACAGGAAGACCTATTATTTAGCAACAAAACTTCCGTGCTGGTCAGTAGAAAATATAGAAGATGCAAAGCGGATATTTTCAGAGCAGTTGGAAAAACTGCGCGTGCATTATGTGGATTTCTATCTGCTGCATTCGCTGGATCGTGACAGCTTTCATAAAATGTGTGATCTGGGCGTGGTATCATGGTTGGAGGAACAAAAAAAAGAAGGGAAAATCAAGTATTTCGGATTTTCGTTTCATGACAATTATGAGGCGTTTGAAGAAATCATGAAGTACCGTGACTGGGATTTTTGCCAAATACAGTTGAACTATATGGACACAGAGGAACAGGCAGGCATCAGGGGGTACAAACTGGCAGAGGAACTGGGGGTTCCGATGATTGTCATGGAACCTGTCAGAGGCGGTTCGCTTGCCTATATGGAAGACAGTATCGGAAAGCATTTCAAGGATATATCCAAGAATGCGACGTATGCATCATGGGCGCTGCGCTGGGTAGGAAGCCTGCCGAATGTCAAGGTCATTTTGAGCGGTATGTCTACGATGGAACAGGTGCATGATAACCTATATACGTTCAGTCCGTTCTCACCGTTGACCCCGACAGAGCAGATCGCAGTTCTCAAGGTGTCTATTGAACGAAAAAAGAGAATCAAAAATGGTTGTACAGGCTGCGGCTATTGTATGCCGTGTCCTAAGGGTGTCAATATCCCCGTCAATTTCAGACTGTGGAATGACTATGGCATCTATGAGAATATAGGAGCACTCAAGTGGGCATGGAACAACGATCTGGAGGAGGCTGCGCAGGCAAAAAGCTGCGTTGAATGCGGGCTGTGTGAGAAGGCTTGTCCGCAGAAGCTTAACATTCGAGAGGATCTGAAGCAGCTGCAATCTGAAATCGAGGCTGCGGTTGCGGAGATAGAAGCTGTTGCAGAAATCGAACAGACAGCGGATGAATCTTGACAGACGGCTTGCTAAATGCAGCTATTCAAGTTATAATATAAGTCAGTATGAAAATAAGAAAAGCGGATGAAGGAACGAAATCAATGGATTTGAATGAGAAGAAAGAAAGCGAAGAGGTAGTTTCCAGAAATTTTATTGAACAGATTATAGAAAAGGATTTGGAAGAGGGCAGTTACGATACGATCTGTACACGTTTTCCTCCGGAACCGAACGGATATCTCCATATAGGACATGCGAAGTCAATTCTGCTGAATTACGGTCTGGCACAGAAATACCATGGTAAATTCAATATGCGTTTTGATGATACAAATCCCACAAAAGAGGATACAGAGTTTGTCGAGTCCATCAAGGCTGATGTAAAGTGGCTGGGAGCGGATTGGGAAGACAGGCTTTTCTTTGCGTCTGACTATTTTGGACAGATGTATGAAGGTGCAGTGAAACTCATCAAAAAGGGCAAGGCATATGTATGTGACCTGACACCGGATGAGATTCGTGCATATAGAGGAACATTGACGGAGCCGGGCAAGGAAAGTCCATACAGAAACAGAAGCGTGGAAGAGAATTTGGAACTCTTTGAGAATATGAAGAATGGTGTTTATGAGGACGGGGCCAAGGTTCTTCGTGCGAAGATCGATATGGCTTCACCGAATATCAATATGCGTGATCCGATTATTTATCGTGTGGCGCATATGACACATCATAATACAGGTGATCAGTGGTGTATCTATCCGATGTATGACTTTGCACATCCGATCGAGGATGCCATCGAAGGTGTGACGCATTCCATCTGTACTCTGGAATTTGAAGATCACAGACCGTTGTATGACTGGGTGGTCAGAGAACTGGAATATGACAAGCCGCCGAAGCAGATAGAGTTTGCCAAGCTATATCTGACCAATGTCGTAACCGGCAAACGATATATCAAGAAGCTGGTTCAGGAAGGTATCGTGGACGGATGGGATGACCCGAGACTGGTATCCATTGCGGCACTGCGACGCCGTGGATTCACACCGGAGTCTATCAGGATGTTTGTGGAGCTGTGCGGTGTATCCAAGGCTAATTCTTCAGTGGATTATGCAATGCTTGAATATTGTATCAGAGAAGACTTGAAACTCAGAAAGCCGCGTATGATGGCAGTTCTTGATCCAATCAAGCTTGTGATTGATAACTGGCCGGAGGATCAGGTAGAGTATCTGGATGTGGCAAATAATCTTGAAAATGAAGAACTGGGCTTCCGTAAGGTTCCGTTCTGCCGAGAACTCTATATCGACAGAGATGATTTTATGGAAGAACCGCCGAAGAAGTATTTCCGATTGTTTCCGGGTAATGAAGTACGCCTGATGCATGCATATTTTGTAAAATGTGAGAGCTTTATCAAGGATGAGAACGGTAAGGTGGTTGAGGTTCACTGTACTTATGACCCGGCAACCAAATGCGGTTCGGGATTTTCGGAACGTAAGGTCAAGGGAACTATTCATTGGGTTCCGGCTCCCTATGCGGTTCAGGCAGAGGTGAGACTTTATGAAAATATCATTGATGAAGAAAAGGGTGTTTATAATGAAGACGGCAGTCTGAATCTGAATCCCGATTCGCTGAAGGTATTGACCGATTGCCGTTTGGAGCCGAGCTTTGATGATGCTAAGGCTTATGACAGTTATCAGTTTGTACGGCAGGGCTTCTTCTGCATAGATGCGAAGGATTCTAAGCCGGATGCACTTGTGTTCAATCGTATCGTATCACTTAAGAGTTCGTTTAAATTACCGACGCAATAAAAGTCATATGTCGTCGGACCATGGACTGCAGAGCGGTTCATGATTATACTAAGGAGGTTTCTGCAATGGGAATATTGTCAGGGCTGGATCAGTTTGGATTGGGGAATCTGGAGAACGCTGATCTGTATGCAACACCAAATAAAGAGGATAAAGAAGGTGCTCCGGCACATAAGGAGCCGGAGGAAATTGATTTCCTCTTTGATAAGAGTTATACCTGTCCGGTCTGTGATAAGGAATTCAAAACTAAGACCGTAAAGGTAGGAAAGGCCAAGCTGTTGGGAACAGATTCTGATCTGCGCCCTAAGTATGACAAGATTGATTCCTTAAAATATGATATTATTTTATGTCCGCATTGTGGTTATGCGGCATTGTCCAGATACTTTAAGGTGTTGACGACACCGCAGGCGAAGCTGATCAAGGAAAATATATCAAAGGGCTTCAAGCCTATTCCGGAGCACGCTGTGTATTCCTATGATGATGCTATGGAACGCTATAAGCTGGCTCTGGCAAATGCAATCGTAAAGCGCGGCAAGGCAAGTGAAAAGGCATATATTTGTCTGAAGATGGCATGGATTATCAGGGGCAAGATGGAGCAGCTGGATATTACAGACGATGCCTATGATGCAATGGCACAGCAATGTCAAACAGATGAGATGGAGCTGTTAAAGAGTGCATTGGAAGGTTTTCTTGCAGCACGTCAGTCTGAGTCCTTTCCGATGTGCGGTATGGATGAGACAACGGTAGACTATCTGATTGCAGTGACTGCCATCAAGTTTGAGAAGTATGATGTGGCGGCAAAGCTTGTTTCCAGCATTTTGATTTCACCGAATGCCAATGCGAGGATGAAGGATAAGGCAAGGGATTTGAAGCAGCAGATATTAGAAGAAAGAAAACATCAGTAGAAGATAAAAGAATAAAGGGATGCGGCAAGTGTCACATCCCTTTATCCATGTCAATCGTATCGGTTTATTCTTCGGGCTTGTCCGCTGTGTCTTCAACAGGGGCATCGGCCGTATCTGTATCGGAAGCAGCATCGGCTCCGGCAACTGCACTTCTGTCCAGAGAGACATATTCACGATCAGAACCTGATTTCTTATCATCATCAAAGAATTCCGAAATATCATCATCAAAATCATCAGAATCCTTTGCGGAATCATCTTTTTGCTTTAAATAGAGATAGAGACCGGCAGCAGCGGCCCCGGCAATTGTTGTGAATAAAAGAAACTTACTGAATTTTTTAGCCATATTGTACTCCTTTCATGTGAATTTGTTATGTTACTATTGTAATACTATTTTATGGAAATGAAAAGAGATTATGTGAAAAAGTTTAATTTTGCTAACAGAATGGTGACAAATGTAACTGGGAAGAACGAAAATAATTGCGTATAATGTAAGCATGTTAAGAAAGAAAAGTCATATAGAGCGTGAAGGGAGACTTTCGAGATGGAAAGAAGAAATCGAACCAGCAATATATTATGGGGAATTGCATTTATCATCATAGGAATCGGATTTGCCGGAAAGGCATTCGATATGTGGGACTTCAACCTGTTCTTTGACGGCTGGTGGTCATTGCTCATTATTATACCGTGCGGAATCAGCATCATCCAGAACGGACCGAGGTCAGGCAATATCGTAGGGTTAATCATAGGATTGATTCTGCTGTTAGTGGCACAGGATATTATCAGATGGAGCACCATCGGCAACTTAATCGTTCCGTTGATCTTAGTTATTATAGGACTTGGATTTATTTTCAGAAATAATGCAGGTCATCATCACGGACGTGATACAATGGAATTTAATGATTTTGTGGAACCGAATTTAAACAGTGAAGATCCGAATTTTGCGACAGGCAGCAACGGACAGAGCGCAGAGCACGGCAGCGGGTTTAAGGATATCAGTGCCATATTTTCGGGACGTAAAGTGACTTATCAGAACGAAACATTTACCGGGGCTAATATTAACAGCATCTTCGGAGGCGCGGAACTGGATCTTAGAAATGCATATATGAATGGTCATGTTGACATCGTGGTTACATGCATTTTCGGAGGAACGACCATTTTTATTCCCGATAATGTCAGGGTTGAGGTAACCGGAGTACCGATCTTCGGAGGAGTTGATAATAAGGCACCCAATCCGATCGGGGATGTCAGAGCAGTTCTTCATATCAATACAACCTGTATGTTCGGAGGAGTTGAAATCAAATGACACAGTTTGAAAAAGCCGTCAAGACAATAGCCATTATCATAGCCATATTTGTTGTGGTTGTCATCATCGGAGGTATCGTTACGGCAGTGGTTGCCATTACGACGATCTTCTCATCTGACAAGGCGGAGCATATGTTTGTGACTAAGGCTAATGAGGCAATTGAATCTTCGGTTGAGCTCAAGGATATAGATGAGAGTTTTGATGCTCTTGAGGTGGAAGATCTGGAAGTGTCTAATGCAATCGGAACGGTTACGATCCGAGAAGCGGACATAAAAGAAATCCACGTCAGCGGTACGAATCTGAATGAGGCATCTTCGATTGAACTGCGCGGAGATAAACTGTGGATTGAGAATGCAGCTGTGAATGTGGAACTGTTCGGTGTCAAGCTTGGTGAGAAGGTCAGTGAAGAAGACATCGGTATTGTCATAGAGATTCCAAAGGGCTATACGTTTGAGTCTGTCTATCTGGAAAATGCCGTAGGTACGGTGTATGCGACCGGTATTACTGCAGAAACCATCAGACTCGAGAACGGTGTGGGCTGTATGGAGTGTACGGATATATTTGCTTCCGAGACGAAAGTGGAATGCGGAGTCGGTAATGTAGAACTGAAGTTCAAGGGAATCATGAATGACTATGATATGCATCTCGAACCGGGAATCGGAAGTATTACGGTGGATGGTGTACGGCAGTCGGAAATGAATCATACAAACAGGGAAGCGGATAATGAAATCAGAGTGGACGGAGGAGCAGGCAAGGTCACAATTGATTTCAGTGAATGATATGAAAAGGCACCCGAGATGGTGTCTTTTCTTTTGTCCTAAATTTTGTTATACTATTAAAGAATTGTATTAAGAATGTCATAAGGGGTGATACTATGGAACAGAAATATGATGTCATTATAGTAGGAGCGGGACCATCAGGTATATTCTGCGCCTATGAGCTATTGGATAAGAAGCCGGACATGAAAGTTCTCATGATTGAGAAAGGGCGTTCGATTGAACAAAGAAAGTGTCCGAAGCGGGATACGAAGGTGTGTGTCGGATGTCAACCCTGTTCCATTACGACAGGATTTGCCGGTGCGGGAGCATTTTCGGACGGGAAGCTTTCATTGTCACCGGATGTGGGAGGCAATCTGCCCGAGATACTCGGATATGAGAAGGCAACAGAGCTGATTCATGAATCAGATAAGATATATCTGCAGTTCGGTGCCGACAGGAATGTCTATGGACTGGATAAGGCGGCAGAGATACGAGAGATCAGGAGAAAGGCAATTACAGCCAATCTGAAGCTTGTAGAATGTCCGATTCGGCATCTCGGAACGGAAGAGGGCTATAAGATTTATGCGAAGCTGCAGAAACATCTGGAGGAAGTCGGTGTTGAACTCAGCTTTCATACCATGGTGAAGCAGATCATCATAGAGGATGGAGTGGCAAAGGGTGTAGAGACGGACAAAGGCGATCGGTTCTATGCAGATGAAGTAGTCGTGGCAGTCGGTCGTGAAGGTGCGGACTGGTTCAGCCATATCTGTGGTGAGAACGGTGTGGAGACGCAGGTTGGCACGGTGGATGTCGGTGTTCGCGTCGAAGTGAGAGATGAGGTCATGCAGTTTCTGAATGAGAACTTATATGAGGCGAAGCTGATTTATCATACGCCTACTTTTGATGATAAGGTCAGAACATTCTGTACCAATCCATCAGGAGAAGTGGCTACAGAATATTATGAAAACGGACTTGCGGTGGTAAACGGTCACGCATACAAATCCAAGGATCACAAGACCAATAATACGAACTTTGCGATTCTTGTGTCCAAGAATTTCACAAAGCCATTTAAGACACCGATTGAATATGGCAAGCAGATTGCGCAGCTATCAAATATGCTCTGCGGTGGTAGGATATTAGTACAGACCTTCGGAGATTTCAGACGTGGCAGGAGAACGACCGAAGAGAGATTGTGCCGAAACAATCTGATTCCGACGCTTAAGGATGCGGTTCCGGGCGATTTGTCCCTCGTATTTCCCCATAGGATCATGGTGGATATCGAGGAGATGATTATTGCCCTGGATAAGATCACACCGGGTCTGGCAGGAGATGAGACGCTGCTATATGGAGTAGAGGTGAAGTTTTATTCCAATAAAGCCGTGGTGAACAAAGACTTCGAAACGAGTATCAAAGGACTGCGTGCCATTGGAGACGGTGCAGGCATTACGCGCGGACTGCAGCAGGCATCGGCGAACGGCATCAGTGTGGCAAGAAGCATATTAGCAAAATCCAAGGAGTCATGTGAATGAATATTCGTAAGGTCCTGATAGCGGTTATGAGTGTGTTGGTACTGTTAACCGGTGGCTGCGGCAAAGTGGAAAAGAATACGGAGATCATTCTGACCACCGATTTTAATGAGAATGAAGTATTCCGAATTGAAGGAATTTCCTGTACATTGCCAGAGGTCATGATTTATCTGACGACGGCACGCAATCAGTATGAGGGCGCATTCGGAGAAGAAATCTGGCAGGTGGATGTTGCAGGGACGCCGCTATCCGAAGAGTTCAAAGAGATCGTGATGGCAAGGATTGCACAGATTAAAGCAATGAACCTCTTGGCTGAACAGTATGAGGTGAATCTGAGCGATGAGGAGAGAAAACTTGCAGAGAAAGCTACAAAACTGTATTATGATTCGCTGACACCGCGTGAGGCAGCGGCTCTAGGGGCCAATGAAGAACTGATTGCCAATATGTATGAGGAATATGCACTTGCAAATAAGGTTTACGAAGTATTGACAGCAGATATCAATCCCGAGATCAGTGATGATGAAGCACGTATTATTACTGTGAAGGATATTCTGATCAAGACATATGAACTGGATGCGAACGGTAACAGAGTAGAGTTTGAGGCTTCTCAAAAGACGGATGCGTATAATCGTTGTGCAGATATACTGGCGAGGGCAAAGAGCGGAGAGGATTTTGATGCACTGGCACTTGCCTATAACGAAGATGTGCAGACGGAATATAATTTCGGAAAGGGTGTTATGCCGCAGAATTATGAGGATGCCGCCTTTGCACTTTCCAACGGAGAAATCAGTGATATTGTTGAGACGGAATATGGATATCACATTATCCTATGCACCAGCACTTTTAATCAGGAAGAGACGGATGCCAATAAGCTTACAATTGTCAAAAAGCGTAAGGATGAGGCATTCAATCAGATCTATGACGAGTTCCTGACGACATTGACCTCTAATCTGAATGAACCCTTATGGAAGTCTGTGAATGTCGATCATGAGGACGGAGTTGAAACAACAGGATTTTTTGATGTATATAATGAACTGGCAGCATCTGAATCTTAACAAAAAATAAAATTATTATAAATTATTAGCACTCAAGCCGATTGAGTGCTAATTTTCTCTTGACAATTCATTTTTTCTCATCTACAATCATATTTAGATGGCACGGGTTTGCCTGAAACATAAGACCTCGTGCATGCAGAAAAATATCATAAATAACAAAAGGAAGTGTGAAAAATGGCAGCAAAGAAAGGCAATTTATCAATTAACAGCGAGAACTTGTTCCCTATTATCAAGAAGTGGTTGTATTCTGATCACGATATTTTTTTCAGAGAACTGATCTCAAACGGCTGTGATGCAATTACGAAGTTAAAGAAACTGGAAGTGATGGGTGAGTATACCTTTCCGGATGACTATGAGAGCAAGATTGAAGTGATTGTAAATCCGGAAGAAAAGACGCTCAAGTTTATCGATAACGGTATCGGTATGACAGCGGATGAGGTAGAGGAATACATCACACAGATCGCATTTTCAGGTGCTTCTGATTTCCTTGCAAAATATAAGGACAAGACAAATGAGGATCAGATCATCGGTCACTTCGGACTCGGTTTTTACTCTGCATTTATGGTGGCAGAAGATGTGCATATCGATACACTGTCATACCAGGAGGGTGCTAAGGCAGTTCACTGGGAGTGCGACGGCAATACGGATTATACGATTGAAGACGGCAGCAAGACGAGTGTCGGAACCGAGATTACATTATTCTTAAACGAAGAGAGCCTTGAATTCTGCAATGAGTACAGGGCGCGTGAGATCATTAAGAAATACTGTTCGTTCATGCCGGTAGCGATCTTCTTGAACAAAGCAAATGCTGAGACGGAATATGAGACGATTCCTGCAACGGAAAAGACAGATAAGGATACGGTTGTTGAGACGATTCCCGCAACTGAGAAGGATGGCAAGAAGGAAGAGGAGAAGGTCAAGATCATCAAGCGACCGGTAGCACTTAACGATACGACTCCGCTCTGGACAAAGCATCCTAATGACTGTACGAAGGAAGAATATCTGGAATTCTACAGAAGAGTCTTCATGGATTATAAGGAGCCGTTGTTCTGGATCCACTTGAATATGGATTATCCGTTTAATTTGAAAGGAATCCTTTATTTCCCGAAGATTAATATGGAATATGAGTCTATTGAGGGAACCATCAAGTTATATAACAATCAGGTGTTTATAGCAGATAATATCAAGGAAGTCATTCCGGAATTCCTGATGCTCTTAAAGGGTGTCATCGACTGTCCGGATCTGCCGCTTAATGTATCCAGAAGTGCGCTGCAGAATGATGGATTTGTCAAGAAGATATCAGAGTACATTTCCAAGAAGGTGGCTGATAAGCTGTCCGGCATGTGTAAGACAGAGAAGGAAGAGTATGAGAAGTACTGGGATGATATCAGTCCTTTCATCAAGTTCGGCTGTCTGAAGGATGACAAGTTCTGCGAGAAGATGACGGATTATATCCTCTTTAAGAACCTGGAAGGAAACTATGAGACGCTTCCTGAGTGTCTTGAAATCAAAACAGCAGAAGAAAAGGAATCCGAGTCTGCAACAGATGAAGCTACCGGCGAGAAAGTCGAGGCTGAGGTTGTTGATGATGTGAATGACGAGACAGATGCTCCTGATGATGAAGAACCGGCAGAAAAAGAACCGCGCAAGGTCATCTATTATGTAACGGATGAACAGCAGCAGAGCCAGTATATCAATATGTTCAAGGCACAGGGCATGGATGCGGTCATTTTGACACATAATATCGACCAGCCGTTTATTTCACAGTTAGAGTCCAAGAATGAGGATATTAAGTTCCAGAGAATTGATGCAGACCTGACTGACTCTTTCAAGGAAGAAATCGCTGAAGAGGATAAGAAGGATATCGAGAGCCAGGCAAAATCCCTGACCGATATTTTCAGAAAGGCACTGTCTAATGACAAGCTCGAAGTCAAGGTAGAGAAGTTAAAAGATGAATCTGTGTCTTCTGTTCTGACGATTTCGGAAGAGAGCAGACGTATGCAGGATATGATGAAGATGTACAGCATGCCCGGTATGAATATGGGTGGAGACATGTTCGGAGCAGAGGGAGAGACATTGGTACTCAATGCAAACCATCCTCTTGTACAGTATATCTTCGAGCATAAAAAGGCAAAAAATATTCCTGTAATCTGTGAGCAGCTCTACGATCTGGCACGCATGTCCAATCAGCCGCTGTCACCGGAGGCAATGACTAAATTTGTTGCACGCAGTAATGAGATTATGTTATTATTAACGAAATGACAGACGTTTCGTTGATTGATACAAAGTGGGAGAATGCTCCCATGTGTAAAAGAGTCAGTGAAAGCTGGCTCTTTTATTGATTGAGTGATGTATTTGAGGAGACGGTATGGTTAAGAATATCATCTATGTACAGCAAAATGAAGAGGTCGCAAGATCGGTCGTGGAGGGAATCACCGACAATGGATATGAAGTATATCATTGTGTGACAGCGGGTGAAGCATTTCAGTTGATGGCGCGTCAGGATGCGCCGTTGTTGATGCTGGATATCAATATTCAGGATATGCGGCTGCGTGAAGTCGTAAAGAAATGTTCGGAAGAGTTTCCGGCGACTGTATTGGCGATATTTACGGACTATCCGAATTCCGAACTGCTGACAAAGCTGATCAATCGCCATGGAATCTATAAGATTTTTATTGCGCCGTGGGATATGGAGGAAATCGTTACACAGATAGAAGATGCGATGGAATATGCCGAGATACGTTTTGAACAGCTGCAGCGTGAAGGTGCATTGACCTTGGAAAGCAAGGAATTTGATATTACCCTGTCTAATCTGAAAGATTCACTCAAGTTCCAGCAGCACAGCTATTACAAAATGAATGCGGTTCTGAATGCATTGTTGAGGGTCACTACAGAATGCATGGAAGGCAGACGGCCGGCACAGGAGCGGCAGCAGATATATGATTTTGCGAGTACATTACTCGAGGGCATCATCAAATCGCAGACGACTTCCAGTCTGGATATCAATCGGTTTGAAGAACTGGTTAGGGAAGAATTGATGACATTGAAGCATGTCAAGATCAATGGTATTGAAAGCTGTCTGATGGGAGATATCCCGCGTGTGATGATTGCAAATGTCAAGGCACTGATATGGTGTGCGGTGTATTATGCATCAAGGAATGCTATCGGTTGTGAGGTTGAGATCATCTCAAATTATCTTACAAATACAAGAATTCATCTTGAAATCAACATCACCTATGCGTCAGGAGCGCCTGCTCTTTTGCTGAGTGATGAGATAGAGATTGTCTATGATAAGATCGTACAGGAAATGTTTGCGGCGACGACCGCATCAGAGGATATTATAAGACAGGCAGACCGTATGAGCATCCAGATGCAGGTTCCGATTTCTTTTCTGGATTAGTAAATGACACGGTTTCGGCCTTGTTCTTTACCGATGTATAGTTTCTGGTCAGCTTTTGTGATGACGTTAAGCAGTCCGGCACCGGAATCGAATTCTTCCAGACCGAATGTCAGTGTGATGTTCAGATCATAATCGTTAAAATGAAATTTGGTATCTTTGATTAAGGTTTTCAGATTGTTCAATTCTACAAATATGTAATCTGCATTATTTCCCTCGAATGTAAAGAGGAATTCTTCACCGCCCCAGCGTGCGATGTGTCCTCTTTCCGCCATGAAATCTTTGAATATTTCAGCTAACTTCTTTAATACATAATCACCGGTATCATGACCGTATGTATCGTTGACGCTTTTAAAGTGATCAATATCGGCAATCACGATTGAAAAGGGAATTTCGGCATGCTCGTAGTTCTTTGCCAACTTTTCAAGATGCTGCATCATGGAACGGCGATTCTGTAATCCTGTCAGAGCATCTATGGAAGCTAACTGTTCCAGTTTTTTAGAATACTGGAGAATTTTATGCTCCGATGTAGAGAACTTCAGACAGAAGAAGCGGGATATGGTAATGGCCATCAGCATTGCATAGATGACATTTGCCATCAGTGTGAAACGGTATACGATGGAATGGTCGAGCCTTACGTTGTCGAACATACCGGCAAACAGGGTGACCAGTGCGATGACGATACCGATGATGATGGAATAGATATATTTGTATAAAAGTGCACCTTCCGTACGGAAGAATACGACGAATATCGAAAAGAGCGCTATATACTGGAATCCAAAGTCAATGCCCGCATATAGAGCAAAAACGGAAACAGAGACAGCAGATATAATACTGTATAAATAGAGACATACAGCTGTTTTGTCACGATATAACTGGGTAAATACGATAATCATGGATCCGATTGCGACAAACGCAAAAAATATTATCTGAGCAGGCAGATAAGACCAGGTGGCGACGAGCAGTATAAGATAGTAGACCGCTGTGAGCAGGGTTAATAAACGCAACAAAATAGCAGTATCCTTTGCTTCGTTCTCACGCTGTACATCGCGAAACAGAAAATCTTTGATTTTATAGTATAATCTCTTCATGAAGCGATTCTCCCCGATCCCCACAGAAATCATGATTAGAATTCTGTATTTCAGTACACTGATAGGACGTTTGTACTATAGATAGAATAATTATAGCACAACTGTTTTTTGAATACTACTTAAATTTTTAGTAATTTTATACAGGTGAAATGAAACGCTTTTGGTTGACATTATGAGATAAAAGTATAATAATAAAAAATAATATTCAGTGTGAAAGGAAGGTAAGTTATATGTTAAACATCAGAATCGAAAAAACCACCAATCCCAAACCGCTTCCGACAGCGGACAATCCGCTTACATTCGGAACCATATTCACGGATCATATGTTTGAGATGGATTATGAAACAGGGAAAGGTTGGCACGATCCGCGAGTCATTCCTTACCAGCCGATTACTCTGGATCCTTCTGCAATGGTGTTCCATTACGGACAGGAGATGTTTGAAGGACTGAAAGCATATAGGGCTGATGACGACAGGATTTTATTATTCCGCCCGGACATGAATGCCAAGAGAACCAATAACACAAATAGAAGAATCTGTATCCCGGAGATTCCGGTGGAGGATTTTGTACAGGCAGTCAAAACAGTCGTTAAGACAGACGAAGCATGGATTCCGACCAAGCCCGGTACATCACTTTATATCAGACCGTTTATCATTGCAACAGATCCGTTCCTCGGGGTAAGACCGTCGAACACATATAAATTTATCATTATTTTGTCACCGGTAGGAGCATACTATCCGGAAGGACTCAATCCGGTCAAGATCTGGATCGAGGATGACTATGTCAGAGCTGTCAAAGGCGGCGTCGGCGAGGCTAAGACAGGCGCGAATTATGTAGCAAGCATGGCAGCCCAGATGAAGGCACATGATGACGGATATTCACAGGTATTGTGGCTTGACGGTGTAGAGAGAAAGTACATCGAAGAGGTCGGTGCGATGAACATCTTCTTTAAAATCAACGGGACAGTAGTTACTCCGATGCTCAATGGCTCCATCCTGCCGGGTATTACACGTAATTCCTGTATCGAGTTGTGCAAGTCATGGGGACTTCCGGTGGAAGAGAGAAGGATTTCTGTACAGGAACTCTTTGCAGCGGCAGAGGACGGCTCTCTCGAGGAAGTATGGGGCAGCGGTACAGCTGCAGTCATCTCTCCGGTAGGACATCTGCGTTGGGAAGACAAGGTTGTTCAGATCAAGGACGGCGGAATCGGAGAAATCAGTCAGAAATTATATGATACCGTTACAGGTATCCAGTTAGGAAAAATAGAAGGTCCCGAAGGATGGGTAGTCGTGATTTAAGCGCAGCCTAACACCTCGACAGTCAAAAAAATCGCCGCATAACCATGCGGTGATTTTTTTTGATACTGATTGCATTCTTTTTCCTTGACTTTCCTTCGAACATTTGATATCATTGCTTTAGTGCGTTACACATCAACGCGTTAAAGCGTTTAAGTAATAAATCAAGAGAGGGAAATCAACATGATACTAAAACTTATTTTACTTGTCGTATTCTTTGCCATTATGATTGGGGTGGGTTTCTATTCCAGAAAGCATGCCACCAATGTCAACGATTTCGTTTTGGGCGGCCGTACGGTAGGACCGTGGCTGACTGCATTTGCATTTGGCACATCTTACTTTTCATCGGTTGTGTTTGTAGGTTATGCAGGACAGTTTGGGTGGAAATACGGTTTGTCTGCCACATGGATCGGTATCGGCAATGCGTTGATCGGCAGTCTGCTTGCATGGATCGTACTTGGCAGAAGAACCAGAGTTATGACCAATCATCTGTCATCAGCGACCATGCCGGAATTTTTCAGCAAGCGTTTTGAAAGCCATTCATTGAAGATTGCGGCATCTACCATCGTGTTTATTTTCCTGATTCCGTATACAGCTTCCGTCTACAACGGTCTGTCACGTTTGTTCAGTATGGCATTTGATGTTCCTTATAAGGTATGCATCGTTGTCATGGCATTGCTGACAGGGGTATATGTCATTGCGGGCGGATATATGGCTACCGCAATCAATGACTTTATTCAGGGTATTATTATGATCATCGGTATTGTTGCAGTGATAGCTGCGGTATTGAGCGGGCAGGGTGGTTTTATAGAGGCCATCGGAAAGCTGGCACAGTTTGAGAGTGATATTGAACCGACCATCGGACAGCCGGGAGCATTTACCTCTTTCTTCGGCCCGGATCCGGTCAATCTGGTGAGTGTTGTGATATTGACTTCCCTCGGCACATGGGGACTTCCGCAGATGGTACATAAGTTTTATGCAATTAAGGATGAGGAGTCGATTAAGACAGGTACGATTATTTCAACGGTATTTGCAGTCATCGTAGCAGGTGGTTCCTATTTCCTCGGAAGCTTTGTGAGGCTGTATGATGATGCTTCGTTACATAATGAAACGGGCGGAATGATTTATGATGCGATTATGCCGCATATGCTCTCTACATTACCTGATATTTTGGTTGGTATCGTAGTCGTGCTTGTATTGTCGGCTTCCATGTCTACACTATCATCATTGGTGCTGACTTCCAGTTCTACGTTGACACTTGATATGATTAAGGACAATATCATTAAGAATATGAGTGAAAAGAAGCAGCTGATTTGTATGAGAATATTCATTGCATTCTTCATCGTGTTATCAGTAGCGATTGCATTGAATCCTCCTACTTTTATTGCACAGCTCATGGGTATCTCATGGGGTGCACTTGCAGGAGCGTTCTTAGGACCTTTTATCTATGGACTCTACTGGAGGAAGACGACAAAGGCTTCTGTGTGGATGAGCTTTATCGTGGGAATCGGCATTACGATTGCCAATATGCTCATCGGTTTCACTTCACCGATTACAGCAGGTGCGATGGCTATGGTGGCTTCCATAGTTGTAGTCCCGTTAGTGAGTCTGGTAACACCGAGGTTGACAACAGAATCTACCGATGCGATTTTTGAATGTTATACAGAGACGGTTATCGTGTCTAAGAAGAAATCTCTTGAACCGTAAGTGATATGAAAAATAAAATGTAACATATTATATTGAATCATTTTGCCGTGGGTCTGCCGATATGGAATCAGACTCACGGCATTTTCTGTGCTTTTTGCCCAATATGTCAGCCTACAGAATCATGGGATGTTTTCGTTATGAGACAATTTATAGGATGACAGGTGACAA
This sequence comes from uncultured Lachnospiraceae bacterium, assembly GCA_964638005.1. Classification (GTDB taxonomy): domain Bacteria; phylum Bacillota; class Clostridia; order Lachnospirales; family Lachnospiraceae; genus JAAYYM01. The sequence continues at coordinate 101,886 of CAZWXS010000002.1, forward strand.
ATGACTGCGTTAGGTGATAAAATAGTAGACGTTAATGATATACGTGTACTGTGAAGGGGAACAGATGCATAAAACATTTGCGGGAGATAAATTTTTTGGAAATATGAAAATAGCAATCTTGTCCATGATTGTGACATACAGCACTTCTTTGCTGGACTATTTTTTGGTGGGAAGAGCGATGGGAGAGGAAGCATTACAGGCTTTTGCGCTGTTAACACCTTATCTTTCTATCGTCTTTTTTGTGTCCTGTCTGATTTCATCGGGAACGGCGATTATGATTGCGTTTGAAGTGGGAAAGGGCAGCAGGGAAAGAGGAAATCTGTATTTTCAGCAGGGAGTAATCCTGGCTTTGGGAGTCGGCATTCTGCTCAGCATTGCTTTGCTGCTGGGAGGCGGCTGGGTATTAGGAAATAAAAGCGTTCCGGTAGATATCAGGAAAATGATGAACGATTACTATCTGTACATCTGTCTGCTTCCGGTATGGCATATCTTGAATGAATTGCTCTTTTCTGTGATATGGAATGCAGGCGGTGATATCTACTGTGTGATTTCACTGGGAGTAAAGCTGGTTATCAATATTGCTGCATCGGTCTTGCTGATGAGTTATATAGGAATCGGTGGAACCGGTCTTGGTACGATCTTTGGCTGCATTTGCAGTCTGTTGGTCTTTCCGTTCTATTTTCGCTCTAAGCAGAATGTATTTCAGTGGGGCTGGCATTTTGATATTCGATCGGTCTTTAAGATGTTCCATTTCAGTATACGTGATGCCATGATCTATTTATATATGGCGGCCATACAGTTCTTGATGAATGCATATCTGATGTATCGATATGGTGGACAGGCGGTGTTGATTTTTTCTGTTATCATGAACCTGGAAAATCTGTACCTGACAGTGTTTGATTCACCGGGTGATGCAGTATCGGTGATACTCACAGTATTTGTCGGAGAAGGAAATCGCAGGGGAATTCTGAAATCTATGAAGGCAGCAGAGAAGACGGCCATGATCGAAGGTATTGTAACGATGCTTATTTTGTTGATTTTTTCCGAACAAATACCTCTTATATTTGGAATTACGGGAGTGGAGAATATACATATGATTGCGGTTGCCGTTCGGATATTTGCAATCGGGGCACTTGTATTTCCGATTATCATGCTGTTTTCTACTTACTATCTTGCCATTGAGAGAGTGTTTTTGTCTGTGGAAATGATGACGATGCAGATACTGGTTGCACCGCTGGTGTCGGGTGTGCTTTTGTCCATCCCCTTTGGTTTGACCGGAGTCTGGATTGGATTATGTATGGGAAGTGTCGTCATGCTTTTTATAGATGCTTTGATTTTGAAGATACGTCATAGCGACAGGACATTTCCTTATTTGCTGAATAAGGAGAAACTCAAGAAACAATTATCTTATGATGTGCCTATTTCGCAGGAGGGAGTCATGTCGTTGGTGAATCAGGTGGAGACGGATCTGACAAAGAGAGGCATTGAGCAGAAGAAGATCTATCGAATCATGCTGATGATAGAGGAAACGGAAATGCTGGTTGTTGAGCGGAACAGAGAAAGAGGCGGAATCATCCAGTGCGATCTGTTCATGGAAGATCCGATTCGATTGGTTTTAAGAGACAGTGGTTTGTACAGTGATATCACGGATCAAGACGGTGTTGCCGAATCATTCAGAGCATACACGGCGACTATGATCGGAAGTAACTATGGCGCGAATCAGTATCTGCTGACATGGGGAAATAATCGTACTGTGTGTACGTTCTGAAAATATAAAAGATACCACACCATGAAATCTCAGTGAGATATCATGGACAGTGGCACCTTTTTGACAGGGATTATTTAGTATTTTCTGTTATATAGGAAATACATAATCAGATAGCAGAGTACCTGCAGTCCTGTAACGGCACAGACGATAGACGCAATCTGTTCTTTTTCCATAATGATCAGTACGACAATTGCAATATATTCTGCAAGAATAGACAGCATGAATGTAGTATAGCCGCTTCTGGTTACAATGAGTATAAGGCGTTCTTCATTTTGCATGATTTCATATTTCTTCATTTTTTCAGGATCGCGCGCGAGTCTGATAAATTGAATCAGTTTTAGCAATGCAACGACTGCAAGTCCGGTGCCGAGTCCTAACATCATAGAATCGTTATTTTTTAGATTGGCTGCAATGATCAGGATAATTCCTGCGATTAACGTTGATGCACAATAAATGATTTTCTTTTTTATGATTTTCATTTTGTAGATTCCTCCTTTTGAGTGATGTCGATGTCATCAAAAATAAACAGTTCTTCGATGGTCGTCTCAAAATAGCACGCCAGCTTGTGTGCGAGCGGCAGCGAGGCGATGTATTTGCCGTTTTCCAATGAAATGATAGTCTGTCTGGTGACGGATACGGCGTTTGCCAGTTCTTCCTGTGTGACACGATGTTGCTTTCGATATTCTGCAACCTTGTTTTCGATTTTACTTTCCAATGTGCCAGCTCCTTTCTTTGAATATGTAATGTTAACTTTACATTGAGAGTATAGTACACTTTACATGCAATGTCAAGCGAACTTTACAAATTTTTTATTACATATAAGAAATGAATCATAAATGAGCAGGGGCAATATACAATACATTTGAAATTACTATGATATAAAACAAAAACATGACACAGGATGTCAACATTTATGTGCTAATATATGATCAGGATAAACGATACCATATAAAATGCATGCTGTCGGACAGCGGAAAAGGAGAAAACATGGGAAGACCAACTACGAAGAATGATTTGCTCAGTGCAGCAGATCAGAATTATGAGAAATTGAATCTGCTGATTGACTCACTTACAGAGACAGAATTATCTACACCATTTCACTTTGAAGGAGACGAGAAGAAAACAGAGGCACACTGGAGCAGAGATAAGAATCTGAGAGATGTTCTGATCCATCTCTATGAATGGCACCAACTTTTGCTTAACTGGGTCAAAAACAACCAGAGCGGAAAGGCCTGTCCATTCCTGCCGGAGCCATATAACTGGAAGACATATGGAGATATGAATATCGGATTCTGGGAGAAGCATCAGAAGACATCATTAGAGGATGCCAAGAAGTTATTTGCGGAGTCTCATCAGGCCGTCCTGGATCTGGCACAAACATTCTCGAGTGATGAACTGTTTTCCAAGGGCACATACGAGTGGGTCGGCGGAAGCACGTTGGGATCATACTTTGTCAGTGTGACGGCAAGCCATTATGACTGGGCGATTAAGAAACTGAAGGCACATAGGAAGAATTGCGGACAGTGAGATACCAAAGATATTATGCACCAATGTAGAAAAGCTAAAGCATTAGGAGCAAGGCCACAAAGGTTCGAGAGATGATTATGACATCTTTCGAACTTTTGTATTGTTCCGATAAGTGAGAAATATTGTTCCGATGCATTGATATTGTTCCGATTATGGGGTATACTTTCTCTGAAGAGAGGAGTGGAACTATGTATATGACGGTAAAACAAGCCTCGAAAAAGTGGGGTATTTCAGATAGAAGAGTACGTGTATTGTGTTCGGAAGGGAAAGTAACGGGCGCTATTCGTGAGGGACGTTGTTGGATGATTCCGACTGGTGCGAGGAAGCCGGACGATGGAAGGTTTAAAGCAGCAGAAAATCTGTTGGATGTTGTAGACAGAAAGAAAGCAGAGTTGGATTCCAGACGCCCTTTAACAGAAGGGGAATCAGAACGTCTGGCGGAGGAGTTCGCTGTAGAATATACTTACAATTCCAATGCGATTGAGGGGAATACCCTGACACTGCGTGAAACAGATATGGTACTGCATGGATTGACGGTTGACCGGAAGCCGTTAAAAGACCACATGGAAGCGGTTGGACATAAAGAAGCTTTTGATTATGTACGAGATTTGGTAAAAGATCAGACGCCTTTATCGGAAAGCATCATCAAACAGATTCATTCTCTTGTATTAGCCGACAAAAAAGATGATCGTGGTGTATACAGAAGAGTTCCGGTAAGGATTATGGGTGCAAAGCATGAACCTGTACAGCCATACTTGATTCAGCCGAAGATGGAGCAGCTGCTGGAAGCTTATAGGAATAGTACGGAACATGTGATTCCCAGACTTGCGCGGTTTCATATAGAATTTGAGGGAATTCATCCTTTCATCGACGGAAATGGTAGAACGGGTCGCCTGCTTGTGAATTTGGAGTTGATGAAAGCAGGATATCCGCCAATTGATATTAAGTTTACAGATCGGATGGCTTACTACAAGGCTTTTGATGAATATCATATCAAGCATAATCTCGGAGCAATGGAAAGGTTGTTTGCCGGTTACGTGAATGTGAGACTGGATGGTTATTTGGAGATGTTAAAATGACAGAAATGGTCATATTATGCGATAGAAGGTGGGGAAATAATTGATGTTTGCATTGTTGTTATCTATCGTCCAAATATAAATGAGTGGTAAAAAGTAACAATGAAACAGGAGACGGAAAATGGAATATGAAATCAGAAAAATAAGTGAAATGAAGGAATATCAAGAGGATGCTGCAAAGTGGTTCCATGAAAAGTGGGGCATTCCGATCGAGGCGTATCGGGAGAGTATGGAGGAGTCCTTTCATATGGAGCAGGCGGTGCCTGAATGGTATATTGTATTGGATGAAGGAAATATCATCGGCGGCATGGGTGTCATAGAAAATGATTTTCATGCAAGAAAGGACTTGACGCCGAATGTATGTGCGGTATATGTGGAAGAAGACTATCGCTGCAAAGGAATTGCAGGCGAATTGCTTGCTTATGTGTGTAATGATATGAGCAATAGGGGAATCCATACCCTTTATCTTGTGACAGGTCATATAGGATTTTATGAAAGATATGGATGGAAGTATGAGTGCCCTGTATTGTGTGACGGAGAATCCAAGACATCACGTATGTATGTGCACAAAATGAAAGAGACAAGACCACATGTAAGTATTCAGACTCCCGGATGTTTGGAGCAGTTGATGCAGAGTCTGGATGAACACATGGAACTGTTTCGCTCCTTTGACCAAGTGGCAGGAATTATGCTCGATGGAGGAATGTCCAGAGGCTATGCGGATGAATTGTCCGAAGTTGATGTAGTCATCTATGTACATGAGCAGGCATATCGAAATTACAAGGAAAAGCAAACACCCTGTGCTCTCGGAATCACGAAAATCGATGGACAGTTATATGATATTAAGTTGTTGAACTATGAAGAGGAACTGGATCGTGCGTATGAAGCTGTGGCGCTTTGGGATCTGTCCTATGCCAAGATCATCTATGATCCGGACGGGAAAATACAGAGGTTGTTTTCGGAAAAATTGAAGCAGAAAACCAATGTTGATACGGCGGGAGGATTCATGTTTGAGGCATGGTGGAGCTATCGACTGGCCGGTGACATCTGGATTCGCAGAGAAGATGTGCTGCAGGGACATTACTGCCTGAACAATGCGATTACACCTTTGATTTCAGCACTGTTCATCGCAAATGAGGAGTTTGTTCCGCATGAGAAATGGTTGATCCATATGAGCCGAACGCTTGCATGGAAACCGGATCGTTATGAAGAGCAATTGAAGCAGGTATTGCAGACAGGCGATATGAGTTTAGAAAGCCTAAAGACACGACAGGCGGCAATCGATTGCCTGTGGAAAGAAATCGATCAAAAACTGTGCGAGGAAAATGATTTTCATGCCGGACTCAATATGATGCAGAAAGATGGTTATGAGGCACTTTGGAAGATTTTAGATAAGGGTAGTGTTTCGATAGAGGAATGGAAGTCTTTCAGTCGCATAGAGGATTTGAATTATGAGCCATTGTTCAGCATATGCAGGTTGGTAAATGGAAATGTAGTTGTGGATTATGAGAAAATGCATTCTCTGGGTGAAGCGGATTTGTATGAATATTTTTTGGAGATTGTGAAGAGGGTTAGATCAGTCAAATAAATGAGGATAAAATTTGTGCTGAAGACAGCAATAAAGAAGAGGGTCAAAGAGAGAGAGATTATTGATAATCTTTTACCTTATATTGCAGAAATCAGAATTAATATCGGTAATAATCCTGATTATGCACAGAATATTGAAGAACTGAATAATGTAGAAACTTATGTCGAAGAATATGTAGCAAACTATGAAGAACTGCTTAGCGCTGGTAATGGAAAATATAATAAAGATGGTGTAGGTTTTGCAAAGAAGATGCAGTCATGGACAGGTTTTATAACGTCTTACTGTAATTCACTTATGCGGCTGGAGTTAAGCCGTAGTGTGGCGTTACAAGATGAGATTAACAAAAGTTTTAACGGAACAATAGCTGCGATTGTATGGCTCAGAAGATGCAGGATGGTTTACGCCAACTAGAGACGGGTAATGAACTGGCAAATTCAACAAAAGAAAGTTTTATAAAAATTAGCGAGGGCACCAGGACAGTAAATGAAGATATTATGAATATGGTAGATAATCTGAAGGAATTATCAGAAGTTACACTACAGGTAAGCAATAATATTGAGCAAATACATATGACAATTGACGAAAATTCCGCCGAAACGAATGCGATTGTAGCAACAGTCGCTGAGCAGTCAGCTAACTTGGAGGAAGTGTCCAGTGTTTCAGAAGTGCTGGCTCAATTGTCAACCGATTTAAAAAACTTAGTCAGCGCATTTAACTTATAGGTGTAATCAATGATTTGCACATTTTGGTTTAGAATATAATGATATAAATGGATGATGAAAGAGAATAAATATAGTAATAGCATTTTGATAATGTGATTTATTGTTGAAATGCTATTATCTTGTGACAAGCAAACAAAAATTTACTGGCAGGACTGAAAAGTTCTGCTTTTTTACTTGACAATTTCCTTATCCAGAGTGATGAATTACATAAATGAAATTACCATTTAATGGAAAAGTGATAATTTCATTCAATAATTCATAAAACTGAAGGGAAGATTGGTAAATAAGAAAAGAACCTATTATTCCTTGACGAAGTGCAGGAAATCAAGTCTGATAAAACCGAGAAACGCGAATATGAGCGTTTGCTTGCAATTCGTGATAATTATCCGAAGTATGTTTTTCTCACAAATGACTTTGCCGGCGGAAACTTCTGAGCAACCTATTTTAGTTTAAACAGTGCTGACAGTCCGATGTGTTTTACTGTGAAGGTGACTTCACCGTCTTTTGTGGCTGTGGAGGTGTAGAACTCCTGTGTTGGCTGAGCTGGTGGCTGTACGAATTCATTGTATACATTGAGCACTAAGACATCACCTGCTTTAATCTTGTCATTTTTAACAGTAATCTGAATTTCCGTGCCCTGCACATAACTGATAGGCGGCTCTACAAGACAGGCAAGCAGCAACTCTGCAGACTTACCCTGTGTTGTGGCATAGTCTGTGATCGTAGTCTTGACATTTGTAAGTGTTTTATCGTCCGGTATGAAGGCTTTTAAGTAGGACACTGTTGTCTGCCACGGATAACTGACGCGCAGAATATCATAGGCAAAATCTGATTGTTTGGAAGTATCCGGCTTGTACTGCACAGGTACTTCGGTATCTTCCTGTGAGTCATCCTTTGCTGATTGTGCTGTTTTTTACCGGGTGGGTGCCGGCAATCCAATGGCCAAATTCTACATATTGATTGATTTCATCCATGGTCCAAGGCTCACCATTAAAGATATATTTTGTTTCTTTACGGGATTCGCCTTCCTTTACAAAATTTTTTCCGGTTACACTATTCATCTCTAATATCGCACTAGGTGACACCTCAAATGTTACAATACCATTTACAGAATACAATATTCTATCACCGAGCTGACTATCAAGCGTTAAGGATACCTTTCCTGACTCGACTCTAAAACTTGTAGTAAGGTCTTTGTAATCTTCGCTTTGGTTTCCTCCAGTGCAGCTAACCACGCTGGCACGAGTGCTACTTTCCCCGAGTGATTTTGCAGTAAGTGAGCCGTCGCCTGTGATTGTCAAATTTACGCCCGCTTCAAGAGCAATAACTGTAGTTTTGGTAGATTCCAGTGTCAATGAATGTCCAGCTAGATCAAGAACAACGTTTACATTAGCATCAGCCTTTATTGTAAACGTCGCACCGTCATTATGTGCATATGTTGTATCTCGTAATAACTTCATGGTATAGGTATTTTCATCATTCTTAGTGATTTCCCAACAAGCATCAGAAGCATTGGACTCTACAGGCTTGGGGTGTCCACCATTTTTTTTAATTTCATTATTATCATCACTTAAATCACTATAATCATAACTTTTTTTAAAATATTTTGATTGTCCCTTGGCAGGCAAATCAGTCGGATACAACTCCAGTCTTTGTTTGTTGTTTACATCAGATTGTAATTGTATCCAAGTCACACCCTTCGGTTCCTCCTGTTCCGCCTTTACCTCCTGCGGATTCATAATCATCATACACCCCACTGCCACCGCAGCAAGTGCGAATCGCTTCATCCATTTCATAATCTTCATACCTCATTCTTGCAAATTTTATTTCGTGCCTTTGCATTTTAACACTTTATTTTTGCTTTGTCATCCTACTAAAGTATGATATTTACGTTTTATTTGGTGGCTAAGATATGCTATGATATTCCGAGAACGATTAAGAAGATAAAATGAGTGTAATAAAAGTATTATTCAGCTGCCGTGGCAGATCAGTTTTACTATAAGTCAAACCTTTGCAAAGTGGGGCAGAGTACGGCATAATATGGCGGAAATCCTTCGAATTACTACTGTTTAGACTACTTAGGCACATTGCTATATGCCGGATATAGTCAAATATTTTGGGACAATTCCTTAGTAGTAATTGACTACTTACAGATGATAACTGTGCTTTTTAATGTTGAGTGATACGCTAAGTGTTTTATGCTTTGCGTATTTTGTGTGTTTGTTGTGACTTATAATCCGTTGCCTTAAAGTCACACAGAATATAATATATTTATATTGGAGGAATTGGGGCAATGATTCAGAAAAATTTTGGATTAGCAATAAAGAAATTGAGAGAAGAAACCGGATTAAGTCAAGAAAAATTCGCATTATCGATTGGTATGGATAGAACATATTATGCCTCAGTTGAAGCAGGCAGGCGTAATATTTCTCTTCAGAATATTTATAAGATAGCGGAGGGATTTGATATTCCTGTGTCGGCTCTTTTTGTCGTTGTCGAAGGAATGGAGGTGTAAGCTTTGCCATTATCAAATGAATTACATGATCTGGAATTAACAGAAGATGAGACAAAATTGAGAGATGGGATTTTTAATATGAATACCCGTCGATTTGGAAAAGTTGCTGAATTTATGATTTCAAAACTTTATGGCTTTTCAGTAGTTGAGGGAACAACAAAATATGATCTTGAATCAGATGATGGAACAAAAATCGAAGTAAAGTTTTCAAAAACTGAATACACAGAAGATGATATGAATTTGGATAATTGTTTAAGCGTTTGTATGAGAAATGCTAATCCAATTTCAAGACGAATATCATATGTTGATTTTCTTGAGAATGAAAATATACAGTTTGATAGAAATATAGAGCAGATTAAGGCTTACGAGTTCGATAGGCTATATTATGGGCTTTTCTTTGAGGACCAGATTGCTATTTTTTCAATGTCATCAGAAAAAATTAAAGATATTATGACGGCCCAGTTTTTTATTTCGCCACAAAAATCTCCCAAGCCCAGTGTTGACAAGTCGATTGATTTAATCATGACTTTTCCTAGAAGGAAAAGTGAGATTAAAAAAGTTGTAGGAAAAACAAAGAAGAAATTACAAGATATTGAAAACAGTAATAATCAATATGCTGAAGATGCAAAGAGCTATATTGTGGAAAATGATATGCTGGAGCCTTGGAATAGTATAATTTTGGATATCGAATCAAATGGGCTTACAACAGAATGTCAATTGGAAAGAATCTTGAATATAGGAAATAAATATGTTGCATTCTGTCAGGATAATTTTTCTGATACAGGAAGATTCCCTAATATCTCTCCGTTTCAACATAGAGGAAATGATAAGGCGGAAGGACAGATGCATATAAATAATGAGAATTTAAAATGGCACATTGAAGAAAGTGGATTCTTTTGTGGATGGATTTCATATAAGGATTTATATGAACTTCTAAAGCCACAGGTTTAAAATAAAGGAGGAACAAAAGATGGATTACATGATTGGAGATGAACTCGTTGAGGAATTTAGAGATGGTATTTTTGCATTAAGAACTAGGAGATTCGGTACTGTTGCAGAAATAATGGTTAAAAGATTATATGATTTAGATGAATCGGGTTCTTTGGCATTTGATAAAAGAGACAGACATTCGAAAGAGAGAATTGAGGTAAAATTTTCGACTGTTATGAAGGAAAATGATGACAAAATTCGTGATGATAATGTTATTGATCAGTGTAAGAAAGCTAACCTTGCTAATCGAGCTATGAAATCATCAGAAACAAACAGATATAGCTTTGATTGCAATATTCAGCAGGTAAAAAGAAAAGAATTTGATTTGCTCTATTACGGGTTATTTTTTGCTGATAAAATCGAAGTATATAAAATGACAAGTGATGAAGTGCTGGAGTGTCCGGGATATTCGGATAAACAACATAGAGGAAATGAAGGCGAAGGCCAATTCCATTTGAATGAGAGCAATATAGAATACCATAGATGTAATTTCCAGGAGAGAGTATTAACATATGCAGAACTTTATAATTTATTGAAGAATAAAAACAGAGCCAATGTCTAGTTTTAGGCATTGGCTCATTTGATGATTAAGCTAGAAATTTGTTTTCGTCATCAACGGCTTTCTTTATGATTCCAAATTCGTCTGAGTTTAGGTTAAATACTCTTGCAATAAGCATATCTAATTCGTCATATACTTTTTCGGCTTCAACTATATCAAGTCCAGAAATTAGTTTTTCTGTAAGGGCAATAATTTCATCTTGGGTTGATTTATCTACTGCCGGAATAGGAATGTTCTCGATATGTGAACGTAATACCTTTACCGAATTAAATTCTCTTTTATAGATGAATTGAGCAATTCTGGAATTAAGTATTGCAAGTACATATTTCATTTTTATACCCGGTATTTTAGGAATGACAATATTACAACTGTTAAGTGAAAGTGTTTGTTTATCATCGTAGGCAAAAACTAATTGACTACTTATGAATCTATATAACAGTTTTTCTTGAGCACGATACATTTCTGCTGGTGCTATCTGTTGGAAACTTTCAGGCTTAAAAATGATGTAATTGGTGGTTGGGTTGATGTGATATTTGCTGATATCAGCCCCTTTCAATACCATCTCATTCTCTTCGGTCTTTTTATCAAAAATATATTCCTTATTATTTCCTGTTACAATGCCTAATGCAAAATCCGCATTTCCTAGTAAGTAAGATGCATTTGAAATGTTTCTGATTTTACTCATAACATCGTATTCGGCGTCTGCTGTAGTAAAACTAAAATACTCTGAGTTTACTGCACGCTCAGTGTTAATTATAAATGACTCAGTGGCTGTATTAACATTCATACCTAAAGTTGAAAGAGCAGAGTGTGTACATTGTAAATCTAGAATAATACATGGACATTGCACACCGTCAAATGCGTTGCCTAGAAAATCAAGATTTTTTATAGAGCAGTTTTTAAGTATTATCTCACGAATATCTGTATGTGCCTTAACATTTAGTATTGCTTCTGGAAGTACATATGCTAAGTGACCATTATTGGAAAGGTGATTAAGTGCTTGTTCAATAAATACATCATACGATTCAATGTTTTTTCTAGAAGTTGATTTAAATAAAGTTCGCAATTCTGTTTTTTCGTCTTCTGAGAATTCATAGCCCCAAGGTGGATTACCGATTATATATTGGAAGTTTTTAGTAGTATAATCGGTTAAATAGTTTAGTTCCGTAATGTGCTCATAAATAGAAGAGATTGGAACATTATATTTTAGAGCCATATTAAGTCTAGCTATTCTGACGCTAGCTGTATCTATATCGTTACCATATACCGAATCAAAGGTAATATGTTCTGGTAACTGCATAAGGAAGTTTCCTGTTCCACAACAAGGGTCAAGTATTTTCTGTGATTCAAGAAAATCGAGTTTACTAATGAGATTTTTTACAACCTTTGTTGAAGTATAGTATGAGCCGGTAGCCTTTCTGTTCCCGATATTTTTGCAAGAAATATAGATTAGACCTAAAACATCTTCGTTTGCCTCATAAATATACTTCATATTGAAGATTAAAGGATGCTCTTGGCAGAATCTCACTGCCGATTCCTTATTTTCGATCAAGTCAGATATCAAATTATCATATTCTCCAATTGTAAGGTTACCTTGAAGAAATTGTAATAACAGGTTTTGAGACTCTTTGATTTGAGTATCATTTTTGCTTGAGAATAAATGTAAGGCACAGTCTGCAACCAATAATTGAATTGTTGGAACATCTAAATCAATTTCGTTGTCTGATACTAATGCTAAGAGTTTTTGCAAAGTGGGTATATTTTTGCATTGCTCTGAAACATAGGAATTATACAGAGAATTGCCTGATACAAACTTTTTGTTCCTTCTACTTTTTAAAGCTTTGTTTTCACCAGATTGAAGTTCTGCTCGTAAAGTTTTCACATATTTTTTTGGAAAATAAGGAGTCTTTTTTTTTGAATATTCTGGTGTTAATTTTCCGAGTTTAATCCAGTTTCTTCCTGTGGCGGTAGAAATGGATAATTCTTCGCACAGTTCTTTTAATGTTATGCAATCTATAGAATCGGGTATTTCAGATAGTCTTTCATCCGATGGTTTAATAGCAGTGGCAGGAATTAGCCAAACACCACTTACCATATTGCACCCATCGATTCTATTGGTTTCGCAGAGCTTTTGTACACGCCTTCCGGACAGTTCAAATTTTTCTGCAGCTTCTTTTACTGATATGTAATCCATAGTACCCTCCTGAGTGATTATAATAGTCATTATATACGCAAAAACGAACAAAGGCAATATTAATATAATGAAATGATAAAGGGGGATAATAATCTTTGTAAGTATTGAGAAAGAAGATCGATGCCCCCTCAAACGTAGATTTTCGCGAAATAGCGTAGGGGGTATTTCGTATAGTCGGATTCGGAAATAAGTAAGACCAACGGGCATAAATTTTGTCCGATAGAATGATTTAGAATTAAATAAGATTTTGTGTTGTTTCACGAAATAGTACAGATCAGAAGTGGTGAAAGGCTCCTGGTCTGTTTTTATACTTGAATTTTATCCGGCTTGAAAGAAATGTTTATGTCGTAGTCCGATGTGTCAGTAAGCGTTTGCCGTTCTCTACATCTTTTATTCTGTAGCTATAAGGTCATTTATTGCAGATGGCGAATATTACACCTCATGATGGGGTGTTTAATATGAAAGATACATTTACTGGCAGGGCTGAAAAGCACTGTTTTTTATTTGACAATTTCCGTATCCAGAGTGATGAATTACCTATATGAAACAAGCTGGAGGTATAAGGAATGGAGAATAATTCAAATGTGCAAGGATTGAAATTGCAGGATAAATATTGATCTTGACGGATTGACACTAACTTGTTCAGAGGATGAAACCTTACTATTGAATGAAAAATATAATAATTCCATTCAATAGTAAAGTTAATAAATTG
>CAZWXS010000003.1:0-108822 GCA_964638005.1 uncultured Lachnospiraceae bacterium
CAGAAATACACAAAGCTATATTGATGATATATGTAAATTGTTTCGAAATATGAGACTGTAAATTGGAATTTACCCCGCCATGCACCTCGATTCCGCTGGCGCTGCATCTCGGTCACGGGCTTCGCCCTATGAATAGAGACGAAGAAGCGTTTGCTTATGTGCGAGCACAACGCAAATGCTTCTTTGTCGCTATTCGCATGGCTCATGGCCGGCGTGAACTTTTTGTTTACAGAGAAGAGGGGATTTGATAGAATGAACTGATAGTTAGGGAGAGTGGCGGAAGATGAGTCAGGTTGTGAAGAGAAAAGTGAAAATAGGTGCAGGGCTGGGGTTGTTGGTGACGGCTTTTATATGGGGCTTTGCATTTGTGGTCGTGAAGAATTCACTGGACTATGTATCACCGATTTATATGCTGGCGTTTCGGTTTTCGATTGCGGGGATTCTGTTATCGTTAGTATTTATGAAGAGAATGAGGAAGGTAACAAAGAAGATACTGGGACATGGTGCTCTGGTTGGCTTCTTTTTATTTGCTGCTTATTGGCTGCAGACGATTGGTTGTGATTATACAACGGCAGGCAAGAATGCATTTTTGACAACGGTCTATGTGGTAGTGGTGCCATTTTTGGCGTGGATTCTGCATAAGGGCAGACCGGATCGTTATTGTGTGGCGGCAGCATTTGTTGCAATTGCCGGAATTGGGCTGCTGACCTTGGATGGGGATCTCAGTGTTAATATCGGAGATGCTCTGACATTGGTATGCGGGATTATGTTTGCTTTTCAGATTATCTATATTGATCAATACACAGAGACGGATGATCCTGTACTGATAGCAGTCCTGCAGCTGATATTTGCGGCGGCGTATTCTTGGATCGCAGCGCTGGTGACAGGCGGCAGATTTCCGATTGAAGCAGTACAGAATAGAGAAGTTATGGTTTCTATGCTTTATCTTGGACTGATGTCAACGATGATTGCGTTTCTGCTGCAGAATGTATGTCAGAAATATTTGCGTCCGGCAACGGCCTCTTTACTGATGTCTACAGAATCGGTATTTGGAGTGCTGTGTTCTGTGATTTTCCTTGGTGAAATCATGAGCAATAAGATGCTCATCGGATGTGCACTGATTTTCGGAGCGATTGTATTGAATGAGACAAAGCCCGGCAAGAACGGTCTATTTGCGAAGTTCTATCCGGATGAATATTTGGATTCGGCATATGAGATCGATTATGAAGCGCTTTATGCGGATGGGATTCGCGGATTGATATTTGATATTGATAATACGCTGGTTCCGCACGGAGCACCGGCTGATGAAAAAAGCATTGCATTGTTTGATCGTTTGAAGAAAATAGGATTTCGTATCCTGCTCCTGTCAAATAACAAAGAACCGCGTGTAAAGATGTTTAACGACGCTGTTCGGGTGGAATATATATATAAGGCGAATAAGCCGAGTGCCGCCGGATACATCAGAGCAATGGAGCAGATGGAGTGTGATACGGATACGACAGTCTTTATCGGAGATCAGCTCTTTACGGATGTATGGGGAGCCAAGAATGCAGGGATACGCAATATATTGGTAAAACCGATTCATCCGAAGGAAGAGATACAGATTGTGCTGAAACGTATTTTGGAGCGTGTGGTATTACATTTTTATGAAAAGAGGATGCGTCAATGCAGATGATAGGCGGAAACACACAGGTATATGGTATTGTCGGCAATCCTGTCAGACATACGATGTCTCCGAAGATACATAATTTTCTGGCGGAGCTTTTGGGACATGATCTGGTATATCTGCCGTTTGAAGTGAGCGGAGATGTCATGACGGCAGTCAGGGGGGCCTATGAACTCGGAATCCGAGGCATGAATGTGACGGTTCCCTATAAAAGTGCGGTTATCAGGGCTTTGGCAGAGGTGGATGCCGAGGCAGAGCGAATTGGTGCGGTGAATACGCTCGTTGGTACAGACGGTGGATATAAGGGATATAATACTGATGTTACGGGACTTAGACGTGAACTGCAGGAAGAAGGGATTTCGATTTCGGGCGAGCGTGTCATCATACTCGGCGCAGGCGGAGCGGCAAGAGCCGCTGCGATGATGTGTGCGGCGGACGGAGCACGGGAAATCTATATATGGAACAGAAATAGAGAAAAAGCAGTTAATCTGGCAGAGGATGTGAAACACAATCTGTCAGCGGAAGATTCAACAGATGCTTCGATAGGAACTGTTCAGGTGCAGGCGCTTGGAGACATGGAGTATGAGCAATTGTCTGATACAAAATACATTGCATTTCAGTGTACGCCGGTCGGATTGTCACCACATACGGGAGAAGCAGTCATAGAGGATTCGAAATTTTACCGGCAATTAAAATATGCGGTGGATTTGATCTATATACCGAAACGGACACGTTATATGGAACTGGCGGAAGAAGCAGGAGTTTATGCTGTTAATGGGGCTAAGATGCTGATATACCAGGCGATTGCCGCATATGAATTATGGAATGATGTTGTACTTTCACAGGAGGTCATAGGACAGTTGTTTGCACATATGGTGCAGGAAGGACTGATTGAATGAGTAATATCGTACTGATAGGGTTTATGGGCTCCGGCAAGACAACAGTCGGACAGCTGCTGGCACAGACGCTTGGATATACCTTTGCAGATACAGATCAGTTGATTGAAGCAGGAGAGTCGATGACGATTGCAGATATCTTTGCGCAAAATGGGGAAGGATATTTCAGACAGCTGGAGACACTTGTGATGGAGAAAGTGTCCGGAACAATGGAACACACGGTTTTGTCAGTCGGCGGCGGACTGCCGATGACGGGCAATAATCACAAGTATTTGAAAAAGTGTGGGAAAGTGGTATACTTAAAGGTAAGCGAGCAGACGGTCATCAGCAGATTAAAGGGTGACACGGACAGGCCGCTGCTGTCAGGCGATGATGCGACAGAGATGATTTATAAGCTATTGGCACTTAGGGCACCGACTTACCAGATGCTTGCGGACATTACGATCGAGACAGACCACATGACGGTGGAAGATATCGTGCGGGAGATCGTACGTTTATTTTAAAAGAAGGGAAGCGACATTATGAAGGTTTTAGTAATCAACGGTCCAAATTTGAATTTCTTGGGAATTCGCGAGGTTGATGTATACGGCAGAGAGGATTATGATTCGCTGTGCCAGATGATTGCAAAGAAGGGGGCACAGGAGAATATATTGGTAGAGACATTCCAGAACAACTGTGAAGGTGCAATTATCGACAAGATTCAGGAAAGCTACTATGAGGAAGAAATAAAGGGTATTGTCATCAATCCGGGTGCATATGGTCACTACAGTTATGCCATCATGGATGCACTGAATTCGATTCCGACACCCAAGGTGGAGGTTCATATCTCGGATATTACGGAACGTGCAGAGGAGTGGCGCCATAAGACTGTGACGGCAGCGGCATGCAACCTGCTGATTAAGGGGCATGGTTTCAACGGATATCTGGAGGCAATCGACTGGCTGATCGATTACAATAAAAAAAGTTGTTGAAATATGCGGTCATATAGTATAAACTAGTAAGGAATTATTAACGGAACGTATTAAGGAGGAATATCTACATGATATCAGCAGGCGATTTTAGAAATGGCTTGACGCTTGAAATGGATAATAATATTTATCAGATTATTGAGTTTCAACATGTTAAACCGGGCAAAGGTGCAGCTTTTGTCAGAACAAAGTTAAAGAATATTAAGAGTGGCGGTGTGGTTGAGAAGACCTTCAGACCTACAGAGAAGTTTCCGGCCGCACGTATTGATAGAAACGACATGCAGTATCTGTATGAAGACGGTGATCTGTACAACTTCATGAACATGGAGACATATGAGCAGATCGCACTCGATGCAGAGTCAGTAGGCGATGCACTCAAGTTCGTCAAAGAGAATGAAATGGTTAAGGTATGTTCCCACAACGGAAATGTATTTGCCATTGAGCCTCCTTTGTTTGTAGAACTCGAGATTACGGATACAGAGCCCGGCTTCAAGGGTGATACGGCACAGGGAGCAACAAAGCCCGCAGTTGTAGAGACAGGTGCGACAGTATATGTTCCTCTGTTCGTAGACCAGCATGATGTGATCAAAATCGATACCAGAACGGGAGAGTATCTGTCCAGAGTATAGCAGGACAGGACAACCGATATATCTTTCTTTGTGATGACAATAGGAAAGCAGGCCTTTCCTATTGTTTTTTTTGTTGAATTGTGTGCCGCTTAGGTGTGCAGTGAAGTCCGAAACCGGCGTCAGGACCTTAAAACAACTACGAAAGGAAGGTATGAATTTATGAAATATGAAGACTTTGCAGAGCAGGTTAAAAACAGCATTGCAGAATATATGGGAGATGCGGCGGAAGTCAAGGAGATGGTAGTTTTAAAGAATAATGCCGTCAGACTGCATGGAATTTCAGTCCTGCCACAGGAGGGGAATGTATCTCCGACAATTTATCTGGACGATTTTTTCAAAGAATATGAGAAAGGAAAAGCATTTCACGATATTGTTGCGGAGATTATTGGCAGATATGAGAAGAGCAAGCCGAGCACTACTGTGAACATTGACTTTTTCACAGATTACAGCAAGGTTCGAAAGCGTGTCCTGTGTAAATTGGTCAGTTATGATAAGAATGTGGAACTGCTGGAGGATATTCCGCATGTGAGGTATCTGGATCTGGCAATCGTTTTTTATTGTATGATACTGCATGATGAAATCGGTCCGGCTACCATACTGGTGAATAACGGGCATATGGAGATGTGGAGTGTGACTGCGGAGGAGCTGTATCAGGCGGCAGAACAAAATACACGTAAGCTGCTTGGATTTCAGATCAAGGGAATCGAAGACATCATGACGGAAATGTTGATTCAGAGCCTGCAGGAGGAGTTGGAGCAGGTTTATGACGATGAATATCCGAGTGATGAAGATATCGCGGAATTTGCGGCCTGTATGCTGCACAGTGCAAGCGGACTGGACGGCAAGGTGCCGATGTATGTACTTTCCAACAGGGAAAAGATGAACGGTGCCGCATGTCTGCTGTATCGTGATGTTCTGTCTGATTTTGCGGATGAACTCAATCAGGATCTTTTCATTATACCCAGCAGCATTCATGAGGTTATTTTAGTACCGACACATGAAAGTGTCGGGTATGAGCGATTGACGCAAATGGTTCAGGAAGTCAATGCGACGCAGGTAGAAGCGGATGAAATACTCGCAGACCATGTCTATTATTTTTCACGTGATCAACGTGAAGTTTTCAGCATGTAACAATTTTGTAATATTCACAATATTTTCATTTGAATTTTT
This sequence comes from uncultured Lachnospiraceae bacterium, assembly GCA_964638005.1. Lineage (GTDB taxonomy): Bacteria > Bacillota > Clostridia > Lachnospirales > Lachnospiraceae > JAAYYM01. Next base: position 5,330 of record CAZWXS010000003.1, read on the forward strand.
CCTTATGCTATGTTATCATTAAACATGTGCGAAATTGCAATATGGATTTCGCATAAGCACTCGTAGCTCAGGGGATAGAGCAGTGGTTTCCGGTGCCATGTGCGGGGGTTCGAATCCTCTCGGGTGCAGAGCCTTACAGGCTTTAATAGAATCGTGTACATCGCAGATGTGCCGATTTAGGTAGTTATTTTGGACAAGTCATATGAAAGGATGTATTGTAATATGGGCATGACAAATAACGGGATAAAGGAGTTCTTTGCTAAGTATTATCGGTATTTTATCGTGGGCGGACTATTTATAGTGCTTGTCGTATTGCTGATTATATTTGCACTGAACGGTAAGAAGAAAACAGAAGAGACCGATACTGAAGCAACAGAGGCTGTTGCAGAGAGCGGTATTGAAGTTCCCGATGAAAAATACGAGATAGATGCATATCCGGCAGTCAATACATTGTTAGAGAATTATTGTTCTGCAAAGGCAGCGGGAGATGCGGAGGCAATGGCAGCTCTCAGCAGCTCTATGACAGAGGAAGAGAAGATCGTTGTTCAGGTGACGGCGCAGTACTATGACGGTTTCCAGAATTATGTGGTATATACGAAGCCGGGTCCAATTCCGAATTCTTATCTTGCGATCGTAGGATATGATATCAAGTTCAAAGATGTGGATACACTTGCACCGGCACTGACTTCAGTATATGTATGTACGAATGAATCGGGTGCATTGTATGTGAACAAAGAGATGGATCAGGAGACAGACGCGTACTTTAAGGCTTTAGCGGTACAGGATGATGTTGTCGAACTCTTGAAAGAGGTACAGACCAAGTATGACGATGCGGTTGCTTCAGATACGGCGTTAGCAACTATGACGAGTGGTCTTCAGGAAAAGATCAATCAGGAAGTGAAGACGGAAATGGCTGCTCGGGCTGCTGCCGCACAACCTGTGGAGGAAGCACCTGTAGAGGAAGAAGTTCCAAGTGTGATTACGGTGAAGGCAATTGATAAGGTCAACATCAGAAAGTCGGCAAGTACGGAATCAGATGCACTCGGAAAGGCTGAAATAGGAGATACATTTACACAGATGGAGACTCTGGAGAACGGATGGAGCAAGATTGATTATAATGGAACCGAGGCTTATATTAAGACGGAGTTCTTGGAAGTTGTAGAGGGCGCACCGACAACAGAGGGTGAGACGACAGAAGGCGAGACAGCTGCAGGCGAGACAACAGAGGGTGAAGGCGGAACGGATACATCCTCGGCTACTACAGCAACGACTTCCGGCAAGGTGACGGTCAAGGAAACGGTCAATATCAGAGAGTCAGCGAGTGAAACCGGTAACAGACTGGGCGTGGCATATCGTGGAGAACAGTTTGATCTGATTGAAAAATCGGGAGATTGGTGCAAGATAACCTATAAGGGACAGACGGCCTATGTAAAGGCTGACTTTGTTGAGTAAGATAAGATACTATACTATGTAAGGACCTGAAAGAGATTTTGGGTCCTTTTTTGTACTTTGTATTCTGAATTCAAATAGAATAATTAAAAGGGTATACGGACATAATGGAAGTATATTTCAGAATATGGAGGAACAGCAGGATGACGCAGGCAGATCGAAATGTGTTGAGGGAAGTTGAAAAGGGAGCCAGGATGGGACTTACGGCGATTCAGACGATTGAGAATAAGGTTTATGATGACAGGCTATTGTTGGATCTGCATCGTCAGGCATTGAAGTATACGGAATATAAGGATCGTGCGAAGGGAATGCTGCAGGATGCAGGAGAACATCCGGGGCAGGTGAGTCCTGCCGGGACAGGAATGCTGAAGGCGGGTATCCATATGAATACCGCCCTGAATACGAGTACAAGCCATGTGGCAGAACTCGTGATACAGGGGAGTAACCGCGGGATTACCGATATGTGTAAGGCATTGAATCATAACGGTACCGCCGGAAAATATGCAATGGAAATTGCAAAGGAATTGATGGATTTTGAGGAAAAGAGCATAGAACGACTGAAGCAGTATCTGTAGATTTACAAAACCTTCTAATTCATGTTATACTTACCATTTTCAGTCTCATATTGTATATAAGATGGGCACATTTTGATGAGGAGGAAATGGTAGATGGATATGAATCCAGAAATGAAGCCGGTAGAAAATCAAGGAGAAAAAAATGGGTATGCGATAGCATCCATGGTGCTGGGTATCTGTTCCATTGTATTAGGTGTGTGTTTGGGCGGAATACTGGGTGTTCTGGGGATTATTTTTGGTATCATTGCTTTGTCCGGGAAACAGGGTAAGCAGGGATTTGCCATAGCAGGACTCGTAACGGCGGCAATCGGACTCCTGATATTTATCGGCTGTATTGTTTTCGCTGTAGCAGTCTATAAGGAAGAAGGAAACGTCTTTGGAGATACGATGCAGCGGATGATTGAAGATGCAGAGGCGGAAGCAAATGCAGCGGCACTTGATTGGTTAGAAGGAAATACATATATCAGTGGAGATGGTTCGGAGTTGATTCTGAATGAAGACGGAACCTTTGAATGGTATATGGAGGAAGGTGCCTATGATGATAACTGTGCATCCGGCTCTTACGAAGTATATTATCAGCAGGACGCGGAAGATTATATCGTGGATGAACTTACTGAGTATGGAGTTGAGCGGAGTGAACTTCAGGATTACTATGAAATGAATGAGGGCAGTGAGTTCTATTCGAAGGATTGTTTCTGCATCATGGTTCTGAATAATGAAAGTATTGTTATGGATGGCGAAGAACAGATCGAAGAAGCATTTGTGACTCCGTATATGGGATTTTATCTGAATGGATATTATGATGCGGCCAATATGAACAACGGTGAGCATGCATCATTTCAGCTTAAGGAATAGAAAAGAAAAAAAATAAAAAAGGGGCTTGTCAATTTTGGCAAGACGTTATATAATCTGCATTAGGCAAAGGCGTCTACAGGCATAGTGTATCTATGCCTATTGATGCTTTTTTTGTTAATACATATATCAAGATGTATTAACAAGCGGGGAACAGATAACCAATATCATACCAAATTAGGAGGAACTAAAAATGTCATACGTTGATGAAGTGTTCAGTATGGTGGTAGAGAAGAATCCGTCACAGCCGGAATTCCACCAGGCAGTAAAAGAGGTTTTGGAATCTCTGAGAGTCGTAATCGAAGCAAATGAGGATGCATACAGAAAAGATGCATAGCTTGAAAGAATCGTAACACCTGAAAGACAGTTATTGTTCAGAGTACCTTGGGTAGATGACAAGGGACAGGTTCAGGTTAACAATGGATTCCGTGTGCAGTTCAATTCAGCAATCGGACCGTATAAGGGTGGGCTTCGTCTTCATCCTTCAGTAAACTTAGGTATCATCAAATTTTTGGGCTTTGAGCAGATTTTTAAGAATTCATTAACAGGTCTTCCGATCGGCGGTGGCAAGGGCGGTTCTGATTTTGATCCGAAGGGCAAGTCGGACAGAGAGATTATGGCATTCTGTCAGAGTTTCATGACTGAACTTTGCAAATATATCGGTGCTGATACTGATGTACCTGCAGGTGATATCGGAACAGGCGCAAGAGAGATCGGTTATATGTTCGGACAGTATAAGAGAATCCGTGGTGTATATGAAGGTGTGCTGACAGGAAAAGGTCTTTCTTATGGCGGATCACTTGCCAGAACAGAAGCAACAGGATATGGTTTATTGTATTTAACAGAAGAGATGCTAAAGTGCAACGGTTCAGATATCAAGGGTAAGACAGTATCTGTATCAGGTTCGGGTAATGTAGCGATCTATGCGACACAGAAGGCTCAGCAGCTGGGCGCCAAGGTGGTAACGGTATCGGATTCAACAGGCTGGATCTATGATCCGGAGGGAATTGATGTAGAACTTCTGAAAGAAGTAAAAGAAGTGAAGCGTGCAAGATTGACAGAGTATGCTGCTGCAAGAAAGAGTGCGGAGTATCACGAAGGCAAAGGCGTATGGTCTGTAAAAGTTGACGTTGCTCTTCCGTGTGCAACACAGAACGAATTGAATTTAGATGATGCTAAGACACTTGTGGCAAACGGTGTTAAGGCTGTATGTGAAGGTGCTAATATGCCTACTACATTAGAGGCTACACAGTACTTACAGGAGAACGGGGTATGGTTCGTACCGGGCAAGGCTGCCAATGCAGGCGGTGTAGCAACCAGCGCACTTGAGATGAGCCAGAACTCAGAGAGACTCAGCTGGACATTTGAAGAGGTTGATTCCAAACTCCAGAACATCATGGTCAACATCTTCCATAACCTTGATGATGCAGCAAAGAAGTACGGTATGGCAGGCAATTATGTTGCAGGTGCCAATATTGCAGGCTTCTTAAAGGTTGCAGAGGCGATGACAGCACAGGGTATCGTATAGAATTATTTAATAGTATAAATATACAAAACAGAAGTGACGTGGTTGAACCCTTTGGGCAATCACGTCACTTTTGTTTCAGGCGTTTTCAATTTACTTTCCGGCAATACCGGCTAAGATCTCAACACATTGGTCGATTCCCAACACGCTGCTGTTGAGGCATACATCGAAATGTGTGCTGTCGCCCCATTTAAAACCGGAGTGGGTCGTGTAGAAACCGCTTCTGCGTTTATCGGTTTTCTTGAGTGTTTCAATGGCTTCCTCATGTGACAGCTTTTCATTTTCGACGGCACGGTTGATGCGGTAATCGGTGTCTGCATGGATGAATACCTTCAGACAATTTGGTTTATCCTTTAGGATGTAGCCGGCACATCTGCCGACGATGACACAGGAATCTGCAGCAGTCACTTCCTCGATGATCTTTTTTTCTTCATAAAAAAGCCTTTCAACAAGAGGCATGTTATTGACATTTCGGGTGGAACCGCCGATAGCAGTCTGAGACAGATTGAAAATGATGCTGTTCGGACTGGTTTCTTCGAGTTCGGAGATATAGATATGAGGAATTTCAAGCTTTTTGGCTGCCATGCCTAATATATTGTGGTCGTAGAGCTTGTAATCAAGGACTTTGGCCAACCTTCTTCCGATTTCGTTACCACCGCTGCAATATTGTCGTTCTATTGCAATGTAATGATACATTCTATCAGCTCCTTTCCGGATTCACAGCAATGAAGAGGGGTGTAGAGCGTGCTTTTCATTGTTGATGATTTTTATGTGTCTTTATATTTACAGTATACCAAAAATTGTATCATTTGAATACCATAAGTTCGGAATGCAAATCAAAACGCAAATCTAAAAACCACATTGTGAAACGAGCTGTTTCATGGTAAACTTGATTCAGTGATGTTTTGGAATTTGTAGGGGAGCGGGAACATGGATGAACCGGTACGATTGAATAAATATTTGGCTGAGGCAGGCGTGTGCTCGAGACGTGAGGCAGACCGTATGATAGAAAGCGGTAGGGTCACAGTGGACGGTATCCGTGCACAAATGGGAGAGCGTGTGTCCGAAGGACAGTGTATAGCGGTAGACGGAAAAAGTGTCGGTACACAGGCCGAGAAAGTGTATCTGGCTTTTCATAAGCCCAGAGGGGTTGTATGCACTTCAGAGAAAAGGGAAAAGAATAATATTATAGAATATCTGCATTATCCGGTACGCCTTACCTATTGCGGCAGGCTGGATAAAGAATCAGAGGGATTGGTCATCATGACCAATGACGGAGATGTGGTTCATAAGATGATGCGTGGTGCCAATCACCACGAAAAGGAGTATGTGGTTTCACTGGACAAGCAGATCACACCGGAATTAATCAAGGGAATGCAGGAAGGAGTCTATCTGGAAGAGTTGGAAACCACGACGAGAAAGTGTAAGGTCGAGAAACTCAACGATACGTCCTGCCGCATTATTCTGACGCAGGGGCTGAACAGGCAGATCAGACGGATGTGCGAACAGTTTGGGTATCGAGTGATGAAGCTTGTGAGGGTCAGAGTCATGAACATTGAGCTTGGACAACTCAAAGTCGGGAAATACAGAATGCTCACCGAGGAAGAATTGGAGACACTTAAAGAAGGAATCAGGGATGACCGGTAGCCCATATATAACCGGAAGAATCAGATACGGAGCAGAGCAAAGTGGATATCAATCAGAATCAGACAATCAATCAACATGACATTAGCCGAATAAAGGAATTGATACAGATACTGAATTGTGCAGCAAAGGCATATTATCAGGATGATGCAGAGATCATGAGCAATCTTGCATATGATCAATTGTATGATGAATTATTGGATTTGGAAAAAAAGACAGGTATGGTATATGCAGACAGTCCCAGCAGGCAGGTTGGTTATGAGGCAGTAGACGAACTCCCAAAAGAACGTCATGAGAGTCCGATGCTGTCTCTGGATAAGACCAAAGACAGGGAGGCACTCAAAGAATGGCTGAACGGAAAAGAGGCATTGCTTTCGTGGAAACTGGATGGACTGACGATCGTATTGACTTATCGTGACGGCAAACTCTACAAGGCAGTTACAAGAGGCAATGGTGAGATCGGAGAAGTGATTACGAATAATGCACGTGTATTCAAGAATCTGCCGTTGCAGATTCCATATCAGGGGGAATTAGTCTTGCGTGGTGAAGCAGTCATCACCTATGCGGACTTTGCCAAGATCAATGAAGAGATCGAAGAAGCAGATGCAAAGTATAAGAATCCCAGAAATCTGTGCAGCGGTTCCGTACGACAGTTAAATAATGAAATTACCGCAAAACGGAATGTACAGTTTTACGCCTTTTCCCTTGTCAAGGCAGAGGGGGCGGCATCTGAGGGTACCAGAAGTGCTCAGCTGGAATTTTTACGTTCGCAGGGCTTTGCGGTGGTGGAATACAGACATGTTACGGAAGCAGATATTCTGGAGGCGATACAGTATTTTGCAGATCGGGTAGCAGAGAATGATGTGCCGTCGGATGGTTTGGTGCTGCTTTATGACGATATTGCATATGGAAGATCGCTTGGGACAACGGCGAAGTTTCCGCGAGATTCGATTGCGTTCAAGTGGGCGGATGAATTACGCGAAACGAAGCTGTTAGAGATTGAATGGAGTCCGAGCAGAACGGGTTTGATCAATCCGGTGGCCATTTTTGAACCGGTGGAACTGGAAGGAACTACTGTTTCGCGGGCATCTGTGCATAACATCAGCATTATGCAGTCATTGGAACTTGGCATCGGAGATACGATTACGGTTTATAAGGCTAATATGATTATTCCGCAGTTAGCGGAGAATCTGACCAGAAGCGGTCTGAAAGATATTCCGGAGGTATGTCCCGCATGTGGAGGCCCGACCAGAATCCGACAGGTGGCAGATGTACAGACATTGTATTGTGTCAATGCAGCTTGTCCGGCAAAGAAGATCAAGGCATTTACATTGCTTGTAAGCAGAAATGCTTTGAATATCGATGGTTTGTCCGAGGCGACGCTGGAGAAATTCATAGGTATGGGACTGATACATGAATTCGCAGATATCTTTCGGTTGGAGCGACATAAGGATCAGATAGTTGAAACAGAGGGCTTTGGAGAGAAGTCTTATTTCAATCTGATCGAGAGTATTGAGAAGGCACGTCATACAACATTGCCAAGAGTGATCTATGGGATAGGCATCTTGAATGTTGGACTGGCAAATGCTAAAATGATATGTAAGGAATTTGATTATGATTTGAACAGACTGCAAAGTGCCACGGCAGAAGAATTGAGCGCCATTGACGGGGTCGGAGAAGTGATAGCGGGTACTTTTGTCGAATATTTTGCGGATGATTCCAACAGGATCATGTTTGAGAATTTATGTAATGAACTTGATATAGAGAGGCCGACAGCGAGTGGCGGGACGCAGAGCCTGCAGGGGCTGACATTTGTGATCACGGGAAGTGTTGAACATTTTGAAAATCGTGATGCCCTAAAGGAAGCGATTGAAGCTGCAGGAGGCAAAGCGACAGGATCTGTTACGGCAAAGACAAATTATCTGATCAACAATGATGTGCTGTCTAATTCCTCTAAGAATAGGAAGGCAAAGGAACTGGGTGTTCCGATTATTTCCGAGGAAGAATTTTTGGATTTGATGAATCAAGGATAAGCGACCCGAAGACAGGGGGAATCAAAATTATGCTTTCTGTAATTTTATGCGGACTGCTGTTATGCACCGGTATTATGATTATAACACAGGGCAGGGATATACTGACAGGTGTGCGGATCACAGATCTGAATGTCAGGATGTTTTTCTATCTGTGTCTGGTCGGTATGGTCAACAACATATGTTATGCTGTATTGATGATTATGGAGAGAGGTCTGCTGTACGATGTCATTGAAGCATTTGCATGGTGTACCGGTATTGCTTTTATGGGTATCACAGTCTATCTGTTAGCATTTCTCTTGGATACGGACAAGCAGAAGACATATATATATACCTCTGTCATTCTCTATATGGGCATTATATTTTATATAGTCGATATCTTCCTGCGGGGAGGTTTGCAATATGTTGACATATGGGGTAAGAGCGAGAATTATGAGCCTATTTTTGTAGGTGTATTCATGACGTGCCTGTGTCTGTTGTACATATACTTTATTGTCAGTATGGTGTATTCATATCGCAATCGCCGTTCAAGGAAGCGAGAGCGTATCATTTTTCAGCTGATCATGGTGCTGTGTATTGTGACATTCATAAGCGGAGTAACCGAGACGATTATGTCATTTGCAGGAACACTTGTCATCCCGCTTCGTTCTCTATCTATGGTGGTTACGGCGTGGTGTTTGAAAAGATCCTATCAATGTCACTCTGCATTGGAAATACGCAGAGAAGATTATGAGGAGGTTTTTGAGGCGAACAGTCATGAACCCGTTGTAATCTGTAATGATGAAGGAACAGTTGTATTTATCAATAAATGTGCATCGATTGCAATCGTGGAGGAAAAGAAAACGGTCATAGGCAGGCAACTGATTGATGTATTTGAATTCAAGGGCTATGATGTCAAAAATCTGTTCGCACCGCATATAGGAGTGTTTTCTGTCACTGCAATCTATAAGACGACCGGCCGAAGATGTAATTTGACAGTGCAGAATGTATTTGATGCATATGGTGAGATTTTTACCAATATTGTTACGATTTATCGTCTGGATTATATCAATCCGGTTGCATCGAAGGATCCGGTCATCGCCAATGAGACACAGTCCGGTATGTCCGATGCGGTCGCGGTTACGGACGGGGCAAAGATTTTGCTGGTCGATGACAGTCCTTCGACACTGACATTGCTTGAGAATGTAATGAGGCCATACATGATGAATATAGAAAAGGCATATAGCGGAGAAGAGACTTTGCAGTGCCTGCGGGACGGCAAACGATATGATATGATTTTCATCGACCATATGATGCCGGATATGGATGGTGTGGAAACGACAAAACAGATTCGCGCCATGGAGGGAGACTATTTCAACAAAGTGCCGATCGTATTCTGCACTTCTACCAATATTGAAGATAATCTGTCGGAGTTTTTAAAGGTTCGTTTCAATGATTTTCTGTCAAAACCGGTATCGGTGAAGCAGTTAAGCGATATTTTAGCCAGATGGTTATGGCGCCGCGTGACGGAGATGGACGAACCCGTGAAGGAGTCGGAGGAAGAGATTCCGAGAATTGTAACGAACTTTGGGATTGAAGGGATTGATGAGAAGCTTGCATCTAAGTATATCGGAGATAATGAAGAGATGTATATTACTCTGCTGAGAAATTTCCTGGGCGATATGCGAGAAATGATCATTGATCTGGAGGAGTGCTATTCGCATTATGACAGAATGCGATTCCGTATATTTACGCATGCTATGAGCAGTGCATGCAAAGGAATCGGTGCATTGGAATTTTCACAGAGGGCGACTGAATTGGAACAGGCGTGTCTGTCGGAGGATAATCAGTACATTGCCGCTAACATTGCAGAGTATCTGATGGATTTCAACAATCTGATGAATCGAATAGAAGTCAAAATAAAAACATCTGCCGATTAGTGGCAGATGTTTTTATGTGCAGTGGACAGCATCAACTTGATACGATTCAACTGATTTACCTCGCTTGCACCGGGATCGTAGTCGATGGCAACGATATTTGAGAGCGGATAGCGATGCCGCAGTTCTTTGATGACACCTTTGCCGACAACATGATTTGGCAGACATGCAAAGGGCTGTGTACATACAATATTGTTGACATCTGCATGTATCAGTTCCAGCATCTCGCCCGTCAGAAACCATCCCTCACCGGTCTGGTTACCGATAGAGACAATGGAGGATGCCTGTTTTGCCGTTTCATAGATAGAAGAGGGCGGAGTGAAGTGTTTGCTCTTCTTCAATGCCTTAACGGCAGGAGCGCGAAAGCGTTCTAATGCCCATATGAACAGTTTGCCGTTACGGGCATCTTTCTTAGAGGTACCAAGGTATTTGGCTTTGTATATCTGATTATAAAAGCAGTACAGTAGGAAGTCGATCAATTCAGGTACGACGGCTTCTGCACCTTCTGCTTCCAATAGTTCCACAAGGTAATTGTTTGCGGTAGGCGAGAATTTGACCAAAATTTCACCAACGATGCCGACACGGGGCTTTACGAGGTCTTCCTTAATCGGAAGCATATCGAATTCACGGATGATCTGTCTGCACATTTTGCCGTATTTCAACAGGCTGAACTGATTGCCTCCGACAAATTCACGACATTTCTCCTGCCATTTCATATGCAGAGCATCTGCCGAGCCGGGTACCTGCTCATAAGGGCGCATATGATAGAGACAGCGCATGAAGATGTCACCGAATTCAACGGCACAGAGTGCGCGTGACAACAGATTGGCATCGATTGTAAAGCCCGGATTGTGCTCCAGCCCTGAGAAACTCAGCGAAATGACAGGAATCTGAGGGTATCCAGCACTTTCAAGGGCACGTCTGATAAATGCAATATAGTTGGTGGCACGGCAGCCGCCGCCGGTCTGAGACATCATGACTGCGGTATGGTCGAGGTCGTATTCGCCTGAAAGGACTGCCTCCATGATCTGTCCGACCACGAGCAGTGACGGATAGCAGGCATCGTTATTTACATATTTCAGCCCGACGTTGATGGCATCCTTGGTTGCATTCTGCAGCAGTACGAAATGATAGCCTGAGGCCTCAAAGGCAGGCTGCATGACATCAAAGTGGATCGGAGACATCTGTGGGCAGAGTATTGTATAGTTCTTGCGCATATCTTCTGTAAAGACTCTGCGGTGATAAGCGGCAGAATGAATCTCACGCTTTGTCTGCTTGCGTTCACGTACCTTGATTGCAGAGAGCAGAGAACGAATACGGATACGTGCTGCTCCGAGGTTGTTGACTTCATCAATCTTAAGACAGGTATAGATCTTGCCTGAGCCGGTCAGAATCTCGCTGACCTGATCGGTTGTGACTGCATCCAGTCCGCAGCCGAAGGAATTAAGCTGTACAAGTTCTAAATCATCCCTTGTATTCACAAAATTTGCAGCATTGTATAGTCTGGTGTGATACATCCACTGGTCGGATACACGCAGAGGACGTTCTACGGGTGCCAGGTGGGAAACAGAGTCTTCCGTCAGGACAGCAACGTCATAGGAAGTGATGAGTTCCGGAATACCGTGATTGATCTCGGGATCGATGTGATAGGGTCTGCCGGCGAGGACAATGCCGCGTTTTCCGGTATCGGCTAAAAGCTTCAGAACTTCCTCACCCTTCTTCTGGATTTCAAGATGGACATTTTCTTGTTCTACCCAAGCTGCATGTACTGCAGCAGCAATCTCCGTGCCGGAAATTTCGGGAAATGTCTCTGCCAGTCGGGCGGTGATGACACCTTCATCCCTAAAGGACATGAAAGGGTTCAGGAATTTCACATCGCCATGCTGTATCTCATCCATATTATTTTTGATATTTTCGGGATAGGAGGTTACAATTGGGCAGTTATAATGGTTGTTGGCATCCGGTGTTTCATTCCGTTCATAGAAAAGAGACGGATAGAAGATTGTCGGAACCCCCTGTTTGATCAGCCATGCAATATGTCCGTGCACGAGTTTCGCAGGATAGCATTCGGACTCGCTCGGGATGGATTCGATGCCGAGTTCGTATATTTTGTGAGTTGAACTTGGAGACAGTACGACCTGATATCCGAGTCTGGTCAGGAATGTGAACCAGAACGGATAGTTTTCATACATATTCAAGACACGCGGAACACCAATCCTGCCACGAGGAGCCTCATCAATCGGAAGCGGTTCGTAGGAGAAGATGCGTTGTTCCTTATACTCAAACAGATTCGGAACGTTATTTTCATTTTTGGTCTTGCCGATACCGCGCTCGCAGCGATTGCCTGAGATATATTGACGACCGCCGGTGAACTTGTTGATGGTCAGACGGCAGTTGTTGGTACAGCCCTTACACTTTGCCATGCTGGTCGTGAATTCAAGTGCATTGATCTTTTCAATCGTGAGCATTGTGGATTCATAATCTTCTGTGTGGCGTTCGCGAGCAATCAATGCGGCACCGAAAGCGCCCATAATACCTGCAATATCCGGACGGATGACATCACATCCGGCGATTTTTTCAAAGCTTCGAAGGACGGCATCGTTATAGAAGGTACCACCCTGAACGACTATCTTGGAACCAAGCTGCGAAGCATCAGATACTTTGATGACCTTAAACAGCGCGTTTTTAATAACAGAATAAGCAAGTCCCGCAGAGATATCATCTACTCCGGCACCTTCCTTCTGCGCCTGCTTTACTTTGGAATTCATGAATACGGTACAACGGGTACCGAGGTCGATCGGATGTTTTGCAAAGAGCGCTGCCTGAGCAAAGTCCTGCACACTGTAATTGAGCGATTTTGCGAAAGTCTCAATAAAGGAACCGCAGCCGGAGGAGCAGGCCTCATTTAACTGGACGCTGTCTACCGTGTGATTTTTGATCTTGATACATTTCATATCCTGTCCGCCGATATCCAGGATACAGTCTACTTCCGGTTCAAAGAAAGCAGCGGCATAGTAGTGTGCAACTGTTTCCACCTCGCCGTCATCAAGCATCAGAGCAGCCTTAATCAGGGCTTCGCCATAACCGGTGGAACAGGAGTGCACAATCGAGGCACTTGGCGGAAGCAGATGATAGATTTCCTTGATGGAACGAATTGTAGTTGCAAGAGGGCTGCCGTTATTATTGCTGTAAAAGGAATATAGGAGCGAGCCGTCTTCACCGACCAGTGCAACTTTGGTCGTTGTTGAACCTGCATCGATTCCAAGGAAACAGTTACCCTCGTAATCCTTTAATGGGGCTGTGACAACACAGTGAGCATTGTGACGTTCTTCAAATGCGGCATAGTCCTTTTTCGTGGCAAAGAGAGGATCCATACGCTCTACTTCAAATTCCATCTTGATCTCACCGGACAGCCTGTTTACCATATCAGACAACGAAGTAACCACATCTGCATGATAATTCAGGGCAGAACCGACAGCCGCAAAGAGGTGGGAATGTGCAGGTGCGATGATATGCTCATCATCCAGCTTTAATGTGCGGATAAAGGCTTCCTTCAATTCAGACAGGAAGTGTAACGGACCGCCTAAAAAAGCAACATGTCCGCGAATCGGCTTACCACATGCAAGACCGCTGATGGTCTGATTAACAACTGCCTGAAAGATGGATGCGGCAAGGTCTTCCTTGGTCGCACCGTCATTGATGAGCGGCTGGATATCGGACTTGGCAAACACACCGCATCTTGCTGCAATGGTGTAAAGAGAATGATAATCCTTGGCGTATTCATTTAGTCCGGAGGCATCTGTCTGCAGGAGAGAAGCCATCTGGTCGATAAAAGAACCTGTACCGCCGGCGCAGATTCCGTTCATTCTTTGTTCTACATTTCCGCCTTCGAAATAGATGATCTTGGCATCTTCACCGCCAAGCTCAATTGCGACGTCCGTCTGGGGAGCGTAATCGGACAGGGCAGTGGATACGGCGATAACCTCCTGGACAAAGGGGACGCGCAGGTGATTTGCCAGTGTGAGTCCGCCTGAACCGGTAATCATAGGTGCAAGCTCCAACTCTCCGAGCTGTGTATATGCCTTGCTCAGAAGAGAAGCCAGTGTCTCGCGAATATTTGCAAAGTGACGCTCATAATCGGAAAAGAGCATCTGGTTTTCTTCGTTTAAAATTGCTATTTTGACGGTCGTAGACCCAATATCGATTCCTAATTTATGTAAGGCCATTTCCGTGCCTCCTTATTATTTATACAATGAAAAGTTTGCGGAGCATGTCATTCATTGTTATGCTCATGATATAAGCCTGCATGTATGCAGACCAATTTACATTATACGACATGGTTTTTAAAAGTGCAATCGGAACTCTTATCCAAAATCTAAAAAAAGTCTGTAGGAAAGATAAATTTTATGAGGCTGTGTTTACATTTATCTGCTGCAATGGTACAATACCAAGAGGTGAAATGCGCCGAAACAGCGCAAATCAAATAAAGATGAGGTGCAGTGAATGGGTAAGCTTTTAAATCGTATGGAAAGAAAATTCGGGCGGTATGCAATCAGCAACCTGTCCCTTTATATCGTGGCAGGATATGCAATCGGGTATGTCATGCAAATGTTTGTGCCGGCCATTGTGCAATTACTGAATCTGAATCCGTATGAGATTCTGCACGGACAGATATGGAGGATATTTACCTGGATGATCATTCCTCCGAGTGGATATAATATATTATTCCTTGGGCTCATGTTATATTTCTACTATTCGATCGGAACGGTGTTGGAACAGACATGGGGAGCGTTCCGCTACAATGTCTATATTTTTTCCGGCATGATTTTTACAGTGATTGGTGCGTTTGTCCTGTATCTGGTACAGAGCGGTCTGCATCCGGAGAGCGCTTATGGATATGGACAGATTGCCGCGTTGGTGGTCTCCACTTATTATGTCAATATGTCTATATATCTTGCATTTGCCGCTAATTATCCGGATATGCAGGTACTGTTCATGTTTGTGATACCACTTAAAATGAAATGGCTGGCTTATGTATATGGGGCGCTTCTTCTTTATGATTTTATTATGGGAGGTGCAGCGGTTCGAGTAACCATCGTGGCTTCACTGCTTAATTTTATATTGTTCTTCCTGTCGACGCGCAATATGAAGCGGATTTCGCCGAAGGAAATACACCGTAAGAGGGTCTATCACCAGCAGGTACAGAACGCACGTGGTGTAACCAAGCACAAATGCGCCATCTGCGGAAGGACGGAAGATGACGATTCGACACTGGAATTCAGATTCTGTTCGAAGTGCAACGGTAATTATGAATATTGTCAGGAACATTTATTTTCACATAAGCATATTAAGTAATCCTATGAAAGAGGTAAAGGCATGAATTTGAAACACCTGAAATCGTACGAGCTAATTGAAGAGAGAAATGTGGATGACCTGAATTCCAAAGGTTATCTGCTGAAGCATAAGAAAACGGGAGCCAATGTATTGCTGTTGTCCAATGATGATCGCAACAAGGTTTTTTCCATAGGCTTCAGAACTCCGCCATATGACAGTACGGGACTGCCGCATATATTGGAGCATTCGGTATTGTGCGGGTCAAAGCATTTTCCGGCTAAGGATCCGTTTGTGGAGCTTGCAAAGGGATCGCTGAATACTTTTCTGAATGCGATGACCTATCCGGACAAGACGGTATATCCTGTTGCCAGCTGTAATGATAAGGACTTTCAGAATCTGATGCATGTTTATCTGGATGCGGTATTTTATCCGAATATTTATGAGCATGAGGAGATTTTCCGTCAGGAGGGCTGGCATTACGAACTTGAGGATGCTGATGCACCGATCGAGATTAACGGAGTTGTTTATAATGAAATGAAGGGAGCATTTTCGTCACCGGACGATATGCTGGACAGAGAGGTTTTTAATACACTTTTCCCGGATAATGCATATTCCTATGAGTCCGGCGGAGATCCTGAGGTGATTCCGTCACTGACTTATGAGAAATTCCTTGAGTTCCATAAGACATATTATCATCCGTCCAACAGTTATATCTATCTATATGGCGATATGGATATGGAGGAGAAGTTGAATTGGATCGATGAGGAATACCTGAGTCGGTATGACAGGATAGAGGTTGACTCTTCTATTAAGCTACAGCCGGGATTTTCAGAGATTGTTACAAAGACAAAAGAATATTCCATTACAAATGAAGAACCGCTAGAGGATAATACGTATCTGTCTTATAATCTGGTCATTGATACAAGTCTGAACAGGCAATTGTATCTGGCATTTCAGATTATTGAGTATGCACTTTTGGATGCACCGGGAGCACCGCTCAAGCAGGCACTTTTGGACAGAAAGATTGGGAAGGATATTATGAGCACCTATGAAAATGGTGTATATCAGCCGTATTTTTCCGTAATTGCCAAAAATGCCAATCAGGCAGATCTGGAGCAGTTTCTTGCGACGATCCGTGAGATACTTGAGGATATCGTGAAGAACGGTATGGACAGGAAGGCACTGCTTGCGGGCATCAATTATTACGAATTCAGATACAGAGAAGCTGACTACGGCTCTTATCCAAAGGGACTTATGTATGGGCTGCAGGCTTATGACAGTTGGCTCTATGATGAGAGTCATCCGTTTATGCACATTGAGGCGCTGGATACTTTTTCTTTTGTAAAGAGCAAGGTGGATGAGGGCTATTTTGAGGCTTTGATACAGAAATATCTGCTTGACAACACACATGGTTCGATTGTAATCGTGAAGCCAAAACGTGGGCTCACGGCAGAGCTGGATCAAAAGGAAGCAAAGAGACTGGCTGATTATAAAGCAGGTCTTTCACAGGGACAGATAGAGCAGATGGTCACAGCTACCAAAGCTTTGAAGGCATATCAGGAAGAACCCAGCACCAAGGAAGAACTGGAGAGTATTCCGTTGCTGCAGAGAGAGGACATTGATCAGAAGGCACAGCCGTTTGTCATCAGCGAGAGAAGGGTGGCAGATACGCTCGTTCTGCAGCATGATCTGTTCACAAATGGTATCGGTTATCTGAACCTGCTCTTTGATACGAAACAGGTGCCTTATGAGTTGCTTCCCTATATGGGAATACTGAAGAACGTGCTTGGCTTTATCAGCACAGAGCATTATTCCTACGGAGATCTTTTTAATGAAATCAATAGGAACAGCGGCGGTATCGTGACCGGAGTTTCTTCTTATGCAGATGCCAAACAGGAAGGCGCATATACGTTGAAATTCGAAGTCAGGACAAAGGTTCTCTATGAGAAATTGGACTTTGCATTTCGGATGATTGATGAGATTATTTTTACATCAGACTTTACAGATGCTAAGAGGCTCTATGAGATCGTTGCGATGTTAAAGAGCCGGATCCAGATGAGTATGACGTCTTCCGGACATTCGACAGCGGCACTCAGGGCATTGTCTTATGGTTCAAAGACGGCGAAGCTGTCCGACATGATGAGCGGTCTGGAGTTTTATCGTATGATTGACCGGATTGAGAGTCATTTTGAAGAAGAAAAAGAAAACCTGATCGCATGTCTGCAGAAATTGATGCATCATATCTTCAGACCTGAGAATCTGATGGTGGATTATACTGCAAATGCAGACGGATATGCGAAGCTGGAACAGGAGATCGAGCCGTTTAAGAAAAAGCTGTATACAGATGTAGTTGCATGTGCTCCTTATGAGATTGAAACAGTGAAAAAGAACGAGGGCTTCAAGACATCTTCCAAGGTACAGTATGTGGCGGTTGCGGGAAACTATAAAAAGACGGGGCTGCCTTATACGGGAGCGCTGAAGGTGCTGAAGGTCATCTTGGGCTATGATTATCTGTGGAACAATGTTCGTGTCAAGGGCGGAGCCTATGGATGCATGAATTCCTTTTCTAAGGTGGGCGATTCCTATTTCGTGTCATACAGAGATCCGAATCTGGAGAAGACATTGGAGGTCTATCGAGGTGCAGTACAGTATCTGAAGAATTTTGCGGCGGATGAGAGAACTATGACCAAATATATCATCGGTGCCGTCAGTGATATGGATCTGCCACTGAGCCCGTCCGCAGAGGGAGCGCGAGCATTGACTTCCTATCTGGCACATGAGACATATGAGGATGTCCAGAAGGAACGTGATGCAGTGCTGACGGTTGACGAGGCGGGAATCAAGAGTCTTGCGGCATATGTGGAAGCGGTGTTGTCACAGGATATGAAGTGCGTGCTCGGTGGTGAAGAGAAGATAGAAGAACAAAAAGGATTATTTGCACATATAGAAAATCTGTTTTAGATTATGCAGGTTGTGTCGGCCATGCATATAACCAAGGAGGAAGTTATGAGAAAAGGGATTACATTGATCATTTTATCGGTGTTTGCGGCAGCGGTCATGATGGCAGGCTGCGGAAGCAGTAAGAGCGATTATGCCGAGGGGTATTATACGGAGGCGGCTGCGGCTGAAGAAGCACCGGCGGCTGAGTATGCGGCAGAAGAGTTTTACATGGAAGATTATTCTACGGCGGAGAACAGTGTGGATGCGGTTGCGGAAACAGGCGATGTCGGAACGGAAGAAGCAAGGAGTTTCAATGAAAATGAAGCTGAAAACGAGACGCAGTCTGCGGCAGCAAATCGGAAACTGATCCGCAATGTCATCATGGATGTGGAGACAGAGAATCTGGATGCGATGATGAGCAGCATCAATGAGCGAATCGATCAGTATGGCGGCTATGCAGAGTATGCAGAAGTAAATGCCGGTTATGCAAATATTACCGCACGTATTCCGAGCACCAATCTGGATGCATTCGTGAATAATGTGGCAGAGATGTCAAATGTAACGAGCCAGACGGAATCTGCGGAAGACATTACACTGCAATATGTGGATACAAAATCAAGAGTAGAGTCTCTAAAGATTGAGCAGGATCGTCTGAATGAACTGCTCGCGGAGGCCGACAGTGTGGATACGATCATAGCACTGGAGAGCCGACTGTCAGAGGTCAGATATGAACTGCAGTCTTATGAGTCGCAGCTGCGTACATATGACAATTTGGTGGACTTCAGTACTGTCAGAATCTACATCAGTGAGGTGAAGACTTATACCGCACCTGTAGAAGCAAGCAGATGGGAACAGATGACTTCCGGATTTGTGGAAAGCCTGTACGGAGTCGGAGAAGGATTCTTGGATTTCGTGGTCGGATTTATCATTGCACTTCCGTTCATAATCGTATGGGCTGTCATCATCACGTTGATTGTGCTGATTATTAAGACCATCATCAAAATAAGTAAGAGGAACCATGCAAAAAAGCTGGAACAGAGGCAGAAAAGAATAGCGGAACAACAGCAGACGGTGCAGGTACAACAGCAGGCAGCACAGGTACAGCAGCCGACAGGCGGACAGGATGATGCTGCAGGCAATGAAAACAAATAGAAAGCAAACAGAAGAAACAGAGGAAATGGAATGAAGGAACAATATAAAGCAGGCTTCGTGACCTTGATCGGCCGTCCGAACGTCGGAAAATCAACACTTATGAACCGTCTGATCGGGCAGAAGATCGCCATTACCTCCAATAAGCCTCAGACGACACGCAACAGGATACAGACGGTCTATACGAGTGAGGAAGGGCAGATTGTTTTTGTTGACACACCCGGTATCCACAAGGCAAAGAACCGTCTCGGAGATTATATGGTGTCCATGGCGACGCGTTCTGTCAACGATGTAGATGTGGTATGTTGGCTGGTGGAGCCGTCTACCTTTATAGGAGCGGGCGAGCGTATGATTGCAGAGAAGCTGCAGAAGGTAAAGACACCGATCATCCTCGTCATCAATAAGACCGATACGGTAAAGCGGGATGAAATTCTGAGGTTTATCGATGCATATAAGGACATTTGTGATTTTGCGGAAATCATACCGGTGTCGGCGCTAAAAGGTGACAATACGGAGGAATTGCTCAAAGTGATCATGAAGTATCTTCCTTATGGTGTTCCGTTTTATGATGAAGATACGATTACGGATCAGCCGGAGCGGCAGATCGTGGCAGAACTCATCAGGGAAAAGGCGCTCAAATGTCTGGACGAGGAAGTACCGCACGGAATCGCAGTGTGTATTGAGAGTATGAAGTACCGCAAGCAGATTGTGGACATCGAAGCAACGATTATCTGTGAACGGGATTCTCATAAGGGCATTATCATCGGTAAGGGTGGTGCGATGCTGAAAAAGATCGGATCGACGGCACGTTATGAAATAGAAGATTTACTGGAGAGCAAGGTCAATCTGCAGCTGTGGGTCAAGGTCAAAAAGGATTGGCGGGACAGTGATTTCCTACTCAAGAATTTCGGATATAACCAAAAAGATACAGAGTAATTATTGAAAAAAAGTACACCCTATATTGTGAGCAGACAAAAGTGTAACTGTGAAGGTGATGAACAGTTATGGATAAGCAGCAATAGGAGGAGTACAACAGGTATGGACGAGAGTTGGATGAAATTTGAGAGTTCCGGAAGCGTAGCAGATTATTTGAACTATCGTAATCGCGTAGAAGAGGAAGCACTTCAGGCGAGAGGGTATAAAAAAGAGGAAGACGGTCGTGAGAGATTATATCCTGCTGACAGGCATGGTGCTGCAAGCCAGTCCTATCGGTGAGTACGACAAGAGAATCGTATTATTGACCAGAGAGAGAGGAAAGATTACTGCATTTGCCAAAGGCGCAAGGCGGCAGAACAGCCGTCTGATGGCAGGAACCAATCCTTTTTCTTTTGGTACTTTTAAGTTATATGAAGGCAAGTCCTATACGATCATAGAGGCAGACATCAGTTATTATTTTGAGGAGCTTCGCACCGATTTTGAAGGAGCATATCTCGGTATGTATTTTATGGAATTTGCAGATTACTATGCGAGAGAGAACAATGATGAGCGGGAACTTTTGAAACTGGTATTTCAGTCTTTGCGTGCAATCATGCTGCCGGCCATTCCGAATGAACTCATCAAGACTGTCTTTGAGATTAAGGCACTGGTCGTAAACGGAGAGTTTCCGGGTATCCCGAAGGAACATCACATGAGCGAAAGCACCGTTTATACAATTGATTATATTGTAAATGCACCGATTGAGAAGCTGTATACCTTTAAGGTGTCAGAAGAAGTGTTGTCTCAGATTACGGTACTTGCGACCACATATCGCCGAAGATACATAGACAGGAATTTCAAGAGTTTGGATGTACTGGAAAATTGTATGTTGAAAAACTAGACTAACTTCGTTATAATAACGAATGGGTGTCTATTAAAGGAGGCGACAGGATATCATGAACAGGAAAAAGATAAGTATCATGCTGATTACATGGATCACTTGCATGATATCATTGTGTGGATGTGCCGAGCAGAAAATAGATACGGATATGACTACCGTATTCGTGCATAAGGATGGCAGGATTACAGATGCCATCGTAGAGGATTTTGGACAAAGCTATTATAATGTCACGGAGTTGCAAACGATGACGAATAAGGAGCTGACTGCCTACAATCAGACTACGGGAAGTGTGGAAAGTGCTGTGCTGTCCAGTTATGAAGTGACAGACGGTGTCGCCAAGGTGTTCATTGATTTTGCAACGGCGGCGGATTATGGAGCATTTAACGGTAAGGATTGTTTCTTCGGAACGGTTGCGGAGGCCTATGAAGCAGGTTATGCTTTGGATGTGACATTGAAGAGCGTGTCCGGCGATGAGACATTGGATAAGAGTGCGCTTCTGGAAAAGGGCAAGTACAAGATCCTGATTATAGAAGAGCATGTAGACATAGAGATGTACAAGAAGATCTTATATACCAGCGCCAATGTTGAACTCATAGAGGATAATCACGCCAGAGTCTCCGATGAGGCCGAGGGTTTTGCATATTTGATTGTTAAATAGAATTGTACAGCAATTTTGCTGTCCGCATCAATCATCATACAAATAACAAATAGAAATGAAAGAGGAAGAACAATGGAAAAGACAATGGAGAAAATCGTAGCACTGGCAAAGGCAAGGGGGTTCGTATATCCGGGTTCAGAGATATACGGCGGACTTGCAAATACATGGGATTTCGGTAATCTCGGCGTAGAACTCAAGAACAATGTAAAAAAGGCATGGTGGCAGAAGTTCGTTATGGAGAGTCCGTACAATGTCGGTGTTGATTGCGCGATACTGATGAATCCGCAGACATGGGTAGCATCAGGACATCTCGGCAGCTTTTCTGATCCTTTGATGGATTGTAAGGAATGCCATGAGAGATTCAGAGCAGACAAGATGATAGAAGACTATGCGGCTGAAAAGGGAATTACACTGGAAAGCTCCGTAGATGGTTGGACACAGGAACAGATGATGGAATACATCCGTGAGAACAGCATTGCATGTCCGACATGCGGCAAGCATAACTTTACGGACATCCGTCAGTTCAATCTGATGTTCAAGACATTTCAGGGGGTTACAGAGGATGCTAAAAATACAGTATATTTGAGACCTGAGACAGCACAGGGCATTTTTGTTAATTTTAAAAATGTACAGCGTACTTCCAGAAAGAAGATTCCGTTTGGTATCTGTCAGGTGGGAAAATCCTTCCGTAACGAGATTACGCCGGGTAACTTTATCTTCCGCGTACGTGAGTTTGAGCAGATGGAGATGGAATTCTTCTGCGAGCCTGATACGGATCTTGAATGGTTTGCATATTGGAAGCAGTATTGCATTGACTTCCTCAAGTCTCTCGGTATGAAGGAAGAGGAGATGAGGGTCAGAGATCACGATGCAGAGGAATTGTCTTTCTACTCTAAGGCGACTTCCGATATCGAGTTCCTGTTCCCGTTTGGCTGGGGTGAGCTTTGGGGCATTGCAGACAGAACGGATTATGATCTGACGCAGCACCAGAATGTGTCGGGCGAGGATCTGTCCTACTTTGATGATGAGAAACGTGAAAAGTATATTCCTTATGTCATTGAACCTTCATTGGGCGTAGAGAGAATGTTCTTGGCATTCCTGTGCGGTGCATATGATGAAGAGGAAATCGGCGAGGGAGATGTCAGAACCGTATTACATTTCCATCCGGCACTTGCTCCGATTAAAATCGGTGTACTGCCATTGTCTAAAAAACTGAATGAGGGTGCGGAGAAAATCTTTGCAGACCTTTCAAAGAAGTATAATTGTGAATTTGATGATCGTGGAAACATCGGCAAGCGCTACAGAAGACAGGACGAGATCGGTACACCGTTCTGCGTCACATATGATTTTGAATCCGAGACAGATGGCATGGTGACAGTCAGAGAACGTGATTCTATGGCACAGGAGAGAATTAAGATAGATGAATTAAATCTTTATTTTGAGGACAAATTCACA
The DNA here is from genome assembly GCA_964638005.1 of uncultured Lachnospiraceae bacterium. Lineage (GTDB taxonomy): Bacteria > Bacillota > Clostridia > Lachnospirales > Lachnospiraceae > JAAYYM01. The sequence continues at coordinate 28,673 of CAZWXS010000003.1, forward strand.
TTTTAGCATGAACAGGGGTGAATATCCTTTTATAACCGAATGAATATATTATACAAAAAAATGCTAGACATGCCAAAATCTTTATGATATAATTTCTGTGCGTAGAGGGAAGACATTGAAACACAAATGTCGGTGTCTCAAAAACAAACAAAAAGGAAATTGTATGATTAGATTGAATATTCGATTGCGAGCAAAGGAGCGAACAAAGAATATAAATATTGCACAAAAGGCCAAATTACCCAAGGGGGGAAATTTGGCTTTTTTATATTTTATGCAGATGCTCTGACTTTCAGAGGACTGCATATGCTGTAAAAACCTATGAATACCAAAAGGGAGGAAAATGAACATGACAAAATGGGTGTATCTATTTAAGGAAGGAAGCGCGCAGATGCGTAATCTGCTCGGCGGTAAGGGCTGTAATCTGGCTGAGATGACCAATCTCGGTTTACCGATTCCGCAGGGCTTTACCGTTACAACAGAGGCTTGTACGGATTATTATAACAGCGGAAAGACCATCAATGATGAAATCAAAGGACAGATCTTTGAAGCATTGGCAAAGCTTGAGGAGCAGCAGGGCAAGAAATTCGGAGATACTGAGAATCCGTTGCTGGTATCGGTTCGTTCAGGTGCACGTGCATCTATGCCGGGTATGATGGATACAATATTGAACCTTGGACTGAATGATATTGCGGTTGAGGGATTTGCGAAGAAGACAGGCAATCCGAGATTTGCATATGATTCTTACAGAAGATTTATCCAGATGTTCTCTGATGTCGTTATGGAGATGAGCAAGACTTTCTTTGAAGGAATCTTGGATGAAATCAAGGAATCCAAAGGAGCAAAGTTTGATACAGATTTGACGGCAGAGGACTTGAAAGAGGTTATCGCAAAGTATAAGGCAATCTATAAAGAGAAGATGGGAGAGGAGTTCCCGCAGGATCCGAAGATACAGTTGATGGAGGCTGTGAAAGCAGTGTTCCGTTCATGGGACAATCCGAGAGCCATCGTATACAGAAGAATGAACGATATTCCGGGCGACTGGGGTACAGCAGTCAGCGTACAGGCAATGGTATTTGGTAATACAGGAAACAAATCCGGTACAGGTGTTGCATTTACCAGAAACCCGTCTACAGGCGCCAAGGGTATCTTCGGCGAGTACTTGATCAATGCACAGGGCGAGGATGTTGTTGCGGGTATCAGAACTCCTCAGCCGATCACGAAGCTGGAAGAGGATATGCCGGTTGTTTATAAGCAGTTCATGGAAATTGCGAATAAGTTGGAAAATCACTATCGCGATATGCAGGATATGGAGTTTACAATCGAAGATGAGAAGTTATTCTTCTTACAGACACGTAACGGCAAGAGAACCGCTCCTGCAGCTCTGCAGATTGCTTGTGATCTGGTAGATGAGGGTAAGATTACGCCGGAAGAGGCAGTTATGAGAATCGAAGCAAAATCTCTTGACCAGTTGTTACATCCGACTTTTGTACCACAGGCATTAAAGGACGGCAAACTGCTTGGACAGGCACTGCCTGCATCACCGGGAGCTGCTGCAGGACGCGTATACTTCACTGCAGATGAAGCAAAGGCTCATCATGAAGCGGGAGAGAGAGTTGTACTTGTAAGACTGGAGACTTCACCGGAAGATATCGAGGGAATGCATGCAGCAGAGGGTATCCTGACAGTCCGTGGCGGTATGACATCTCATGCAGCTGTTGTAGCACGTGGTATGGGAACAGCTTGCGTATCGGGATGTGGTGAAATCCAGATTGACGAGGCAGCAAAAGTATTTAAGCTCGGCGGTGAGACTATCGTTGAGGGTGACTATATTTCATTAGATGGCTCTACAGGTAAGATCTATCTGGGAGACATTCAGACAGAGGAAGCTAAGATCGGCGGCAACTTCGGACGTATCATGGGCTGGGCTGACCAGTACAGAAAGCTGCAGGTCAGAACCAATGCAGATACACCGGCAGATGCAAGAAACGCAGTGAAGCTCGGCGCAGAAGGAATCGGACTTTGCCGTACAGAGCATATGTTCTTTGAGCCGGAGAGAATTCCGAAGATCCGTCAGATGATTTTATCAACGACTGTAGAAGAGCGTACGGAAGCATTGATCGGATTGACACCATACCAGAAAGAGGACTTCAAGGGAATCTATGAGGCTATGGAGGGAAGATCGGTTACCATCCGTTTCTTAGATCCGCCTCTTCATGAGTTTGTTCCGACCGATGAGAAGGATATTGAGGAATTGGCAAAACGCATGAACTTAACGGTTCAGCAGGTAAAGGAAACTTGTGATGCATTACATGAGTTCAATCCGATGATGGGACACCGTGGATGTCGTCTTGCGGTTACTTATCCTGAAATCGCCAAGATGCAGACCCGTGCGGTCATGGAAGCTGCTATCGAAGTGAAGAATGAAAAGGGTTATGATATTGAACCTGAAATTATGATACCGCTTGTTGGAGATAAGAAGGAACTGAAGTTTGTCAAGGATGCAGTCGTTGAGGTTGCTGAACTGGTGAAGAAGGAAAAGAATTCGGATATCGTATATCATGTAGGAACGATGATTGAGATTCCGAGAGCTGCATTACTTGCAAATGAAATTGCGGAAGAGGCAGAGTTCTTCTCATTCGGAACCAATGACTTGACACAGATGACGTTTGGATTTTCTCGTGATGATGCAGGTAAGTTCCTGGATGCATATTATAAATCAAAGATCTACGAATCAGATCCGTTTGCAAAGCTTGACCAGAATGGTGTCGGACAACTCGTAGAGATGGCAGCCAAGAAGGGACGTGCTACAAGACCTGACCTTCATCTTGGAATCTGCGGAGAGCACGGCGGGGATCCTGCTTCCATAGAGTTCTGTCATAAGGTAGGACTGGATTATGTATCTTGTTCACCGTTCAGAGTACCGATTGCAAGACTTGCAGCAGCACAGGCAGCGTTGGCTGAGAAGTAAGATTAGAAAGCTGCACTTCGGATGAAATCAAAAAAGCGTATCACCGAAATGGTGGTACGCTTTTGCACTATTCATAGGGCACATTGCCAATGCGTAAACTGTAATAAAATCAAAAAATGACAGTATTTCATTTTTGCTCCATCAGATGTTCAGCAAATGCAATCAATTCTTTGCGCTGCTGTTCGTCCAACTGCATAATTTCTTTCGCAAACTGTCCGACTGAGACGTTTTCAATAAATGTTTCATCCGGCTGTATGTGTTCAGAACTCTTATTTTTTTCTTTATTTTTCATACAGCCTCCATTCTGCGTCAGCAGGGTACAAGAAATATCTGTATTTATCATAACAGATACAAATACTGTTTGTAAATGGAAATATCATGTAAATAAATCTAAACACCTTTTTTGCGTAAAATGGGTATGATTTTAGAAGATACTGTGTTAAAATGTTCGAGGTGAATAAGGAAAATAATGAGAATGTCATATGGAGGAAACAATGAAGAAGACAAAGATCGTATGTACAATGGGACCGGCGAGCAATCAAGAGGATGTGCTCAGGCAGATGATAGAGAAAGGGATGAATGTAGCGCGGCTGAACTTTTCGCACGGAACACATGAGTATCATAAGGAAAATATAGATCTGATTAAGAAAATCAGAGAAGAGATGGGGATTCCGTTAGCCATCATGCTGGATACTAAGGGACCGGAAATCAGAACTGGAGACTTTGTCGAGGGAAAAGTGGAGCTGAAAGAAGGAGCAACATTTACACTGACGACAAGAGATGTTGCGGGAACTGAGGAAATCGTGTCCATCACGTATCCGGAATTGCCGCACGATCTGCAGTCCGGTAATACTGTGCTGATAGATGACGGCAGTATTGAACTGTGTGTTAAAGAGTGTACGGATACGGATATTATCTGTGAGGTCATTAACGGTGGATTTGTCAGCAATCACAAGGGCATCAACGTGCCGTGTGTACATCTGAATATGCCGTATATGAGTGAAGCGGACAAGGCAGATGTCAGATTCGGTGTGGAGCAGGATGTGGATTTCATTGCAGCATCATTTGTACGCTGTGAGGATGACATTGTAGAACTCCGAAAATTTGTGGACTATTACGGCGGACAGAATATCAAGTTGATTTCTAAGATAGAAAATGTAGAGGGTATCGAGAATTTCGATTCTATCCTGAGCCATTCGGACGGTATTATGGTAGCGAGAGGCGATATGGGCGTTGAAGTGGAATACGAGCGACTGCCCGGGCTGCAGAAGCGTTTTATCGACAGATGCTATAAGGCGGGTAAGATGGTTATAACGGCAACACAGATGTTAGAGTCCATGATCGAGCATCCGCATCCGACAAGAGCAGAGATTACGGACGTGGCAAATGCTGTCTTTGATGGGACGAGTGCTGTTATGCTTTCGGGTGAGACAGCTATGGGTAAGTATCCGGTACTGACGGTTGAGGTTATGGCAAAGATCGCCCGTCAGGCAGAACGGGATTATTTTGAGATTAAGAAGCGAAGCTCCATCCGTTATGAGATGGATCAGAACGATATCACCAATGCAGTCTGTGATGCGGCCTGCACAACAGCGAAGGACATCGGTGCCAAGGCAATCATTGCGGTGACCAAGTATGGACAGACAGCAAGGCGTATGTCGAAATTCAGACCGCAGGAGCCCATCGTGGCAGCAACACCGGAAACAAAAACCTTTCATCAATTGGCTTTGTCATGGGGTGTATATCCGGTACTTGCACGTTATCAGAAGACGCAGGAGGAACTGTTCGATCATGCGATTGCCTGTGCAAAGCGGATCGATGTGGTCGAAACGGGAGACACGGTTGTCATTGCTGCCGGCATTCCTTTAGACACACCGGGCGGAACTAATCTGATCCGGGTTGAGACAGTCAGTTATGTATAGAGAATTGGCACAATAGGGTGTATCAGACATAGAAGCAGCAAGATGCTGCGGAAACGAAAAAGGATGTCGGCGTGAAAATGCCGGCATCCCTTTTTCGTGGAACTAAAGGAGAAAAATCTATATGAAGGGAAATTGTTGTTTGTCGAAGCTAATCGGTCAAACACGCCCTCTGATAAGTATGCGCATTGTGTGTGAACATGTTCACCGTTAACTTCATTTGATAGTTATCAGTATAAGATGAAATTGTGACAAAACCGTGTACGGTTTCTAAAACAAACGTAAACTTCAAATTAAGAAATCGGGTAGTAAAAATAAAAATCAAAAATATGTTGACAGACGACATATGTCGTGGTACGATATGTCGAGTAAGAGATATATCGAGTGACGACAGTGGTTAACAGATAAAGGAGAGAGCAAGATGGAAGAAAACATAGTAAGAGAAAGTAACGAAGAAGAGATTAAGCCGGAAGAGCAACAGTTGACAGGAGGTGTGCAGAAAGGGTGGATATTATCCATTCTGTATGCCCTCGGACTGATTGCTCTGATGCTGGGGATACAGGTGACTCTGGGAATTGCAGGAGCAGTCGTCGAGATGGCCTGGATGCTCATTTCATCAGGCGGTGATACCGAACAGGTCATGGCGAATTATCAGGAGGAAGTTATGAATAACGGATTCCTTACGACGATATCGGTCATTGCAACGCTTGTAACGACAACACTGTTTGGCTTGTGGTATAAGCTTAAGTATGTAAAGCATTATGACAGAAAGCAGTTTTGCAGCACTATGAAAGAGGCTTTTACGGTTCCAAAGACGGTATACTTTGTATTAGTGGCCGTGACATGTTATGTGCTTGCAATCAATATTGTGAACGTTATCAATTTCTTCAGTTCCGAGTCGGTAGATGCTTATATGCAGGTTGCGGAATCATTGACCAGCGGCAACGGTGTACTGTCCTTTTTGCTGATCGTGGTCTTAGCGCCGATAGGCGAGGAATGTTTGGTCAGAGGATTGATACAGCGCAGATTGGGCAAGTACTTTCCGATTATAGGAGTTCTCGTGTTGGAAACACTGTTTTTTGGCCTGATGCATGCCAACATCGTGCAGGCATTATATGTCATACCGCTTGGAGCGGCAACAGGTTATCTGTCCTATCGGTACAAGTCTGTATTGCCGGCAATCCTGTTTCATGCATTTTATAATTTCACACCAAGAATCATTGCATTGCTGCCGGAAACGATCACGAACCAAGACTTGACATGGTATATAGCGGCGGCAGTGTTAACGGTATGTGCGGTTGTGCTTTGGCAGCCGGTGATGGGAAAGGAGCAAAGATATGTTGATGAAGATTGAACCGCTTACGGAGAGTTACTTCTATATATTGCTTTGTATGTACAGGGAAGCGTCTCATGGCTACGGCATCATGCAGGAGACATTGCGCCTTTCAAAGGGACGGGTCAAGATCGGTTCCGGAACGATGTACGGGGCAGTCAGCAATATGATGAAAAAGGGATGGATCAATGAAGTGAAGTGCATGGGAACGGATGAAAAGAATAAAAGGATGTATGAATTGACTGAGATCGGAAGGGGCGTTCTGGAGGCAGAAATCAATAGGTTGTATGAACTTGTAGACAGTGCCGATCAGGTTACGGGGCATATACAGCCGACGGTATCGGAGGTATCAATATGAGTAAACAAACAAAGACATCTTTTGCGGCATATGCGGCATGGAATGTGGAAATAGAAGAGCTGACACTGAACAGACAGTCAGCGCATGGATGGCAGCTTAAGAAGGGCGGATGCTTTCACACGGTGTATACGGCAGATGACAGTGTTCGCTATATGCATAAGATTGACTATAATCCGGATATGACAAAAGAGTCAGAGGAAAAAGAGCGTTATATAGAGATGTTCGAACAGCAAGGCTGGGAGTATATCAATTCTACTTATAACGGATGGCACTATTTCAGAAAATCCTATGATGAAAAACTTCCCATCGGTGAGTATGATATCTATACGGATTCTGATTCCTACAGTGTTATGATGAAAAGATGGATTCGATTGGGTCGTGTGCTGCAGATCCTGGAACTGTTTCCGGCATTGAGTAATATTTGGATCGGAATCACATTGGACAGTGGAAGCAATTTGTTTATGGGAGTACTTTTAGTCGGAGTGATCATCTGGCTGCAAAACGGCATCCATAAGATGAAAGAAAAGATCTGAATTTCATCTTAGGACTGGAAAACATGTTATGAACGTGATAAAATGAATCAAGTTGGCACGCATCACAAGCGATGGTTGATGCGTGTCGTTTTTGATATGAAGAAACAGGAGGAATCTATATGAAGAACATTGTAATTCCGGAAGGATATAAAAGCACGGGAACCATCAAGGAAACAGAAATCGCAATCAAGGATGTCAAAGACTACTTTGAGAGGGCACTGGCAAAGGAACTGAATCTGACACGTGTGTCTGCTCCTTTATTTGTAAAGCCCGAATCAGGATTGAATGATAATTTGAACGGAGTAGAGAGACCGGTTACCTTTGGAATCAAGGAACAAAATGATGCAAAGGCTGAGATTGTGCATTCCCTGGCGAAGTGGAAGAGAATGGCGCTGCAGAAGTACGGGTTCACTCATGGCGAGGGTCTGTATACGGATATGAGTGCAATCAGGCGTGACGAGGATACCGACAATATTCATTCTATTTATGTGGATCAGTGGGATTGGGAACGTATCATTGACAAGGAAGAACGTACGCTTGAAACATTAAAAACAATCGTGTGTAAGGTATATGAGGCTCTTAAGAATACAGAGGTTTTTATCAATGCAAGATATCCGGAAATCAAGAAGATACTGCCGGAGAACATTACATTTGTGACGACACAGGAACTGGAGGATGCATATCCTTCTCTTTCCTCAAAAGAACGTGAGCATGAAGCAGCTAAAAAGTATGGTGCGGTCTTTATCATGCAGATCGGGGATCAGCTTGCATCAGGTGAGAAGCATGACGGACGTGCGCCGGATTATGACGACTGGAGTCTGAACGGAGATATCATCGTGGATTATCCGCTGCTTGGCATCGGACTGGAATTGTCTTCTATGGGAATCAGAGTAGACGAGAAGGCATTAAAGGAGCAGTTGGTCAAAGCGGGCTGCCCGCAGCGTGCAGAACTTCCGTTTCAGAAAGCTCTGTTAGAAGGAAAGCTTCCTTATACCATCGGCGGAGGCATCGGACAGTCACGTATCTGTATGTTTTTCTTGAAAAAAGCACATATCGGAGAGGTACAGAGTTCTATCTGGCCGGATGATGTTGTGGCATATGCGGAGGATAAGGGCGTACATCTATTATAGAATACCCTTGTAGATAACATGAAACTGACTTACAAGCATACGAAGTATGCCTGCTATATCGGCTATATCACTCAGGCGATTATCAATAACCTGGCACCGTTATTATTTTTGACCTTTCACAGACAGTTTGGAATATCACTTGCTGCCATCAGCGGATTGATCTCCGTCAACTTCTGTGTGCAGATTGCGGTGGATTTTGTTTCGGTCAAGTTCGTAGACCGACTGGGCTATCGGACATGTTCCGTCATGGCATTTGCAGTATCCGTGATCGGTATGCTCTCGCTTGGAATATTGCCGAACATCCTACCGGATGCCTATGTCGGATTGATCATTGCAACGGTGTTCAATGCCATTGGCGGCGGATTGTTGGAAGTACTGGTCAGCCCGATCATTGAAGCATTGCCGGGAGATGAGAAGGATTCTGCAATGAGCCTGCTGCATTCCTTTTATTGCTGGGGACATGTAGGCGTTGTATTGATTTCAACCCTCTATTTCAATTTGTTCGGAATAGAGAGCTGGATGTATCTTCCTATTATATGGGCGGTGGTACCACTCTTTAATTTGTTCTTTTTTACAAAGGTGCCGTTATGCAAGCTGGTGGAGGATGATGAACTGATACCGCTCAGACAGGTGTGCAAGCTCAAGATTTTCTGGCTGTTACTGTTATTGATGATCTGTGCAGGAGCCTCAGAGCAGGCGATGTCACAGTGGTCTTCCTTATTTGCGGAGATGGGGCTCGGAGTATCCAAGACAATGGGAGATCTGCTCGGACCGTGCGCATTTGCAGTCTGTATGGGAATTGCAAGGGTTATCTACGGAAAATGGGGCTATCGAATGGATCTTAAGAAATTCATAGCGGGCAGCGGCGCTTTGTGTATCATCAGTTATTTGATTACGGTATTTTCACCGATACCGGTTGTATCTTTATTGGGGTGTGCATTGTGCGGATTTTCGGTTGGCATCATGTGGCCGGGGGTATTCAGCCTTGCAGGAGAGTATTGCAGGGCAGGCGGTACGGCGATGTATGCATTATTGGCACTGGGTGGCGATGTGGGCTGTTCTTCAGGGCCGGCGCTGGTAGGCCTGATATCCGGCGGAACAGAAGCGGGGAGACTGCGTGGACTGCTTGCCATGACGGGGAGTCCGCTCAAGACAGGGATGCTGTTTGCAATTGTCTTTCCGATTGTGATGGTCATTGGAATTGCGGCACTGCGTAAGAGAAAATCATAGAATTGACAATGTTCACAAAACTTACTATAATTGAAAACGTTGATTTACAGTGATGATATGAGAACAGGATGGATACATAATATATATTTAGGAGGAAGTACAGTGAAAAAGTACGGGGTAAATGAACTGAGACAAATGTTTTTGGATTTCTTTGAAAGTAAGGGACATCTGGTCATGAGGAGTTTTTCTTTGGTACCTCATAATGATAATTCCCTGCTCTTGATCAATGCCGGTATGGCACCACTCAAACCATACTTTACAGGACAGGAAGTACCGCCCTGCAAGAGAGTGGCAACTTGTCAGAAATGTATTCGTACAGGTGATATCGAGAATATCGGTAAGACTGCACGTCATGGAACGTTTTTTGAGATGCTTGGTAACTTCTCATTTGGTGATTATTTTAAGCATGAAGCAATCGCATGGACGTGGGAATTCCTCACGGAAGTGGTTGGATTAGAGGCAGACAGATTATATCCTTCTGTTTATCTGGAGGATGATGAAGCATTTGATATCTGGAACAAGGAAATCGGTGTTCCGGCGGAGAGAATCTTCCGTTTTGGTAAGGAAGATAACTTCTGGGAGCATGGTTCAGGTCCTTGTGGCCCATGTTCAGAGGTTTATTATGACCGTGGAGAGAAATATGGCTGCGGCAAGCCTGACTGTACAGTAGGTTGTGACTGCGACCGTTATATAGAAATCTGGAACAATGTATTTACGCAGTTTGATGGAGACGGTAAGGGTAATTATGAATTGCTGGAAAGCAAGAACATCGATACAGGAATGGGTCTTGAGAGACTGGCTGCAGTTGTGCAGGATGTAGATTCCATCTTTGATGTCGATACGATCTACGCACTTCGTCAGAAGGTATGTGAACTTTCAGGAAAGGAATATCATCAGGAATATAAGTGGGATGTTTCTATCCGTATCGTGACAGATCATATCCGTTCAGCCTCCTTTATGATCTCAGATGGTATTATGCCTTCAAATGAAGGACGTGGTTATGTTCTTCGCAGAATTATCAGACGTGCCAGCAGACATGGCAGACTGCTCGGAATCCAGGGCGCATTTTTGGCAAAACTTTCAGAGACTGTTATTGAGGGCTCTAAAGACGGATATCCGGAATTGTTTGATAAGAAAGACTTTATCTTTAATGTACTGACAGAAGAAGAAAATAAATTCAACAAGACGATCGATCAGGGTCTCAGCATCCTGAATGATATGTGTGAAGAGATGAAGAAGTCCGGCAAGACGGTATTAGACGGACAGGAGGCATTTAAACTGCATGATACTTACGGATTTCCTCTGGATCTGACCAAGGAAATTCTTGAAGAAAAGGGATTCAGTGCAGATGAGGAAGGTTTTGCTAAGGCAATGCAGGAGCAGAAGGAACAGGCTCGTAAAGCACGTAAAGTGACTAATTATATGGGCGCAGATGCAACCGTATATGAGGAACTTGATCCGGCACTGACTTCTAGGTTCGTAGGCTATGACAGCCTGACACATACCTCTCAGATCACAGCGCTTACAACAGAAGATGAGATCGTAGATGCACTGATAGACGGACAGATCGGAACGGTCATTGTAGAAGAGACACCATTTTATGCAACGATGGGTGGTCAGGCGGCAGATGTCGGCGTGATCACAGTTGACGGTGGCAAATTCAAGGTAGAAGATACAGTGAAACTGGCAGGAGGCAAGGTTGGTCACATCGGAAGCGTTGTCAGTGGTATGTTCAAAAAGGGCGATCAGGTTACTTTGACTGTTGATGAAACAAATCGTACCAGTACCTGTAAGAACCATAGTGCAACCCATTTGTTACAGAAGGCACTGCGTACGGTGCTGGGAACCCATGTAGAACAGGCCGGATCATTTGTCAATGCAGACAGGCTTCGTTTCGATTTTAGCCACTTCTCAGCAATGACACAGGATGAAATCGCCAAGGTAGAGCAGATCGTCAATGATGAAATCGCAGCAGCATTGTGTGTTGATACACAGGAGATGTCCGTTGAAGATGCGAAGAAGACAGGCGCAATGGCGCTCTTTGGAGAGAAATACGGAGAGACGGTACGTGTTGTTAAGATGGGTGACTTTTCGACAGAATTATGTGGTGGTACACACGTAAAGAATACAAATACCATCGCGGCATTTAAGATCGTATCTGAGACAGGTATTGCAGCCGGTGTCAGAAGAATTGAAGCACTGACAGGCGATGGAGTATTCTCTTATTATAAAGAGTTGGAAACAACGATTGAGCAGGCAGCCAAGATCGTGAAGACGAATCCGGCATCACTGACCGAGAAACTAGAGCATATGATGAATGAGATGAAGTCTATGCAGAGTGAGATCGAATCTTTGAAGAGTAAGGCAGCCAAGGAAGCACTTGGAGATGTTATGGATCAGGTGCAGGATGTCAAGGGTGTGAAGCTGCTGGCAACAAAAGTAGACGGCGTAGATATGAACGGTTTGCGTGATCTGGGCGATCAGCTGAAAGAAAAGCTTGGCGAGGGTGTTGTAGTCATTATTTCGACAGCCGATGACAAGGTGAATCTGATTGCAATGGCAACTGACGAAGCCATGGCGCAGGGAGCCCATGCCGGCAATTTGATTAAAGGAATCGCAGCATTGGTTGGCGGCGGTGGCGGCGGTCGTCCGAATATGGCACAGGCAGGCGGTAAGAATCCGGCAGGTGTGGAAGCAGCACTGACAGAGAGCGCAAAAGTACTTGAAGGTCAGCTGAAATAGAAAACAATTCCATATTTATAAAAAAATAGTTGACGAAATTTCATTTTATGCTATAATCTTATGTAGTGCAATAAAATACCCGTACAGTCGTATGATGCACAATATAGGGCTGGAGGGGAGGTTAGGTGTGAGACTATGTCAAATGTAATCGTAAAAGATAATGAGACTTTAGATAGCGCTTTACGTCGTTTTAAGAGAAACTGTGCTAAGGCCGGTATCCAGCAGGAGATTCGTAAGAGAGAACATTACGAAAAGCCAAGCGTAAGACGTAAGAAGAAATCTGAAGCGGCAAGAAAAAGAAAATACAATTAAGCATGAGAGTCCTTGGTCAGTTGATCAAGGACTTTTTACACTGATAGTAGTGGGGAATTTTGGAATGAGCTATAATGGAGTGAAGAGTGAGGCAAAAGCGAATGTAGCGGTTGCTACGATTATTGACAGGATGTTTAGGTATATTGTGCTGGCATGTCTTTTGGTACACATTCTTTATCTGCTTGCATTCCTCTATTTCGGTTTTCGTATGTTTGCGATTGTGAATGTCTTCAGTGTCTTGATTTATGCGATACTGTATATGAAGAAATTCCATCTGACTCCTAATATTCATTTTCTGATGCTGTTTTTTGAGACAACGGTACATATGGTTCTGGCAGTGCTGTTTTTCGGATGGGATTACGGATTCCAATACTTCTTTATTTTTCTGTTTACGGCGATTTTCATGAAGGTCGTGAACAATGTGAAATATCTGCCGTTGTATGGGATTTTTGAAGCATTGGTATTCATAGTCATGAGGTATATCACATTTTATATGGAGCCGATCTACGGAACGATTGCAGAGCAGGAGGTCGTGAATCAGATCTGTATCGTGAATATAGCCGTATTTTTCACAGGCGCATATGTGCTTGCGCATACTGTGAACAATTCTAATCTCCTGTATCGCACCTTGCTGTCCAGAGATAATGAAGAATTGAATGAGCAGGCGCAGGAGGATTATCTGACAGGCCTTGCAAACAGAAGAAGCCTTTATAATCAATTCGACTATCTGCTGAAGAGTTCGAAAGACAATTTTACATATTGTGTTGCAATCGGAGACATAGATGATTTTAAACTGATCAATGACGAGTGGGGACATGAGGTCGGAGATGCGATATTGGTCAATATGTCGGATATCATCCGCACTATGGTGAGAGAAGATGACATCGTATGCCGCTGGGGCGGTGAAGAGATTGTCATTGTCATGCCGAATATGCCGCGGCATCTGGCCTATGAGAGGATAGAGCTGATTCGTAAAAAAATTGCGACAGTGAGTGTTCAGGGACCTTCGGGGACAATCAATGCTACGATTACCTTCGGTGTATGCAGCAACTGCGGAGAGAACGATTTGGAAAAGGTCGTGTCAAAGGCAGATGAACTGCTGTATCAAGGCAAAAAGAACGGAAAGAATCAAGTGGTCAGGGAACCCAAAATAGGATAAATACGTATCATGAAGAGTCTGCTTGCAGGCTCTTTTGTTATGTCACAGGCAATATACTTTTGTTCTATAGGATTCGGTCAGACAATATATATAGTAATTACAACAATTTGACGAGCGTATAAAATATGAAATTAAGAAAACGATGGATTGCTGTATTATTGCTTATTGTGGTGCTCTTTACGACGACCGGATTTGATTCGATCACCATTGCATCACCATCTGCGATATTGATCGAGGCTTCAACGGGAACCGTCATTTATGAAAAAAATGCAGATGAGATACTTCCTCCTGCGAGCATCACAAAGATTATGACCATACTGCTTATTTTTGATGCATTGGAAGCGGGAAAGATACAACTTACGGATGAGGTTTCGGTGTCGGAATATGCTGCTTCCATGGGAGGCTCGCAAGTGTTCCTTGAGCCGTATGAAAAACAGACAGTGGAGACGATGATCAAATGTATTGCGGTGGCTTCCACCAATGATGCCTCTGTCAGCATGGCGGAACACATTTGCGGGAATGAAGAGGAATTTGTGAAGAAAATGAATGAACGTGCGGCAGGGCTGGGAATGAAGAACACCCATTTCATCAATTGCAACGGCCTTGATGCAGAAGGACATGTGACCACTGCACGTGATATTGCCCTCATGTCAAAGGAACTGATTACGAACCACCCTGAATATGAAAACTATTCAATGATCTGGATGGAGAACATCATACATAATACCGCAAAGGGCAGCACAGAGTTTGGCCTGACCAATACGAATAAACTGGTGCGCCAATATGCCTATACCACAGGTTTGAAGACTGGCTCCACCTCAATGGCGAAATATTGTGTTTCGGCGACAGCACGCAACAATGACATTGATCTGATAGCAGTCATCATGGCCGCGCCGGATCATCAGGTGCGTTTTAAGGATGCGGTTGCACTGTTGAATTATGGATTTGGAGTCAGCCAGTTATATGAAGATGCCAATCAGGATACGCTGAAGCCGCAGCCCATTACCGGAGCAGTGAAGGAAAGCGTGGATGTCCGCTATACGGGAGAATTCAGATATCTGGCATTTGAGGGACAGAACCTGACGTCCGTTACAAAGGAAGTCAGGATGCAGGAGAAGGCCAAGGCACCTGTCAAGGAAGGTGATGTTGCAGGAGAAGCAGTTTATATGCTGGGCGGCAAAGAAATCGGCCGTGTACCGATTGTATATGCCCAGACACTGGAGCAAGCAGGCTTTTTTGACTATCTCAAAAAAACCGTTACAAAAATACTTTTATAATTGAAAAAGTTATGATATAATACAAGATGTTGTGGAGCGACTTTTTTTGAGTTGCACATTTAGATGTGAGGAAAATGTATGCTGATAGCAGGAATTGCCGGTGCAATTATATTGATTGCCGCCGTGGCAGCGATACTGATATATAGAGAAAGCAAAGAGTTTTGTGTAACATTTTATGAATATCATTCGGATTTGCTGCTAAAGGACAATTACAGGATTGTGTTTTTGTCTGATTTGCATGACAAAGTATTCGGTGAGCATAATAAGCCGCTGCTTGATGCCATCGACGAACTGAAGCCGGATGCGGTGGCGTTTGCCGGAGATATGGTGACTTCCTCCATGGAAGTCAGGTATGACTATACGCCAACGCTGCAGTTTATCGGCAGACTTGCCGAAAAGTATCCGATTTATTACGGAATCGGGAATCACGAAGAGAAGTTCAGACGCTGCAAAGAGGTTTTTCCGGATCAATACCGGGATCTGACGGAACGGCTGGCTGAGTATGGTGTGCATATCATGATTAATGAGACGGCGCATATTCCGGAGGCGGGTATTGTAATATACGGTCTCGATCTGGAGCACGAGTATTATCGCAAGGTGGTTACGAAGCATATTCCGGAGGATTATATGCAGCGTATCTTCGGCAGGGTGTCAGACGATGAGTATTCAGTTTTATTGGCACATAATCCGGAGCATTTTCCGTCCTATGCAGCATGGGGGCCTGATCTTGTGGTTTCGGGGCATATACATGGCGGAGTGATGCAGTTACCTGTATTAGGCGGTGTGGTCTCTCCTCAGATGAAGCTGTTTCCGAAGTATGATGCGGGAGAGTACAGCGAAGGAAAGACGAAGATGTTGTTAAGCAGGGGAATCGGGTCTCATACGATTCCGATACGTATATGGAACAGGGCGGAAGTGCTCTGTGTGGATTTAAAGAAGAGTACACAAGGAAAGTGACAGAGGGGGATAAAAATGGATTTGACATTCAAACTACAGGCATTTGAAGGACCGCTGGATCTGCTGCTGCATTTGATTGATAAGAATAAAGTGGATATCTATGATATTCCGATCGTCATGATTACCGAACAGTATCTGGATTATATCAAGCAGATGGATACGCAGGATCTGGATGTTATGAGTGAGTTTTTGGTTATGGCGGCTACACTGCTCGATATCAAGTGCAAGATGCTTCTGCCGAAGGAAATCAACGAGAATGGCGAGGAAGAGGATCCCAGGGCGGAACTGGTACAGAAGCTGATTGAATATAAGATGTACAAATATATGGCATATGAACTTCGTGATAAGCAGGTGGATGCGAAGAAGAACGTATTCAAATCCCCTACATTGCCGAAGGGAGTTGCGGATTATTCTCAGCCGATTGATTATGATGCTCTGGTGGGGGATATGGATCTTGCAAAGTTGAATCAGATCTTCAAGTCCATCATCAAGAAGCAGGAGGACAAGATTGATCCGCTTCGGAGTCAGTTCGGCAAGATTGAAAAAGACGAAGTCAATATGGAAGAGAAGACGGTCTATATTGAGGATTATGTGCGGACACATAAGAGATTCAGCTTTCGTAATCTGTTGGAGGCACAGCCGACCAAGATGGAGGTCGTTGTTACTTTTCTGGTGATATTGGAATTGATGAAAGTCGGCAGGATTATCATCGTGCAGGAAAGCATATTTGATGATATCATGATTACGGCAAAGGAAGCAGCATAAGGGAAAAAGTATGAAGGATATGATGAGAGACGATACGATCAATACGGAATTGGACGATATATTGGATGAGATGATTCCCGTAGATTTAGGGGAACCGGAGCCGGCAGAGGAGCCGGAAGTATTTCCTGCAACCGAGGACGGTGAGGAGGCAGATATGCCGGTACCGCCCGTAGAACATCCGGAAGCGGTTTTGGAAGCGATTCTGTTTTCAATGGGACACTCTGTGAGCCTGAAGCGGCTGGCATTGACGGTTGGACGCGAGCAGGAGGAGACAAAGGAAATCCTGTATGAAATGATGGAACACTACAAGGATGCCGACAGAGGCATTACCATCATTGAACTGGAGAATTCGTTCCAAATGTGCACGAAGAATGAAATGTATGAACATCTGGTCAGGATTACCAAGGTACCAAAGAATTATGTACTGACGGATACATTGTTGGAAACATTGTCTATAGTGGCATATAAGCAGCCTGTGACGAGGCTTGAGATTGAAAAGATCAGGGGTGTCAGCTGTGACCATGCAGTGAACAAGCTGATAGAGTATAATCTGATCACAGAGCTTGGCAGACTGGATGCGCCGGGCAGACCGCTCTTATTCGGAACGACAGAGGATTTTTTGAGGGCATTCGGTGTCAAATCACTGGATGAGCTGCCGATACTCAGACAGGATCGGTTCGAGGACTTTAAGCGTGAAGCGGAAGAAGAAATTCAACTGAAATTGGATATTTGATCATTGCACTTTTTAGAGAACGGAAGCAAATGACATTGATGGAACAACATTCATAGTCATTTGCTTCCGTTCTTTGTCATATATTCAAATGATGACAACAATGGGTGTTATTTTATGCACAAATTATCGGATTATATCAAAGGAATATTATTGATCGGTATCATGACTGCAGTCTGTATGACTTGTGATGTCAGCGCCGAAGGTGAACCGGAGATCAGTGAGTTATATGCGACCTCTGCGGTGCTGATGGATGCGGACTCAGGCAGGGTTCTGTATGAGAAGAACGGCTATGAGCAAATGCCTATGGCGAGCACTACAAAGATTATGACATGTATTCTGGCACTGGAAAACGGAAACCTGGAAGATCTGGTGACGGTATCAGACTATGCCGCTTCACAGCCCAAGGTCAGGATCGGAATGAAGGAAGGTGAGAAGTACAGGCTGCGGGATCTGCTGTATTCCCTGATGTTGGAATCACACAATGACAGTGCGGTGGCGATTGCGGAACATATCGGCGGCAGCGTAGAGGGATTTGCCGGTATGATGAATGAGAAGGCACGGGAAATCGGCTGTAAGGATACATATTATATCACGCCGAATGGTCTGGATGCGGTGGTGACGTTGACTGCGGGCGACGGAAAAGCCAAGGTAGAGACACATAGGACGACTGCCGTGGATCTAGCAAGAACCATGGCATACTGTATCGGCGAATCGGAACAGGCAGAGATCTTTTTGGAGATTACGAGACGGGCGAATTATCAATTCTGCAATCAGATCGAGCAGGAGGATGGAGGCGGTACGAGAGACGGCAGCCACAGCGTTTCCTGCAACAATCACAATGCGTTTCTCGGAATGATGGACGGAGCATTGTCCGGTAAGACCGGATTTACCAATAAAGCAGGATATTGCTATGTGGGAGCGCTGGAAAAGGATGATAAGACGTTGACGGTAGCTTTGCTGGCATGTGGATGGCCGAACCACAAGACCTATAAATGGAGTGATACCAAGAAACTTATGCAGTATGGGCAGGAAAACTATGAATACAGAGCATTTACCGATGTTCCGATCATGGAGGAAAGACTGCAGCCGATTACGGTTCTGAACGGACAGACAGAACGCATCGGCGGGCAGGCGTATACAGCATTGTCATACGAAGCCGTCGGCGGAGAGGATGCAGTTACGGGATTGCTGCTGCAGCCGAAGGAAGAGATTCAGGTCATCTATACGATACCGGAGGAACTGAATGCACCTGTCAGAGCCGGAAGCAAGGTCGGGAGCATCAAATATATGGTGAACGGAGAGGTGTGGCGCACGGAGATGGTCATGACCGTGGATGCGGTGGAAGCCATTGATTATGACTGGTGTCTTGCTAAAATAATCTCTATCTTCTTAGCCTGAGCAGGTCAATTGGAAATATTGTGAAACAAAACTTGTGAGAATAACGAATATTCAGACAAGTTACGAAAAAAAAACTTAATTTCATGCTATGCTCTTTTGAGAAGTTGTGTTATAATCAAATATGTGCGAATTTCTGCGGTTTTGACCGATTTTCACACCAAAAATCGACATGCAGACAGCGGTCGATTCACATGTTCAATTAAAAATTTTATATAAAATGGAGGGCCAAACAAAATGAGTAACACTTCTCAAGCGAGTCAAAGAATTCAAGCTTTGCTCGATGAAAACAGTTTTGTTGAGATCGGCGGTCTTGTTACGGCAAGAGCAACTGATTTTAACATGGAACCAAAAGACACTCCGGCCGACGGTGTAATCACCGGTTATGGATTGATTGACGGCAATCTGGTATATGTATACAGCCAGGATGTTTCTGTCATGAACGGCTCGGTAGGTGAAATGCATGCAAAGAAAATTACGAATCTGTATGACTTTGCATTAAAGATGGGCGCACCGGTAATCGGACTTCTGGATTCAGCAGGACTCAGATTGCAGGAAGCAACTGATGCATTGAACGCATTTGGAGAGATTTATCAGAAGCAGGCTATGGTTTCAGGTGTGATTCCGCAGATTACAGGTGTATTTGGCAACTGTGGCGGCGGACTTGCAATCTTTCCGGGAATGACAGATTTTACATTCATGGAAGCAGGCAAAGGTAAGTTATTTGTCAATGCGCCCAATGCAATCGACGGCAATGAAATCAGCAAATGTGATTCTTCTTCTGCCGAATTCAGAAGCGAAGAGTGCGGAGATGTGGATGTGGTTGCTGACGAGGCCTCCATTCTTGCACAGATCAGACAGCTTGTAACGATGCTTCCGGCTAACAACGAAGAGAACGGCTCATTTGATGAGTGTACGGATGATCTGAACAGGACATCTACAGATCTTGCGAACTGTGTAGGCGATACAGCAATTGCACTTTCACAGATTGCAGACAACAATCTTTTCTTCGAGGTGAAGTCAGGTTATGCAAAGGAAATGGTAATCGGTTTCATCAAGCTGAACGGTACGACAGTCGGTGCGGTTGCTAACCGTACGGAAGTATATGATGCAGAGGGCAACAAGGCAGAGACTTTTGATGCTGTATTATCGGCAAGAGGATGCGAGAAGGCAGCAGATTTCATTTCTTTCTGTGATGCTTTTGATATTCCGGTACTTTCACTCACAAATGCAAAGGGCTTCAAGGCAACGATGTGCTGTGAGAAGAAGATTGCAAGAGCAGCAGCAAAACTGACATATGCATTTGCAAATGCAACGGTTCCGAAGGTAAATGTAATCATCGGACAGGCATTCGGCAGTGCTTACGTGACTATGAATTCAAAGGCACTCGGTGCAGACATGACATTTGCATGGTCTACAGCTTCTGTCGGTATGATGGATGCCAAGCTGGCAGCCAAGATCATGTATGACGGTAAGGGTGCGGATGTGATTGATGAGCAGGCAAAGAAATATGCTGAGCTTCAGTCAAGTGCGGAAGCAGCTGCAAAGAGAGGATATGTAGATACGATCATAGAAGCCGGCGACACCAGAAAATATGTCATCGGTGCATTTGAGATGCTGTTTACAAAGAGAGAAGAGCGTCCAAGCAAAAAGCATGGAACAGTTTAAGAAAGGTGATACTTAATATGAAGAAATTAAGATTAATATTATGTTTGATAACCTGCGTTCTCTGTATGACGGCATGTGGCAGTAAAGAGCCCAAGGTATTGGATCCGGGAGTGGAAGAAGGTGTTCTTTCATTATCTCAGTCCTATGTCAGCTTATTTGCACAGCTGCAGGGAGCATCCGCATCAGGTTTTGCTGATTTGGGTGCAGAGAAGGTCGAGTACATGTTTGAAAATGAATTCGCCCGCGCTGTAGACGGAAACGGTATGATCGGCGCCATCACATCATGGGAATCAGCCAAAGCAGACATGGGAGATCCGGTCAGCATTGACGGTGCGGAAATCACCAATTATGACGGCAAGGAAATCATAACAAATGTTCGGATTACAGGAACGGAAAGAACGGCAGTTGTTGAATTTATCTTTAAAGACGATCCATATTTGACAATGCAATCTGCGGCAACCAATGTAGACTTTACATTTGGCGAGAAGATGGAAAAGGCTGCTTTGAATACATTGCTCGGTATGGGTACGGTATTTGTGGTTTTGATTCTGATTTCATTGATTATCAGCTGCTTTAGCTTTATTCCGAAATGGCAGGCGGCAAGTGAAGCCAGAAAACAGAAAAAGAAAATGAAAAAGACTGCAGCAGTTGATAACACTGTGGCACAGATCATCGAAAAAGAGGAACTGTCGGACAATCTGGAGCTTGTGGCTGTTATAACAGCAGCAATCGCATCGGAAACAGGAACTTCAACAGACGGATTTGTAGTAAGAAGCATTAAGAGAGTGAAAACGAATAAATGGCAGAGAGCCTAACCAATAGGAGGAATAAGAAATGAAGAATTATACCATTACCGTTAATGGAAACGTATATGATGTAACAGTAGAAGAAGGAGCAACAGGAGCAGCAGTTTCGGCACCGGTAGCAGCACCTAAGGCAGCACCTGCAGCAGCACCTAAGGCGGCACCTGCAGCAGCACCCGCAGCAAGCGCAGGAACAGGATCGGTTAAGATCGAAGCCGGCGCAGCAGGTAAGGTATTCAAAGTAGAAGCGAGTGCCGGACAGGCAGTGAAGTCAGGAGATACAGTGGTTGTTCTTGAGGCAATGAAAATGGAAATCCCTGTTGTGGCTCCTCAGGACGGTACAGTTGCAAGCATTGACTGTGCAGTAGGTGATGCAGTAGAAGCAGGCGCACTGTTAGCAACACTGAAATAGGGCAGATTTAGTTTAAGAGAAAATAACATGGAGGTCACAAAATGTCATATGTAGCAAATACATTGGAAAATCTGATTCAACAGACGGCATTTCTCGGCTTGAGCTGGGGAAATTATATTATGATTGCCGTTGCCTGTTTGTTTCTGTATTTAGCCATTAAAAAAGAGTACGAACCATTGTTATTGTGCCCGATTGCGTTTGGTATGCTGCTGGTTAATATTTATCCCGATATCATGATGACGATAGAAGATTCCACGAACGGTGCAGGCGGTCTGCTTCACTATTTCTATCTGCTTGATGAATGGGCAATTTTACCTTCACTTATCTTTATGGGCGTAGGCGCAATGACAGACTTTGGTCCGTTGATTGCCAATCCTAAGAGTTTCTTGCTTGGAGCGGCAGCACAGTTTGGTATATTCATAGCTTACTTTGGAGCAATTGCAATGGGCTTCAATGATAAAGCAGCAGCAGCTATTTCAATCATCGGTGGTGCAGACGGTCCTACATCCATCTTTCTTGCAGGCAAGCTTGGACAGACGGCATTACTCGGACCGATCGCTGTAGCGGCATATTCTTATATGTCACTTGTACCGATCATTCAGCCGCCGATCATGAAATTATTTACGACTGAAAAAGAACGTAAGATTAAAATGGCACAGTTACGTCCGGTATCGAAACTTGAGAGAATTCTTTTCCCGATCATCGTTACCATCGTAGTGTGTATGATACTTCCGACAACAGCACCTTTGATCGGTATGCTGATGTTAGGAAACCTGTTCAGAGAGTCAGGCGTTGTCAGACAGTTGCAGGAGACAGCATCCAATGCACTGATGTACATCGTTGTTATCCTGCTTGGTACTTCTGTAGGTGCAACGACAAGCGCAGAAGCATTCATTAAGATATCCACTCTTAAGATTGTTGCACTGGGACTTGTTGCATTCGCATTTGGTACATTTGCAGGTGTTATGTTCGGTAAATTAATGTGTCTTGTTACGAAGGGTAAGGTTAACCCGTTGATTGGTTCCGCAGGTGTATCCGCAGTACCAATGGCAGCCAGAGTATCACAGAAGGTCGGCGCAGAAGCAGATCCAACCAACTTCTTACTCATGCACGCCATGGGCCCCAACGTAGCAGGTGTTATCGGAACCGCCGTAGCCGCCGGAACTTTCATGGCCATATTCGGTGTAAAATGAGACATGCACGAGCAGACAGGATGACAATGCAAGTTTACTTGCAATTGTCGGGCTGGCTGATCGTATAGGGCGAAGCTCGCGATCTAATCAGTAGTTTGCAAAGCAAACTGCTGATATGTGAAGCAGACGAATGTCTGCGAATTGCGCATGTCGGACTAAGTATTTTAACAGACCATGCCCTTAAAATCCTGCATGTCGAACCAAATCAAATATAAATAGGAGGAAATAAAATGTCAGAAACAGCTAAAAAACCGGTAAAAATTACCGAGACCATATTGCGTGACGCACATCAGTCCCTGATTGCAACACGTATGCCGACCGATGAGATGCTTCCGATCTTAGAGAAGCTTGACAAAGTCGGATATCACTCACTTGAGTGCTGGGGTGGAGCAACATTTGATGCATCACTTCGTTTCTTAAAGGAAGATCCGTGGGACAGACTCCGCAAGATCAGAGCAGAGGTTAAGAATACAAAATTGCAGATGCTCTTCAGAGGACAGAACATTTTGGGTTACCGCCCTTATGCAGATGATGTGGTAGAGTACTTCGTACAGAAATCCATCGCAAACGGTATTGATATCATTCGTATCTTTGACTGCTTCAATGACCTGAGAAATCTGCAGGCTGCAGTAGATGCAACCAATAAGGAAAAGGGTCAGTCAGGCAAGGGTCATGCGCAGATTGCATTATCTTATACATTGGGTGATGCTTACACAATGGACTATTGGATGGATATGGCGAAGAAGATTGAAGAGATGGGTGCTGATTCTATCTGTATCAAGGATATGGCAGGACTTCTGGTTCCTTACAAGGCTTCTGAACTGATTACAGCCATGAAGGGTGCTACAAAGCTTCCGATCCAGCTGCACACACATTACACATCAGGTGTTGCAGGCATGACATATCTGAAGGCTGTTGAAGCTGGTGTTGATGTCATTGACTGTGCTATGTCACCGCTTGCTATGGGCACTTCACAGCCTGCTACAGAGGTTATGGTTGAGACATTTAAGGGAACACCTTATGATACAGGTTATGACCAGAAGCTGCTGGCAGAGATTGCAGACTATTTCAGACCGTTCAGAGACGAGTGCCTTGCCAACGGATTGTTGAATCCGAAGGTTATGGGCGTTGACATCAAGACTTTATTATATCAGGTACCGGGTGGTATGTTATCCAACATGGTATCACAGCTCAAAGAGCAGAATGCAGAAGACAAGTATTATGAAGTGCTTCAGGAGATTCCGAGAGTTCGTAAAGACCTCGGTGAGCCACCTCTTGTTACTCCTTCATCACAGATTGTTGGTACACAGGCTGTATTCAACGTACTCATGGGTGAGAGATATAAGATGGCTACGGATCAGACCAAGGCAGTGCTTAAGGGCGAATATGGCCAGACAGTTAAGCCTATGAGTCAGGAAGTCATCGACAAGGTTATTCCGGGTGAAGAGAGAATCACATGCCGTCCGGCAGATTTGATTCCGAACGAGCTTGATAAGCTGGAGTCAGAGATGAAGGAATGGAAGCAGCAGGATGAGGACGTATTGTCCTATGCGTTGTTCCCACAGGTTGCAGTTGATTTCTTCAAGTATCGTCAGGCACAGCAGGAAAAAGTAGATATGACAAAGGCAGATACTGCAAACGGAGCATATCCTGTATAATTTTCCAATCACTATAAAATTTATTTTGTAGTAGCAATATTAAATAACGTATGTTATAATGAACAGGTGGTGCCATGGATAAGAGGTACCGCCTGTTGTTATATTACGCGGACAGTGGAGAGGAGATTGCATAAGATGGCAAGAAAAGAAACGATTACCAAGACAATGATCATTGATGGCGCTTTTGAACTGTTAAGGGAACAGGGTATGTATCATGTGACAGCCAGAAAGCTTGCGACCTATATCGGGTGTTCTACACAGCCGATTTTCAGAGTATTCAAAGGAATGGATGAACTGAATAAGGAACTGTTTGCTAAAGCACGTGATTATTTCGAGGATTATTATGAGAAGTCAGAGAAGGAAAATGATACACCTTTTGTAGATCTTGGACTTCAATATATTCAATTTGCCAAGGCAGAGACGAATTTGTTCAAACTCTTGTTTATGACGAAGCTGGATGAGGACCAGACGATGTATGATCTTCTGAACGGTAACAACAAGGGATTTGTTATTCGGGAAATTAAGAGGATTCCGAATCTGAATCCGGATCATGTTGGAACAATCTTTATGAAGATATTTACATTTATACACGGTATGGCGTGTATGGCGACAAGCGGAGAATTCGACCTCTCAGAAGATGAGGTTGTTGAGATGCTGGAAGATGCATATCATGCATTTGCAGGGCAGGCATAGAAGATGAGCAATGTAATCGTAATCGGCGGAGGTGCATCGGGAATGATGGCGGCAATTGCTGCAGCAGAAAACGGGCATCAGGTCACGCTGCTTGAAAAGAACGAGAAGCTGGGCAAGAAATTGTTTATCACGGGTAAAGGCAGATGCAATCTGACCAATGCTTGTGATACAGATACGTTTTTTGATCATGTGATTTCCGGACGAAAGTTTATGTATAGTGCTTTTTATGGATTTTCCAATACAGAGACCATACAGTGGTTTGAAAAAGAAGGTCTTAGAACCAAGACAGAACGCGGAGACAGAGTGTTTCCGCAGAGCGATCATTCCTCGGATGTCATTAAGGCGCTGGAACGAAAATTGAAAACCAGTATTCCGCCTGTCTGTGTCAGATTGAAGACGGAAGTGCGCAAGGTAGAGCAGAAGGATGGCAGAGTATCGGGTGTTATGCTGGAAAAAGGAGAACATCTGGAGGCGGATGCAGTGATTGTTGCGACAGGTGGCTGCTCTTATCCTGCATGTGGTACGACCGGTGACGGATACCGCATCGGAGAGGACGCCGGACACCATGTTACGGACAGACAGCCTGCACTTGTACCGTTAACCGTACAGGAAGAATGGGTTACGAAGCTGCAGGGGCTATCGCTCAAGAATGTACGCATTCGGTTGGAACAGGGTGGTAAGAAGGTGTATGAGGATTTCGGCGAGATGCTCTTTACACATTTCGGGGTCAGCGGGCCGTTGATTTTAAGCGCCAGCAGCCATATTGACCACAGCATGTATCAAGCCGGTTTAAAACTTTTGATCGACTTGAAACCGGCACTGAGCGAACAGCAGTTAGATGAGCGCGTGTTACGGGATTTTGCCGAGAACCAGAATAAACAATTCAAAAATGCAATGAACAAATTGCTGCCGTCCAAATTGATTTCGATCATTATTCGATTGTCCGGAATCGACGAGGAGAGACATGTCAATGAAATATCGCGTGTCGAACGCAGCCGATTGGTTCATGTACTCAAGAATATGGAAATGACGGTCACGGGAAGCCGTGGATTTGAGGAGGCCATTATCACACGCGGCGGGATTGCTCTTAAGGAAATCAATCCGACGACGATGGAATCAAAGCTCGTAAAAGGACTTTATTTTGTCGGTGAGGTATTGGATGTAGATGCTCTGACGGGGGGATTTAATCTGCAGATTGCGTGGTCCACGGGCTATGCGGCAGGCAGTGGGATTTCGGAGTAAAGAGTGATTATGAAAATCAGGTAAGGAGAGAACCGATGGAAGTGAAGTTGGCAAAGTCGGCTGGATTTTGCTTCGGTGTCAAAAGAGCAGTTGATAAGGTGTATGAACAGATTGAACAGGGCGGCAATATTTATACGCTCGGACCGATTATTCACAATGAAACGGTGGTTGCAGATCTGGAGAGTAAAGGCGTCAGGATGCTGCATTCCCTGGAAGAGTTGGAGCAGGTTGATGAGGGAACTGTTATCATACGCTCCCACGGAGTGCCGAAGGATGTTTACAAAAGAATAGAAGAACGGGGATTTAACTGCGTTGATGCGACCTGTCCTTTTGTTCGAAAGATTCACAAAATCGTAGAGGAAGAGAGTCTGAAAGGCGCACAGATCGTGATTTTCGGGAATGACAATCATCCGGAGGTCGAAGGGATTAAAGGCTGGTGTGCGGCACCTGCGGTTGTGATTGGTACGGCCGAGGAAGCAAGGAAATTTGAAATGCCCATAAATCAAAAGGTTTGCATTGTTTCTCAAACGACATTTAACTACAATAAATTTCAAGATTTAGTTGAAATTTTTTCAGAAAAAGGTTATGATATAAATGTTGTGAATACAATTTGCAATGCCACAGAAGACAGACAGAAAGAAGCTGCGGAGATTGCAAGTGCTGCGGATACGATGATTGTGATCGGAGGAACTCATAGTTCCAATACTCAGAAATTATACGAAATCTGCAAAGCTGAGTGTGTAGATACACATTTTATACAGACACTTGATGACTTGAATTTAGAGACAGGAGCTACTAAATCCATTCGTTGTGTAGGTATTACTGCGGGGGCGTCAACGCCAAATAATATTATTGAGGAGGTTCAAAATTATGTCAGAATTAACTTTTGAACAGATGCTGGAATCATCATTGAAAACAATACACACGGGAGAGGTAGTTGAAGGAACTGTCATAGACGTTAAGCCGGATGAGATTATATTAAACATTGGCTATAAATCAGACGGTATCGTAACAAGAAACGAATATTCAAATACACCTGTAGATCTTACGACCTGCGTTAAAGTCGGCGACACAATGGAAACAAAGGTTCTGAAAGTGAACGACGGAGAAGGCCAGGTGTTATTGACATACAAACGCCTTGCAGCGGATAAGGGTAATAAGAGAATCGAAGAAGCATTCGAGAATAAAGAAGTGCTCAAGGCAACCGTATCACAGGTATTGGACGGCGGCTTAAGCGTAATCGTCGAAGAAGCAAGAGTATTTATCCCGGCAAGCCTTGTATCAGACAGTTATGAGAAGGATTTGACCAAGTATGCGGGACAGGAGATCGAGTTCGTTATCAGCGAGTTCAATCCTAAGAGACGCAGAGTGATTGGTGACAGAAGACAGCTGATGATGGCTAAGCGCGCAGAGCTTCAGAAGGAATTGTTTGCAAAGCTGAAGGTTGGCGATGTTGTTGAAGGTGTTGTTAAGAATGTTACGGACTTTGGTGTATTTGTGGATCTGGGCGGAGCGGACGGTCTGCTTCATATCTCAGAGATGTCATGGGGCAGGGTTGAGAATCCTAAGAAGGTATTTAAGACCGGCGATACATTGAAGGTGTTGATTAAGGAAATTACAGGTACGAAAATTGCACTTAGTTTGAAATTTGATGATGCGAATCCATGGCTGGAGGCAGAGAAGAAGTTTGCAGTCGGTACAGAGGTGACAGGCAAGGTTGCCAGAATGACTGATTTTGGCGCTTTTATTGAGCTGGTACCCGGTGTGGATGCACTGTTACATGTATCACAGATTTCAAAGGAACATATTGAGAAGCCGTCAGATGTATTAAAGGTCGGCGAAGAAGTAACTGCTAAGATCGTTGATTTCAATGCGACAGACAGAAAGATCAGTCTGAGTATTAAGGCTCTGCTTGCTCCGGAAGAGGAAGCTGCTCCCGAGAAGGAAGAATCCGATGCAGAGTTCGTATCAGTTGATATTGATGCTGAGATTGCAAAGGATGCGGAAGATCAAGAATAATTCTCGTAGGAGACTGAATTTATGATATACGATTATGAGGCCTTTAAACGGGCGGTCTTCGATATGACGAAGATTGATTTGAATGCGTATAAAGAGAAGCAGATGCGCAGGAGAATAGATACACTGATCAATAAGTACAAGATGTCAGGCTATGAAGAGTTTTTAGGGGCACTTAAGACCGATAAGAAAACCTTTGAGGATTTTGTAAACTATCTGACGATCAATGTATCGGAGTTTTATCGGAATACAGATCAGTGGGAACTGATGGATAAGCAATATATTCCGGAGCTGATATCCAAGTTTGGGACGAATCTGAAGATTTGGAGTGCTGCATGCTCGACGGGAGACGAACCGTATTCGCTCGTCATGGCATTGTCCAGACATCTTCCGTTATCACAGATTAAGATTTATGCAACGGATTTGGACAAGCAGGTACTTGCGGCGGCTCAGATGGGACTGTATTCGGAAAAGAGTATAGCAAATGTTCCGAGTGACCTGAAGGCAAAGTTTTTTACAAAGGTCGGAGCTTCTTATCAGATATCGAGCGAGGTCAAGACCAGAGTGGAATTCAAGGAGCATAATCTCCTGAAGGACAAATATCCGGACAGATGCCATTTCATTGTTTGCAGAAATGTATTGATTTATTTTACAGAGGAAGCAAAGGATGAGATTTTCAAGAAGTTCAGTGCATCGCTTGTAAAGGACGGCATCCTGTTTATCGGAAGTACGGAACAGATTATGAATCATAAGGACTACGGCTATATCAGAAAGAATTCTTTTTACTATCAAAAGGGTTAATATGAAAGGGACATCCGAATCATGGATGTCCCTTTTTTAGATTAAAAGGTGTCAACAGACTTTCCGAGAAAAGCAGTTTTATGCTTCTATAAACATGAACAGCAGCTTTTGTGCATATTCTTCAAGGAGCGAAGAGTCATCCAGCATTGCTTTTTCGAAGCAGAAATAAGATACCTTGTCTTTATAGTCATTTTTGAATTCAGGTGTGACAAAGGGCTGCCATTGGGGAAGAAAGTCGGCTTCTTTCTTGGTGTAGCAGGTGGCGGGGGTTGCCGGAATGCGATGGTTTCTGTCTACATAGGCAGCCACGCTTTTGTGGATGGCGGTATCTTCCATTGGCAGGTAGTAGTATTCTCTGTGGTTTGGCAGAAAATATTTGAGTTCCTGATGAAGCAGGGGAATGCGCAGTTTGATCTGAGCGGAACTGCTCATAATGCGGCAGTTGTTCTTCTGATAAGAGATATCGACAGGAAGAGGCAGCGGGGCATCACAGGTCAGCAGCAGTTCGCGTTGTTTTACTCCGTGGATATCTTCGTACTCGTTCAGTACAGATCTTTCATAAGTCAGAGGGGTGTGGAACAGATCATAATAGGACAGGATCGGCAGGATCTGCAGCATGCCCTTTAGGTCTTCAAAATTATGCAGCAGGAGCAGCTCGCTGTTATATCTGGTCGGGGTTTTTACATACTCATGATACACCGATATCAACTGACCTCCGTTATAGAGATCCTCTCTGTTCAATTTGAGATAAGTCTCAATGGTTTTTTGCTTGAGATTTTCCAGGGAGAGCAACAGTTTATAAGGAGCAATGCGTTTATAGATATCAATGCTTTCAAAGTCGTCAAAGGTATATGAAAATTGATATTTTTCAATTTTCTTAGACAGATAGGGCAGATCAAATTGTGCACCGTTATAATGTACGAGATATTTAAATCGTTTGCTGAATCGGAAGAAGGAGCTTAGGATCTGATCTTCCTCTTCATAGGTATCGGCAAACCATTGAATTGTATGATATGCATCATTTTCATAATACAGGCAGCCGATCATATACAGATAAGAGGACTTGGCTGAAAAGCCGGTTGTCTCTATATCGAGAAAGAGAATCTCATCGGGGGGTGCGATTCGGCTGAGCGGATATGAAGTTCTGACGTCGTTCAAACGCTGCGTGTGTGTCTGCATATGGTTCACCTCACTCTGTATGGCTTATTCTATCTTAAGTATACAATATTTCGGAGAAAAAAGTAGTAAAAAATGCGTAATGGGTAGAATTTTGTTGAAAAATTTAGTATAGTATTTATAGTTGTGCGAAGGGAGAAAACCATGTGGGATTTTGAAATACTGGGAATCAGTTTTTATCTGCTTATGAATTATCTGATTATCTACAGTGTGGTCGGATGGATCTGGGAGAGCTGTTATATGTCGGTACTGGAGCGTAAGATCGTGAACAGAGGGTATGTAACGGGACCGGTGTGCACAATCTACGGAGTCGGAGCGATTGCACTGTACTTGCTGCTGCGTCCGTTTGCGGGTAATCATGTAGTGCTTTTTTTCGTCGGCGCATTTGTGGCAACCGTACTGGAATATGTGACTGCTGTCGTGATGGAAGGCCTTTTTCATACGAGCTGGTGGGATTACACCGACCAGAAGTTCAACTATAAGGGCAGGATATGCCTTAGTTCTACCATTGCATGGGGAGCTGCTTCGGTGTTGCTCTTTACCGTGCTGCAGCCGACAGTGGATCGTGTGGTGGCGTTGTATCCGGAGTCGGTGGGGAGAATTGCCGTCATCATATGTGCAGTGGTGTATGCAGTGGATTTTACGTTTGCAACGATTGCAGCAGCTGACCTTTCCAAGAAGCTGGAAAAGATGGATGTACTGTTCGAGGAGTTTACCGATTACGTCAAGTCCAGCAGGATCTATGAATCGGGAGAGGATATTTATGCGAGGGTGGAAGCGTTCAGGACGCAGTTTAGGGAAATGAACTATGTGAAGCGCTTTTCCAAGCGTATGGATGTACGTCAGGCGGTTTTCAATGAGCAGCTGGCACGTTTGGGACTTGTGAATCATACGGATGAGGTCAAGGAAAAGGTTGCAGGCTTTGCAAAGAAGCTGAATGCTGTATTTACAAGCAATCGCTTTCAGCAGGGGCGTATTTTGAAAGCATACCCGAATCTGAAGACACATGCGAGAATTTCAGCAGATCGTATTAAGAGCAGAATCAATAGAAAATCAAAGGATCAGGATCAACAGAACTGATTCAGGAGGGGTTGAATATGGCAGCATTTACATTTAAGGGCGGAATTCATCCGTACGACGGCAAGAAGATATCCAAGGATAAACCCATCCTTGCCGTGCTCCCAAAGGGAGATCTGGTGTATCCTCTGTCCCAGCATATCGGGGCACCGGCTAAGCCGATTGTGACAAAGGGAGAGAGAGTACTTGCGGGACAGAAGATAGCAGAGGCGGGAGGCTTTGTATCTGCACCGATCCATGCATCAGTGTCCGGTACGGTAAAAGCTATCGAACCGAGAAGAGTTGTGACAGGTGATAACGTCATGTCGATCATCATTGAGAATGACGGTCTGTATGAAGAAGCGCCTCCGATCCATCACAAGGAATTGGCTGATATGACACGGGAAGAGGTCATAGAAATCATTCGGGAGGCGGGAATCGTAGGAATGGGCGGAGCAGGTTTCCCGACACATGTGAAGCTGTCGCCGAAGGATCCCGATAAGATATTTTATGTCATAGCCAACTGTGCGGAATGCGAGCCGTATCTGACTTCCGATTATCGTAGGATGGTGGAGGAGCCGGAGAAGCTTGTGGCAGGGTTGAAGATTATTTTGTGCCTGTTTCCTCATGCAAAGGGAATTCTGGCAGTGGAGGACAATAAGCCTGACTGCATCAGAAAGCTAAAGGATCTTGTACTGGATGAGAGCCGGATGTCTGTCAAGGTGTTAAAGACGAAGTATCCGCAGGGAGCGGAGAGACAGTTGATTTATGCGACGACGAAGCGGGCGATCAATTCGTCCATGCTGCCCTCGGATGTAGGCTGCATCGTGAATAATGTAGATACCATCGTGGCGGTATATCATGCAGTCATCGAAGGTAAGCCATTGATGCACCGTATCGTTACCGTGACGGGAGATGCAATCAGAGAGCCGCGTAATTTCATCGTCAAGGTAGGAACCAACTACAGTGAATTGATTGAAGAAGCAGGAGGATTCATCAGAAAGCCGGAGAAGATCATATCCGGCGGGCCGATGATGGGCTTTGGCATCTTTGATACAAATGTGCCCGCCACGAAGACATCTTCCGCATTGCTGTGCCTGTTAAAGGATGATGTGGAGCGTATGAAGCCGACACAATGCATCAATTGCGGTATGTGTGTCAATATCTGTCCGGGGCGCGTCATACCGGCAAGACTGGCTGACTATGCCGAGCACGGAGACGAAGAGAAATTCGTGAAGAACAATGGAATGGAATGCTGCGAATGCGGCTGCTGCAGTTATGTCTGTCCGGCAAAGCGTCAGCTGACACAGAGTATCAAATCAATGCGTCGAATGATCTTGGCAAACAAGAAAAAATAGGGGGAAAATATCTTGAGCAATTTGATGAATGTATCATCCTCACCGCACATCAGAAGTAAATTGTCTACGAGCTCCATTATGTTTGTGGTCATTTTAGGACTTTTACCGGCGACGGGGTTTGGTATTTATAATTTTGGCTTGGAAGCAGCCGTGGTGGTTGCTGTCTGTATCGCGACCTGTGTGCTGACCGAATTTGTATACACAAAGCTTATGAAGAAGCCGACGACGATCGGAGATTTAAGTGCAGTCGTAACAGGATTGCTGCTTGCGTTAAATCTGCCGTCTACAGTGCCGTGGTGGATACCTGTAATCGGTGGTGTATTTGCGATTCTGATCGTCAAGATGCTGTTTGGAGGTCTTGGGCAGAACTTTATGAACCCTGCATTGGGGGCAAGATGTTTTCTGCTGATTTCCTTTACGGCACGTATGACGACTTTTACATATGACGGAGTGACAACTGCAACGCCGCTGGCACTTTATAAAGCCGGTGAAGCAGTTAACACATTTAATATGGTCATCGGTAAAGAGGCGGGAACAATCGGTGAGACTTCGGTCATCGCGATTGTGCTGGGAGCCATTATCCTGTTGCTTGCAGGAGTAATCGACTTAAAGATTCCCGGATCCTATATCGTGACATTTGCTATCTTCATCGGAATCTTCGGCGGACAGGGCTGGGATGCTAATTATCTGACGGCACAGCTTGCGGGCGGCGGTCTGATGTTGGGGGCATTTTTTATGGCAACAGATTATGCGACTTCTCCGATTACCGGTACGGGAAAGGTACTGTATGGAATTGTTCTGGGTATCTTTACGGGTCTGTTCCGGGTATTCGGTGTGGCTGCGGAGGGTGTTTCCTATGCCATTATTTTAGGAAATCTGCTGGTGCCGTTGATTGAGAAGATTACCGTTCCGAGATGCTTTGGCAAAGGAGGGGAAATCTGATGAATGAGACAGTGAAGAATACGATTATCCTGACGGTCATTACGGTCATTGCGGGTCTGTTCCTCGGATTCGTATATGATATTACGAAAGAGCCGATTCGCGTACAGGAGGAAAAGGTAAAGCAGGAGGCATACCAGAGCGTTTACCCTGAAGCAGCATCTTTTGAAAGTCCCAATCATGATTTTGAACTGGAACTTTCCTGCAGTGGAGGGTATCTGGAGGAAGCCGGCTATGGCGAAGAAAGCATTGATGAAGGTTTGTTTGCGGTAGATGCTTCCGGTGAGGTCATCGGATTTGTGTTTACTGTTACGACACATGAGGGATATGGCGGTGACATTACCATTTCCATAGGGTTAAAAGATGACGGTACTGTGACCGGTGTTGAAGTCCTTAGCATCAATGAGACGGCAGGACTGGGAATGAAGGCGAAGGAAGATGAATTTACAAGCCAGTTTGGAGGCAAAGCAGTTTCAAAGTTTTCTTATACGAAGACGGGAGCAACAGCGGATTATGAGATTGATGCGTTGAGCGGCGCGACCATTACGACCAATGCGATGGTCAATGCAGTGAATGCAGCACTTGCTTTTTATGATGCCAGCAATCTGAGCGATGGAATATATGGAGGTAAGTCGTATGAGTAAGGTGTTTGAACGGTTATTTAATGGATTGATCAAAGAGAATCCTACCTTTGTTCTGATGCTCGGTATGTGTCCGACGCTTGCGGTTACGACTTCTGCAATCAACGGTCTCGGCATGGGACTGACGACAACAGCCGTATTGATTCTTTCTAATATGATGATTTCGATGCTGCGTAAGATCATTCCCGACAAGGTGCGGATTCCGGCATTTATCGTCATCATTGCCTCGTTTGTTACGATCGTGGAGCTGTTGCTGGAGGGATTTGTTCCTTCGCTTTACAGTTCTTTGGGTATCTATATTCCGCTGATTGTTGTGAATTGTATCATTCTGGGCAGGGCGGAAGCATATGCGTACAAGAACAGTGTGATACTATCTGTCTTTGACGGTATCGGCATGGGACTTGGCTTCTCAGTAGCACTGACATTGATCGGTGCGTTCCGAGAGCTGATCGGTTCCGGCAAGATATTTGATATACAGGTGATGCCGGAGGCTTATGAGCCGGTAACGATCTTTATCCTGGCACCGGGTGCGTTTTTTGTACTGGCATGTCTGACGGCATTACAGAATAAGATGAAGATGAAAAAGGCAAAGCGGGACGGTGTACTCATCAAGTGTGATACGGGATGTGCATCCTGTGTCAATGCGTCTTCGTGCGCAGGTAAGATGGTAGAGGAAAAAATCAAGATTACCAATCAGAAGAAGGGGGCGGCTAAAGCATGAATGAATTATTATTGATCGCAGTCGGTTCAGCATTTGTCAATAACGTAGTTCTAAGTCAGTTTTTGGGCATCTGTCCTTTTCTAGGTGTATCGAAGAAGGTGGAGACGGCGGCAGGTATGGGAGCTGCGGTAGTGTTTGTCATTACATTGTCTTCTGCGGTGACGGGAGCCATCTATCAGTTTGTACTGACACCGTTAGATATTACCTATCTGCAGACGATTGTTTTTATCCTTGTCATTGCTGCACTGGTACAGTTTGTGGAGATGTTTCTCAAGAAAAAGATGAAGGGACTCTATCAGGCACTTGGTGTTTATCTGCCGTTGATTACGACGAATTGTGCGGTGCTCGGTGTTGCGCTGACCAATGTGCAGAAGTCTTATGATATATTAAGCAGTGTCGTGAACGGATTTGCAACTGCGTTTGGTTTTTTGGTGTCTATCGTCATACTGGCGGGCATCAGGGAGAAGACGGAATATAACGATGTACCGAAACCATTTCAGGGAATGCCTATTGTGCTCGTGACTGCGGGTCTGATGGCGATTGCATTCTTTGGATTTTCCGGTCTGCTTTAGGAGGATATCAGAATGAATATTACGGGAATTATCATAGCGGTTGCATGTGTAGGCGGAATCGGATTGTTCATCGGTGTTTTCCTGGGAATTGCGGGAAAGTATCTGGCAGTCGAGACGGACGAGAGAGAAGAGGCTGTTCTTGCGGCACTTCCGGGAAATAACTGCGGCGGCTGCGGATATGCAGGATGTTCCGGTCTTGCGGCGGCCATTGTCAAAGGTGAAGCACAGCCGGGTACATGTCCGGTCGGCGGCAGTGCAGTGGCAAATGAGATTGCACGGATCATGGGACTGGATGCGGGAGAAATGGTGCGTCAGGTCGCTTATGTGAAGTGTAACGGAACGTGTGAAAATACGGTTTCGGATTATGACTATATCGGAATCAAAGACTGCAAGATGCTTGCCTTTGTGCCGAATGGCGGACCGAAGTCCTGCAATTACGGATGTCTGGGATTCGGAACCTGTGTGCAGGCATGCCAGTTTGGTGCTATTTCGATCGTTAACGGCGTGGCAGTAGTGGATGCGGATCAATGTAAGGCATGTGGAAAATGTATTGCAGAGTGTCCGAAACATCTGATCGAGATGATTCCGTACAGCGCGAAGTATGCGGTACAGTGTCATTCGAATGAGAAGGGTGCCATTGTTGCGAAGGCATGTAAGACCGGTTGTATCGGTTGTGGCTTGTGTGTGAAGGAGTGTCCGGTCGGAGCGATTACAGTAACAGATGCGCTGGCATACATCGATCAGGAGAAATGTACGGGCTGCGGAGCATGTGCTGAAAAATGCCCTAAAAAGATTATTTCAAGGGTTTATTAGTCAGGGGAGAGTAGTATAGACCTGATCGTCTTTTGTAATGAAGACCGCTTCCGTATCGGGAATGCTTTCAATCAGTGCCATGCTGTCTTCCAGTCCTTTGATGAGACATATGGTGCTGAGTGCATCACAGTCCAGAGAAGAAGCGGAAATGATGGTGACGCTGTTTAAGTCGCTGTCTGCAGGATAGCCGGTTGCTGTTGATAATATATGGTGATACAACCGGTCTTCATAGGTGAAGCAACGTTCATAGATGCCGGAGGTTACGACTGAATTGTCTGCTGCATCGACGGCAGTCATGATGTCTCCTGACGGATCAAAAGGCCGTTTGATACCGATGTGGAACTTGGAACCATCCGGCTTGGTGCCGATGGTCAGGATGTTGCCGCCAAGGTCGATGATAGCGGATTGTACGCCATGCGCAACGAGATGTTTTTTGAGCCGGTCAGCAATATAGCCTTTAGCAATGCCGCCCAGATCAATGGAAGCATCGGGATCAAGCAGTGTGACGGTATCGTCGGACAGGATGATATTATGATAGTTGACATGTGTAAGTGCAGATGAGATATCTGCTGCAGAGGGTGGGACGGCATGATTTGTGGCTGCTGCCTCTGAATTGAAGTCCCATAGGGCATCGACAGGCGCAATGGTGACATCAAAGAGTCCATCCGATAATGAGCTGTATTCAATGGCTTTGCTCAGCAGATAAGCAGTTTCCTCGGAAACGGCAACAGGCTGCCCTTTGGAGGTATTGATGCGTCCTATGTCACTGGTTGCAATGGTCTTACTGAACAGTTGCTCGTAATCCGCACATAGTGAAAAACAGGAATCCAGCAGTTCTGTGTCTTTCGAATCATATAATGTGATGGTTACTACGGTATCAAAAGCGAAACCGGTTTTGGATATCGGCGAGATTTCTTTGGAAGAGCATCCGCTGAACAGCAGAAGCAACAGCAGGAAGCCTATGAATTTTATTTTTAGGGGCTGTATTTTCATTTTCATAGAATTATTTTATCATAAAACATAGAATATGGGACAACTATTTAGAACAAAGCAACATCAAAGAATCATTCTGAATGGTTGTGATATTTGTCAATCAGAACAAAATACTTAAGAACAATCGCAGGAGTGTCCGGCATGTCAATGAACGGTAGTCATGATAATCAAAATGAATATAAGAAAATGGTCAGGATGTGTGTTCTGGCAGGTTCTCTTGTTATGCTGCTTTTCCTGGCGGCTCTTTATCTGAATACAAAGCCTGCTCATGAGAAGGAGATACCTGTATTACAAAAGGGTGAAGAACAGACGGAAGAGACCACGACCGACAGCGAGGATGAACTGCTTCTCGGACAGAGTGATCTGACTTCGGACGATCTGGATTTTTGGGAACTGTATGATGAGGAAGAAGAGGAAAAAGAAGAAAAAGAGGACCAAGAGGAAAAGCAGTCTGCACAATCAAGCTCTTCATCCAAAGGCTCCGGTTCCGGCAGCTCCAGCAGCTCGAGTAGTTCGAGCAGTTCCAGCAGCTCGAGCAGTTCAAGCAGTTCAAGCAGTACCGGCAAATCAACCGAGAGACAGAAAGAGACCAATTCAAAGTATGCAGGAGACGGGAAGCATACATCGATTCTCAATGATGACGGCAAGACAGAGTGGGTGGAACTCAATGATGCACTTTCACGCAATGCCTATGATATTGAAGAGGGATTCGTAAGAGACGGCGAATTGATGAAATACTATGATGACGGGAAGCAGATTTCGACTGTCGGCATAGATGTATCGAAGTATCAGGGAGATATCGACTGGGCAAAGGTCAAGGCATCGGGCATACAGTTTGCCATGATCAGGGTCGGATCAAGGGGTTACGGATCGGGACAGCTGATCTTAGATGAAAATTGTGCAAAGAATATCCAGGGGGCGATCAACAACGGTATCAAGGTCGGTGTATATTTCTATTCACAGGCCACATCTACGGTAGAGGCAGTAGAAGAAGCGAATTTTGTTGTTGCGGCCATTATGAATTATAAGATTACATATCCGGTCGTATGTGATGTCGAGGAAGTCAAGAACGACACGGCACGTACGGACAAGCTGACAAATGATGAGATCACGCAGTATACAAAGGCTTTTTGCGATACGGTTAAGGGATATGGATATAATCCCATGATCTATTCGGATAAGAAGTTTCTGCTGACACGTCTGGATCTGACGAAGCTCAAGGATTATGATATCTGGCTCAACCAGAGTGCGGAGAAGCCGGACTACCCATATGAGTTTGATATGTGGCAGTATTCGCAGGTGGGTGTCATAGACGGAATTACAGGTGACGCCGATTTAAATATCAGTTTTGTGAATTATGAAGAAAAATAGTTAACATAATATCTAAACATTTTTAAGAAGACTTATGGACGATTTGATGCGCCATAGGTCTTCTTATTCTATATTTAGGGCAAAATTAACGAAAATGATACAAAATATTGACTTAAAAATGGGCAAAGATACGAAAATGTAACAAAACGTAATATTTACGTAATATTTTATGGTAAACTGTGGTATAATGTACAAGAAGTGGTAGAACAGGGTGGGTCGAGGAACATCATATAGACTTTACCCGGAAAATAAAGGAGTATTTATTTATGAAAACCAAGTTCATTCATGCCCGTAAGGTCATGAAGAGTATTTCAACATTCACATATGTGTATTGTGGAGTTGCAATCATGGGAACGGCACTCATATGTATGTGTTTTTTCCATGATGAGACCATCAACACAATCGAGCGTACGACAGAAATGGTTAACAACGGAATCTATATGGCAGGCGAGATATTGGAATCCGTATCAGCTAACAATCTGATCAAGACAGAGGCAACAGATGATACAGCAGCAGAGGAGACGGCGGAAGTTCGAGAAGAATCAGAGGATGTGGCAGTCGAAGGACAGAAGCAGGAAACGGCGCAGGAAGTTGAACTGATTCTGCCGGTAGAGGAATATGAAGCATTGTGTAAGATTGTTCAGGCGGAAGCCGGCAACCAGGATGCAAAGGGTAAGCAGCTGATTGCAAATGTTGTACTGAATCGTGTGGAGAGTGAGCATTTTCCTGATACGGTTCAGGAAGTGATTCTTCAGGACAACGGCGGAATCACACAGTTTTCACCGACCAAGAACGGCAGTTATCATTCGGCGGAAATTACGATTGATACGATGGCAGCGGTGAATCGTGCGCTGAAAGGTGAGGATCTGTCAGGAGGAGCACTTTATTTCAAGGCAGGCTCCGAAACCAGTTGGGGAGGACTCACGTTCCTGTTTCAACATGGCGGTCACGTGTTCTTCATGTAGAAATCAGAAAAGGATATTTGCAAAACGGCATAGTCGGGAGACTATGCCGTTTTGCTTTTTTTGAGCAGAAAGATAGAACGTATATTGATACATCTTGACAATCATGTCAATTGGATATATGAAGATTGCAAAAGATGCAGGCAAAGGAGGTTATCCGAACAAAAAAGTTGGCCAAATCGGTTTAGGAGTAGGCGGTGCTTTGTGTTGTGCCGGTGTCTATGGTTTGACCCGGAGTGCGGTCTTTGGAATAGGAAGTGATCACTGTGCAGACGTGTTGGACAGTGCATTAAAATGCAGCAGACGTTTGGGCAGTTTGATGGAGGAGTACAAGTCTGCATAAGCCGAGGGGGATATGCAGTCGATGTAATTGGTTTCGTAATTTCTGGAAATTCCTTGTTTTTTCAGACAGTCAACCGCTTTGTTATAGGCAATGGCGGCCTCGATGTCCGTATCAAAACAACCAATCACATAATTGCTTCTGATATGTATGATACTTTTGTATCCGAGTTTTCCGTTTTTTTTAAAGCGGCTGACACCGGTATAATGGTTGATGATTTCAATGTTTTCATAACGATAATCAGTCGGATCCTGATTGATGAATCTGTAATCCTTGTCCGGTACGGCGTAGGTCTTGATACCGTATCTGCCCGCAATGCTGACCTGCATACCATAGTCTGCGACAAAGAGATGTCCTCCGCGGGCGGATATCTTATGCTCGGAATAGTAAAACAGATCGTCGATATCGAATTTCAATACCATATCTCGGTTCAGATAGTATTCAAAATAGTTGCGGCGCAGATAGATCGGATTTTTGAAATAAACCAGGTTGTCCCGAAAATTGATCAGGATGATCCATTTTTCAAAGGAAAGAGGACAATCACCATGGTATTCCTCCGGCTTTTGGGCGGAAGAAAGTAGTTTATGCGCGCACAGATATGCCAAATGAGCCTTTTGCTCCGTGCTGTAAGAGCCAAGACTGATGTGTTTGTTATGATGCGTTATGGAGGCACGATAGTATATTGTGCCGTCTTTTTTTCTTGCGGTATAAACGCCCGGTTTGAACGCCATAGACACCTCCGGCAGCAAGGATTCTCATGGGTATAGTATAGCACATGTAGAAAATAAAGGCATCGTTTTGTGTACTTTGCATGTTGACAAAGAGAGGTCAAATTGATATATTTTAATAAGCATACAAGATATAGATTACAAATAGATGCGGCAACACAAAATGTAGTGATGATTATAGCGAGGGGAGCAGTAAAAATGAGTGAAAAAGTAGAAAGTGCTTCGGGAGAATCTGTAGATTATTCACAGTTATACAAAACGAAGAGACCTGTCAAGATGATCAAAAAAGACGGGACAAGGGAAGAGTTCAATGTACAGAAGGTAGTGGATGCAGTCGGCAAGTCGGCATATCGTGCATTGACCAA
Source organism: uncultured Lachnospiraceae bacterium (assembly GCA_964638005.1). Lineage (GTDB taxonomy): Bacteria > Bacillota > Clostridia > Lachnospirales > Lachnospiraceae > JAAYYM01. The sequence goes on from CAZWXS010000003.1 coordinate 70,005, forward strand.
GTTCACGGAGGAGGAGAAAAGATATATCTGTGAATGTGTTGTTAAGAGAGTGGATGAGCTGGAGCAGGACGAGATTCCGATTCCGATCATGCATAATATCGTTGAGAGTGCTCTGGAAGAGGTAAAGCCGATTGTTGCCAAGAGCTATCGTGACTATCGGAATTATAAGCAGGACTTTGTCAGGATGCTGGATGATGTCTATAAGAAGAGCCAGTCCATCATGTATATCGGTGACAAGGAAAATTCCAATACAGACAGTGCGCTTGTTTCTACGAAAAGAAGCTTGATCTTTAACCAGTTAAATAAAGAACTGTATCAGAAGTTTTTTATGACGACCGATGAGATACAGGCATGCCGTGACGGCTATATTTACGTACATGATATGTCGGCAAGGCGTGATACGATGAACTGCTGTCTGTTTGATGTCCAGTCTGTGTTGACAGGCGGCTTTGAGATGGGCAATCTCTGGTATAACGAACCGAAATCGCTGGATGTGGCATTTGATGTTATCGGTGATATCGTTCTTTCGGCAGCCAGCCAGCAGTATGGCGGATTCACCGTGCCGAGTGCGGATTTGATTTTGGAGCCGTATGCCGAGAAATCATATGCCAAGTATGTGAATAAGTATATTAAGATGGGTGTGGATCAGGAAACGGCTGAGTCACAGGCATATGCCGATGTGACAAAGGAATTCGAGCAAGGATATCAGGGCTGGGAGTACAAGTTTAATACGGTTGCTTCAAGCAGAGGAGATTATCCTTTTATTACGGTTACGACAGGAACGGGAACAGGCAGATTTGCAAAGCTTGCGACGATATGCATGTTGAATGTCAGAAGACGCGGACAGGGTAAGGCAGACTGCAAGAAGCCGGTTCTGTTTCCGAAGATTGTATTTCTGTATGATGAAAACCTGCATGGACCCGGCAAAGACTTAGAGGATGTATTTGAGGCAGGAGTCAGATGTTCCAGCAAGACGATGTATCCTGATTGGTTGAGTCTGACAGGAAAGGGCTATATAGCAAGCATGCACAAGCAATACGGTAAGATTATTTCCCCGATGGGCTGTCGTGCATTTTTGTCACCGTGGTACGAGCGTGGCGGCATGCATCCGGCTGACGATCAGGATGTCCCCGTATTTGTGGGAAGATTCAACATCGGTGCGGTTTCGCTGCATCTGCCAATGATTTTGGCAAAGGCAAGACATGAGAGCAAAGATTTCTATGAGGTGTTGGATTATTATCTGAACCTGATTCGTCGTCTGCACATCAGGACATATGCATACCTTGGAGAAATGAGAGCTTCCACCAATCCGCTGGCGTATTGTGAGGGAGGATTCCTTGGCGGCCATCTCAGCCTTTCGGATAAGATCAAGCCATTGCTGAAGTCTGCGACAGCATCCTTTGGTATTACGGCATTCAATGAGCTGCAGCAGCTATACAACGGCAAATCACTCGTGGAAGACGGCGAGTTCGCGATTGAAGTGCTGGAATATATCAATAAGAAGATCAATGAGTTCAAGGAAGAAGACGGAAACCTGTATGCGATTTATGCGACTCCGGCAGAAAATCTGTGCGGGTTGCAGGTACAGCAGTTCAGAAAGAAATATGGCATCATCGAAAATGTCTCCGACAGAGAATATGTAAGCAATGGCTTCCACTGTCATGTGACTGAGAATATCACACCGATTCAGAAGCAGGATCTGGAATATCGTTTCTGGGAGCTGTCGAATGGCGGAAAGATTCAATATGTCAAGTACCCGATTGATTATAATATCGAAGCCATCAAGACATTGATTCGACGTGCGATGGATATGGGATTTTATGAAGGCGTCAATATGTCACTGGCCTATTGTGACGACTGCGGACATCAGGAACTTGAAATGGATGTGTGTCCGAAGTGCGGAAGTAAGAACTTGACGAAGATCGATCGCATGAACGGCTATTTATCCTATTCGCGTGTACATGGAGATACCCGTCTGAATGACGCGAAGATGGCAGAAATAGCAGAAAGAAAATCAATGTAGGGGAGGCAGCATATTTTGCGTTATCATAACATTACAAAGGATGACATGCTCAATGGAGACGGGCTTAGAGTGGTATTGTGGGTGGCAGGCTGCTCACATTGCTGCAAGGAGTGCCAGAATCCTATGACATGGGATCCGGACGGAGGACTTCTGTTTGACGAGAAGGCCAAGGAAGAGATATTTGCGGAATTGGATAAGGACTATATATCAGGTGTCACATTGAGCGGAGGAGATCCGCTGCATTCGGCAAATCGTATGGATGTCAGGAATCTGGTAATCGAAATCAAGGAGAAGTATCCACATAAGACCGTATGGATGTATACGGGAGATCTTTGGGAGAATGTCATGCATTATCCTGTGATGAAGTACGTGGATGTTCTGGTGGACGGCGAGTTTGAAATCGAACAGCGGGACGTGACGCTGCGATGGAAGGGCAGTGCGAACCAAAGGGTTATCGATGTGCAGAAGTCTCTTAAGGAGAATGCGCATTTGGGAGAACCGGTCATCTATTGTGAGGATCATTACAAATAATTCAAAAGACGAGGATTTAGGAGACATAAGATATGAAGAGGATTGCCAGGTTTTATAAGGTTAGTTTTGAGAGATTTGCAAAGGACTGGGAGGACTGCTTCGGGACAACACCGGAGGAGGATGTCATTCGGATATATGAGAATATCATGATTCCGATGCGGGCGACTGCGGGATCGGCAGGCTATGATTTTTACAGTCCGATAGGATTTTCACTGCTGCCGGGAGAGACGATCAAGATTCCGACAGGTATCCGGGTTGAGATGGAACCTGACTGGGTACTGAAGTGTTATCCGAGGAGCGGTCTTGGGTTCAAGTTCAGACTGCAGCTCAATAATACGGTAGGAATCATAGACAGTGATTATTTCTATTCTGATAATGAAGGACATATTTTTTCAAAGCTTACAAACGATTCCAATGAAGGCCGCACTGTAACGATAGAGGCAGGTATGGGATTCATGCAGGGAATCTTTGTGGAGTACGGCATAACGGTGGATGATGATGTGACAGATGTCAGAAACGGCGGTTTCGGAAGCACAACCAGACAATAATGCAGCACATTTATGAATAATCCCTTCTGTTTTCGGCAAACTATGAAATGTAGTGAGTATGAGAACCGGAGGGATTTTTATGAACATAACGATCAAAGAAGCACGTGAGAATGCCAAACAGCAGGAGAACGTCAGCACCGATATCAACGGAACCATCGGATGGTTTAACGAGAATCTGAGACTGGAGGATAACTTTGACATTATATACCGCGTCATCACAGTCGGCGGAAAAAAAGCATGTTTTTATTATATCGACGGTTTTTGCAAGGATGATCTCATGCAGAAGATGCTGCAGTTCTTCTATTCGATCACACCGGAAGATATGCCGGATAATGCTCATGAGATGTGCAAGAAGTACATGCCGTACGTAGAGATTGATCTGGCGAGAGACAAAGATGTCATATTACAGTTTATCCTGTCCGGTGTATTGGCGTTCTTTGTAGATGGCTTTGATCAGTGTATCCTCATAGACTGCCGTACCTATCCTGCGCGTGACGTGTCAGAGCCTGAAAAGGATAAGACGATGCGCGGCTCCAAGGATGGTTTTGTAGAGACGTTGATTTTTAATACGGCATTGGTCAGGCGACGGATCAGAGATACCAATCTGTGTATGAAGATGATGAATGCAGGAGCGGCATCTAAGACGGATATTGTGGTCTGCTATATGGAAAATCGTGTGGATAAGGCTTTTTTGGAGCGATTGGTTCAAAGGATAGAGAACATCAAAGTGGATGCTCTTACCATGAGTCAGGAGAGCCTGGCTGAATGTATCTATCACCGTAAGTGGTTTAATCCGTTTCCGAAATTCAAGTATACAGAACGCCCGGACACTGCAACGGCACAGGTGCTGGAGGGGGATGTCATCATACTCGTGGACAACTCGCCGCAGGCAATGATCATACCGACATCCATCTTTGACATTATTGAAGAGGCGGATGATTATTATTTTCCACCTATCACAGGGACATATCTGCGTCTGTCCAGAATGCTGATCGCGCTGCTTACTTTTTTGATTCCGCCGACCTTTTTGCTTCTTATGATGAATCCGGAATGGATACCGTCCGGATTTGCATTTATACAGGTCAAGGAAACGATCAATGTGCCGCTGATCTGGCAGTTTTTGATTTTGGAACTGGCGATTGACGGCTTACGGCTGGCGGCAGTGAATACGCCGAATATGCTAAGCACGCCGCTCAGTATCCTGGCGGGTTTGGTGCTGGGAGAGTTTTCTGTACAGTCCGGCTGGTTCAATGCAGAGGTAATGCTCTATATGGCATTTGTTGCAGTTTCGACCTATACACAGGCAAATTATGAACTGGGTTATGCCTTGAAATTCATGCGCATGATTGCGCTGATACTGACAGCGATATTTGGTGTGTTCGGATATATTGCAGGTATTGTCGTTTGTGTTGCGGCGATTGTCAGCAATAGGACGGTTGCCGATAAGTCCTATGTCTATCCGCTCATCCCGTTTCATTTTAAGGTATTGTGCAAGAGGCTGTTTCGAATGCGTATGTCAGGAGCCAATGACGGCAGCTCAAAATCCGTAGAATAAAGAGTGAAATATCAAGATTGGGGTTTGAAAAGTATGACAAAAGATGGTACTATAAGAAATAGAGAATATAATCATACGGGAGAAAGAATATGAGCGATTTTAAGATCAGTGTTTGTTCTACGGCAGATTTGCCGGAAAGCTATATCAAAGAAAATGAGCTGGGGGTGATCAGCCTTTCTTACATGTTCGATGACGGAGAGGTGCATAAAAGGGGGAATGACCTTCCGGAACCCGTATTTTACAGTAAAATGCGTTCCGGCATGATGCCGACGACCTCGCAGATCAATCCGGAGGAAGCCAAGGCAGCATTTGAGGAATATCTGAAAACGACAAATGAGATTTTACAGATTGCTTTTTCTTCGGGACTCAGCGGCAGCTATAACAGTTTGAGGATTGCGGCTGAAGAGTTGATGGAGGAGAGAGAGGATGTCAAGATTATTGTGGTTGATACTTTGGCGGCATCTCTCGGAGAGGGCCTGCTCGTACACAAGGCAGTTCAGATGAAGAAGCAGGGTAAGAGCATTGAAGAGGTCGTGGAATGGTTAGAGGAACACAAGCTGAATCTGGTGCATATGTTTACAGTGGATGATTTGTTCCATCTGCACAGAGGCGGTCGTGTCAGCAAGGCAACGGCAGTATTCGGAACGATGGTCAATATCAAGCCGATTCTGCATGTGGATGATGAAGGTCATCTGATGCCGTTATCCAAGGTACGTGGGAGAAAGAAATCCTTGAATACACTTGTAGATTATATGGAAGATAAGATGGGTACGTACCGGGATCAAAACGATATTTTCTTCATCAGCCACGGCGATTCACTGGAGGATGCGGAATATGTAGCCGAAGAGGTCAAGAGAAGACTCGGAATAGACAGTTATCTGATCAATTATGTTTCACCGACGATCGGAGCACATTCGGGACCGGGAACCATAGCATTGTTTTTCTTGGGAGATAAGCGATGAATATATTATTTTTTCTGACCCCAAAGAGTGAAGTGGAGTTTGCGCGCAGTGACAGTACGATCGGAGAGGTCATAGATATTTTGGAACGGAGTACATACACTGCCATACCGATAATCAACCGTAAGGGTGAATATAAGGGAACGATCTCAGAGGGCGATATTTTATGGACATTGAAAAATGAAGCAGACTATAATGCAAAGATGCTTATGGAACTGAAAGTATCCAAAATCGAACGAAGACAGAATCATGAGCCGGTCAAAGTGAATGCCAAGGTTCAGGATATGGTCAACAGAGCGATGAATCAGAATTTCGTGCCGGTGATTGACGATGATGATGTGTTTATCGGCATTGTAAAGAGAAAGGATATACTGCAGTATTATTTTGAACTAAACGAAAAGAAGTGAAAGACAAAATAAAAAGTACGTAGGGGAATATGCGGATGTTGAATGAGAAAATCAAGATTAACAAGACACTGCTTGCAGGCTGGGGGACGGTAGTCGTTATTTTACTGCTGGCGTACATTCTGGAATTTGCAAAGGGCGAGAGGACTCTGGGTTATTTAATCGTATTTATTTTGTTTGGCGGAGTTCCGTATCTGTTTGCACAGCTGCTTTACCGTCGTGACAGGGAAAATGCACTGGTTAAATATATTGTGGCATATGGATACGCTGCGTTTTATTTATTTGTTTTGCTGACAGGCGATACTGTATTGGTATTTACCTATGTGCTGCCGATTTTATCCTTGCTGATGTTATGCAATGAGGTAAAACTTTTGGTAGGATTTGCTATCACATCGGTTGTTGGAAATGTCATCAGTATATGTTATCATATTTTTGTGGACGGAATGAACAGTTCTGACGATATAGCAAATTATGAGATTCAGATAGCAGCCACCTTATTGTGTATGATACTCACGATTGTTGCAACAAAAGTGTCCTCTGATATCAATCAGCACAAGCTGAAGAGAATCAGGGAACGTGAAGAAAAGCAGCAGGAAATGCTGGAAGCAATCCAGTCTTTCACACAGAATATCAATGTACATACACATGAGATTACCGGCAGTATGGGACAGATTACGGAGTCTGCCATTACTACGACATCTTCGATGCAGGAGGTTGCATCCAGCTCGGCGCAGACGGCTGATTCGATTCAGGAGCAGCTGACTAGGACGAGTGAGATTCAGGAGCATATAGAATCTGCGGTTGCATTGGCAGCGGGAATATTAGAGCTGTCACAGCAGACAGCCGATACAGTGCGGGCTGGCATCAACAATATGGAAGAATTGGATTCCGGTGCAGAGACGACTCGTGAAAACAGCCAGATGGTTTCAGAAAAAGCAGAGAAGCTGCAGGAACGTACGGCACAGGCAATCGACATCATTTCGATTATCCACGGAATTGCAAATCAGACGAATCTGCTGGCACTCAATGCATCAATCGAGGCAGCCAGAGCGGGTGATGCAGGACGAGGATTTGCGGTTGTTGCCGATGAGATCAACGGACTTGCAAATCAGACCAAGGAAGCAACTGAGAATATCAGAGTCTTAATAGATGAATTGAGAGGCGAGGTGGCTTCCGTAGCCGATGCCATCGGTGAGATGACCCAGATTAGCCAGCGCCAGAATGAGACCATAGCAGAAGTCGGAAAGAACTTCAATGATATCAAGCAGACGGTTGAGACGGTATCCGAAAGAGCAAAGGTACAGGAGTCCCAGATGACAGAGATCAATGATGCCAATGCACGTATTGTCGAGAGCATCCATACGATTTCAGCCATCAGTGAAGAAGTAACGGCCGGCAGTCAGCAGACGCTGGATGTTACTGAGAAGAACAGATCGGTCACCGAGGAGGTAAACAGTGCAATACAGGCACTGAAGTCTGAGATGGAGCAATTATCTAAAATGCAGTAGGTCAAAAGGAAACATTTCAGTATGAGCAATATGAGAGGCCTGGATACCCAGGTTAGAAAGTATAGAAGAGAAATATTCAAGGAAATTGCCAATTTGGCATACACATCTAAGAATATCATAGACGATATCGAAGCGTTACCCTACAAAATCGTTCAAGCAGATGAACCCGAGTTTTGGGAGAATATCTATCGCGAGAGGGCAGTTGCCAGAGAGCACTGCCGCCTCGCAATGGGTATGTCTTTGCGCCCTGAAAATCAGCCGGTTCATGTGTCTCAGGGAGTAGAGGAAAGCAATATCGCGGAGAAGTATTATGAACCACCGCTGATGCAGGTGATTCCGTCTGCATGCAATGCCTGTCCGTTAAATGAGTATTCGGTGACTGCGCATTGTATGGGTTGTGTGGCACGCCCCTGCAAAGAGGTCTGTCCCAAGGATGCTATTTATTTTAAGGACGGAAAGTCGCATATTGATCAGGACAAATGCATCAAATGCGGAAAATGTAAGGCGGTCTGTCCCTATGATGCAATCACACACAGAGTAAGACCTTGTATGGATGCATGCGGAGTCAATGCCATTGAGAGCGATGCTTACGGAAGAGCCTCTATCAATCCCGATAAATGCGTTTCCTGCGGTATGTGTATGGTGAGCTGTCCGTTTGGTGCAATTGCCGATAAGTCACAGATCTTTCAGTTGATTCGTGCGATGCAGTCCGGACAGGAAGTCATTGCCGAAATCGCGCCTGCCTTTGTGGGACAATTCGGCAATAACATTACCCCACAGATGCTGAAAAGTGCATTGAAGGAATTGGGTTTTGAAGAAGTTTATGAAACAGCAATCGGTGCAGATGCAGGTGCGATGGCAGAAGCCAAGCACTATGTTGAAAAGGTGACTACGGGAGAATTACCGTTTTTATTGACCTCATGCTGCCCATCATGGGCAATGATGGCTAAGAAGCTGTTTCCCGAAACAATAGATTCGATTTCACGTGAGCTGACGCCTATGGTGGCGACTGCAAGATATATCAAGGAAAAGCATCCGCAGGCCCATGTCGTATTCATAGGCCCGTGTGCTGCCAAGAAGCTGGAAGCGAGCAGAAAGACAGTGCGTTCGGATGTGGATTTTGTAATCACCTTTGAAGAACTGGCAGGCATGTTTGATGCGAAAGGGCTGCTGCAGGAGCAGATCCAGGGAGAAGAGATAGAGGATGCGACCGGTGCCGGCAGAGGCTATGGTGTGGCAGGAGGTGTTGCTCAGGCGATTCAGGACTGTATTACGCAGTATTACCCGGAAGCAGAGGTTCATATAGAACACGCAGAAGGTCTGTCGGACTGCAAGAAGATGCTGATGCTTGCAAAGGCAGGCAGAAAGAACGGCTGTCTGATTGAAGGTATGGCATGCCCGGGCGGTTGTGTGGCCGGAGCAGGAACCAATATACCGATCGCGGAAGCGGCCAAAAATGTGATTCAATTCAAGGAACAGGCAAAACAAAAGATACCGGAGGAAGAATAATGAAAAAGATCAGAACGCGATTTGCACCCAGTCCTACAGGAAGGATGCATGTAGGCAATCTCAGGACTGCTCTTTATGCATACCTGATCACCAAACATGAGGACGGTGACTTCATTTTAAGGATTGAGGATACCGATCAGGAACGCCTTGTGGAGGGAGCGGTTGATATTATTTACAGAACGCTTCAGAAGACAGGACTTGTGCATGATGAAGGACCGGATAAGGATGGTGGCGTCGGCCCATATGTACAGAGCGAACGACAGGCAGCGGGTATCTATATGGAATATGCCAAGCAGTTGATTGATAAAGGGGAGGCTTATTATTGCTTCTGCGATAAGGAACGGCTGGCAACTCTGACACAGGTCGTTGCAGGAAAAGAGATCAATGTCTATGATAAGCATTGTCTGCATTTGTCCAGGGAAGAAGTGGAACAGAATCTGGCTGAAGGGAAGCCGTTTGTTATCCGCCAGAACAACAATCCGGAAGGAACTACGACCTTCCATGACGAGATATACGGAGACATCGAGGTGGACAACGCAGAGCTGGATGATATGATTCTGATCAAATCGGACGGATATCCCACCTATAACTTTGCTAATGTGGTTGATGATCATCTGATGGGCATCACACATGTGGTCAGAGGCAATGAATATTTGTCTTCATCACCAAAATATAACCGGCTTTATGAGGCATTTGGCTGGGACGTTCCGGTTTATGTACATTGTCCGTTGATTACAGATGAAGAGCATCATAAGCTTTCAAAGCGTTCGGGACATTCTTCATATGAGGATTTGATTGACCAGGGCTTTTTATCAGAGGCGGTCGTGAATTTTGTGGCATTATTGGGATGGAGTCCGGAGGACAATCAGGAGATTATGAGTCTTGCGGAACTGATCGATAAGTTTGACTACCGTCATATGAGCAAGTCACCGGCAGTATTCGACTATACGAAATTAAAGTGGATGAACGGCGAATATATGAAAGCAATGGATTCGGATGTGTTTTATGAGAAGGCTTTGCCTTATATGAAGGAGATTATCCATAAGGAACTGGATTTCAAGAAGATTGCAGGCTTAGTGCAATCCCGAATCGAAATATTCCCGGATATTCAGGAGCATATAGACTTCTTTGAGGTGTTGCCGTCATATGATAAGGCGATGTATACGCACAAAAAGATGAAGACGGACGAGAACTCTTCCTTGGAGGTGCTAAAGGAACTGCTTCCGGTCTTTGAGGCACTCGAGGATTACAGTAATGATGCACTTTATGCAGCACTTGTAAAGTACGTGGAGCAGAAAGGCTGCAAGAACGGATATGCGATGTGGCCGGTCAGAACTGCTGTTTCCGGAAAACAGATGACTCCCGGAGGTGCTACGGAAATCATGGAGATACTCGGTAAGGAAGAGTCTTTGAAGCGTATCAGAGCCGGAATCACATTACTGGAACAATAGGAGAATCAATGAGCATTTTACAGGCAAATCAGGCACAATTAAGTGCGATTACCCATGTGTCCGGTCCCATGCTGGTATTAGCGGGACCGGGATCCGGTAAGACCTTTGTCATTACGGAGCGGATCCGATATCTGATTGAAGAGGCATGTGTCGCCCCGAGTGATATCTTGGTTATTACCTTTTCATCAGCTGCGGCTTCCCAGATGCAGGAACGATACCGCCGCCGGTTGGACGAACCGTATACGCCGGTGACCTTTGGCACATTTCATGCAGTCTTTTTTCATATCTTACAGCATACCTATCAATATCAGTCTCAAAGCATTTTAAAAAATGAAGACAAAATCCAATACCTCAAAGAAATCATAGAAGAAAAGCAGTATACCGTTACCAATGAAGCTGAATGGCTGCAGGAGATGACGGCATACATATCGCGCAGAAAGAATGCATTTTCCCTGAATACCACATATGAGGAGACGGATTCGATGCTGTCAGATATCTTTTATGCATATCAGGACAAGTGCCGCACGGAGCGCCGATTGGACTTTGACGATATGCTGCTGCAATGCTATAGGCTGTTTGATACGAGAGTTGATATTCTGGAGGCATGGAGAGCACGATACAGGTACATTTTGATTGATGAATTTCAGGATATCAATGCCATACAATATGAGACTGTAAAAAAACTTGCGGGCGATACCTGCAACTTATTTGCAGTGGGTGATGATGACCAGTCCATTTATGGATTTCGGGGAGCAAAACCGGAGATTATGAGACGTTTTGAACAGGAGTGTCCGCATGTGAAGCGGGTCATCCTGAATCAGAACTATCGCTCAACGGCTCAGATTGTTGCAGCTTCAGAACGGTTGATCGGCCATAATAAAGCGAGGTATGCAAAGCATATGGAGGCGGCAGAGACATCTGACGGAAGTGTTATGATTCGCAGCTTTTCTGACCGTAATGAGGAGCTTGAGGCTGTGGCACAGGAAATCAAGCGGCTGTCCGAACGATATGCTTATGAAAGCATAGCAGTTTTATATCGTACAGGCATGACCGGAGGTGAGATTGCAGAACGGCTGATGCTCGCATCCGTTCCGTTTTACGCAAAAGAAAGGATATCCAATCTGTATCAGCACGCCATTGCCAGGGACATGGTAGCGTATGCCAATCTGATATTGGGAGACCGGAGCAGGAAGACTTTTTATCAGATTATGAATAAGCCGAAGAGATATATCAGTCGTGCAGCTGTTGCAAAGGAGAGATTTGATTATGGAGAACTGCTGCAATACTACAGCGATAAGGCATATGTTACGGAAGCTATTCTGAAACTGAAATATGACATTCGTTTTATGGAGCACATGGGGCCTTATAGCGCACTGCAATACATTGCCAAAGGGATCGGATACGAGAAATACATGATGTCCTATGCGGCAGAGAAGAACCAACAGCCGGAGCTTTTTATGCATGTCTTTGAAGAATTGCAGGAGCGTGCGAGAGAGTTTCAAACGATTCGGGAATGGCTGGAGCATATTGAGGAATGCAAAAAGACATTACATAGTGCGGAAAGCGGAAAACAGCAAGGGGTAGCATTATCAACCATACATGCTTCCAAGGGACTGGAATATGATGTGGTTTTCATTCCGGACATTTATGAGGGGAATATACCACACGGCAGAGCTGATAGCTCTGAGGAGATCGAAGAGGAAAGAAGGATCTTTTATGTGGCGATGACGCGTGCCCGGCAGCTGCTGTATCTGTTTTATCCCAAAAAGCATTGTGGAAAAGAACTCGGATATTCCCGTTTTGTTAGCGAAATCACAGGGAAAAGACGGCATTTTTTGCACAGGCGATAACATTGACATCCCTCGGACGGTTCTATATAATAAGGGAAGAATGCAATGATGAGGAACTAGGAGGAACAGACCTTGGAGGAAAGAGAAATTTCCGGAGCGGTAATCGCAAGATTACCTAGATACTTCAGGTATTTGGGAGAGTTAAAGGACAGTGGAACCGAGAGAATCTCTTCGCAGGAACTCAGCGAGAAAATGAAGGTCACGGCTTCACAGATCCGACAGGATTTGAATAATTTCGGCGGTTTCGGCCAACAGGGATACGGATATAATGTAAAGTTCCTATATGAGGAAATTGGCAAGATATTAGGACTTGATCAAAAGCATAATCTGATTTTGATCGGTGCCGGCAATCTGGGTCAGGCGCTTGCTAACTATGTGAACTTTGAAAAGCGTGGTTTTATCATTAAGGGTATTTTTGATGCAAATGAAAATCTGTGCGGAAAAAGTGTGAGAGATATCCCGATACGTCCGATGAATGAAATTAAGTCTTGTATGGAAGATTATGATATTGACATCGCAGTGCTTACCATCCCTAAGACAGAAGCGGTCAAGGTAGCAGAGGTGCTGGTGTCATATGGTATTCGGGCAATTTGGAATTTTGCGCATGTCGACCTGAATGTCCCGGAGGATGTCATGGTGGAAAATGTCCATCTGTCAGAGAGCCTCATGAAGTTGTCATATAATTTGAACAGATATCAGGAAGAACATAAAACGGACAGATAAGGCGGTGATGGCATTATGCCATTTTCAAACGAGAAGTTTACCAAGGCCATTCAGAGCAAGAAGATCCCGGTATTGACATTGGATAATAAATGGCATCAGCTGTTTACACAGACCGGTATCACAAAGGAGATCAAGCAACTGGAAAAGCAGCTGAATGATCTGCTGAAGAAACAGGGTAAGATGACGACCGAATTAAAGGATCTGAAGAAGATCAAGAGCAATTTGATGTCGGAGATCATGAGTTCTACAGAGGCCATTGAAAAGGACGAGATTGATAAGAAGACAGAAAAGAAACTGAGCGATAACAAGCGTCTGATCAATGAAATCAATGAGAAGATGGAAAAGAATGAGGATGATCTTTATGAGATTCCGAAACAGATAGATGCTGTCAACCGTGAGCTGATGCAAAAGACAATGGAAGTCTGTTATATGAAGCTGCATTCCAATTCTGACAGTATTGAGGAAATCGCAAGATGGATCAAGGAGATTAGAATCGAACTTAAGAAGAACATCATCCGCAAACAGGAGCAGGAGCAGAATAATCTGGAGCTCTATTCCTATATGCATGACATATTCGGCGCGGAAGTGATGGAACTGTTTGACATGAAATATAATCCTCTGCAAAAAAAAGAAGCTGAGGACGCCATAAAGAAAGAAAACGCAGAACTAAAAAAGAAGGAGACATCCAATCAGGATGGACAGCAATGAAACGAATCGTGACAAGAGAAGAAATGCAGCGATTAGAGCAGTATACCATCCGGGAGCATTACGTTTCTTCTCTTATTTTAATGGAAAGAGCAGCATTAACCGTATGTAACTGTATGCAAAGGGAGTCTCTTCCTCTGGAGAGACCGCTTGTTGTGTGTGGAACCGGCAACAACGGCGGTGACGGACTTGCAATTGCAAGGATCTTGCATGAACGGGGATATGTACCTGAGGTGGTATTGATCGGTGATCGTACCAAGTTGACATCGGAGGCTTCAATTCAGCTGCAGAGTGTCAAAAGTTACGGCATAGTGTGCTATGACCAAATTCCGGATGCTGCATATACTGTTGTTATAGATGCACTGTTCGGTATCGGATTGACCAGAGAGATTACCGGAGTATATCGAGAGACGATTGCTATGATGAATCGTATACGGGCAGCAAAGGTGGCAGTCGATATTCCGAGCGGTGTGGATGCAGATACCGGTGTCGTCAGAGGGGTTGCTTTTCATGCGGATATTACGGTGACGTTTGCATGCGCCAAAATCGGGATGTATCAATATCCCGGAACAGAACATTGCGGCAGAATATTGGTCAGGGATATCGGCATTGAATCCGGGAGATTAGAAGCTCCGGTGATCAGAATGTATGAAGCGGGTGATCATGTACTGCCTGAGAGAAAGCAGCATTCTCATAAGGGAACCTATGGTAAGGTATTGTTGATCGCAGGCAGTCCGGATATGTGCGGAGCCGCTGTTTTATCGGCAGAGGCAGTGATGCGAAGCGGAGCAGGGATGGTTCGGGTAGTTACGACCGCGGAAAACAGAGAGCCGCTCCTAAAGAGACTTCCGGAAGCGATGCTGATGCTGTATGATGAATGTTTCATGAACGAAGAAAGCAATCAAAGAGCTCTGTCAGATGCCATTGCGTGGGCGGATGTCGTAGGGATAGGCCCCGGGATATCCGAGTCGGAGACGGCGGCAGGGCTTGTTGAATATATTATTTTTAGTGCAGATAAGCCGTTGGTAATAGATGCGGATGCCTTGAATATCATTGCCAAAAAACAGCCGGAGATATGTTTCGGGGACAGGGAAGTTGTGGTCACTCCGCATATTAGGGAAATGGCGAGGCTGAGCGGGAAATTGTCAGAATCGATCGCGGGCGATACGGTTGCAAGTGCTCGCGAGTATGCCGCAGAGCATCAGGTGGTCTGTGTACTCAAGGATGCAAGAACGGTTACGGCGAATGCTGACGGCAACTGTTTTTATAATACGGCAGGAAACAGTGGTATGGCAACTGCGGGCTCGGGCGATGTGCTGACTGGAATCATATGCGGATTGAAGGCACAGGGAATGACCGCATTTGAGGCGGCAGCGGCAGGCGTATATATCCATGCGACAGCCGGAGACAAAGCAGCAGAACGCAGGAGTGAGTATGGCATGACTGCCTCAGACATCATCATGTGCCTGACAGAAACAGAAGCGGAGATGACTGACAGATGAAGAAAGAATATAAGAGAGTATGCGCACATGTGGATCTGGATGCGATACTGACCAATATGAGAAATATGCACGGGAACATTCCTGCCGAAACAAGGATGCTTGCCGTTATCAAGACGGACGGATATGGTCACGGCGCAGTGCCGATTGCACGGGAACTGGAACAGGAGGCTTATGTGTTCGGCTATGCTGTTGCAACGGCGGAGGAAGCACTAATCCTGCAAAGAGCCGGAATGAAGAAGCCAATATTAATCCTTGGGTATACATTTTCAGACGCATATGAGGATTTTGCGAGATTTGATATCAGACCGACAGTATTTAAAGAAGAGACTGCGAGACAGTTATCGG
This sequence comes from uncultured Lachnospiraceae bacterium, assembly GCA_964638005.1. Classification (GTDB taxonomy): domain Bacteria; phylum Bacillota; class Clostridia; order Lachnospirales; family Lachnospiraceae; genus JAAYYM01. The sequence continues at coordinate 85,618 of CAZWXS010000003.1, forward strand.
AATGCGCGTGTCGGATGAACAGGAAAATTAAGATACATTTGAAGATAGATACGGGTATGTCACGTATCGGGTTTTGCACGGATGAAGCATCTGTTGCTGTCATACGGAGGATTTTGGAGCTGCCGATGCTGGAGGCAGAGGGGATATTTACACATTTTGCAAAGGCAGATTATGAGGATAAGTCTGCTGCAATGCGACAGCTTTCAATGTTTCGTTCCTATGTGGAACGATTGGAAGAGAAGACAGGATACAGTTTTCCTTTGAAGCATTGTGCAAACAGTGCAGCGATCATGGAATTGGGAGAAGCCTGTGACGGCTGGAATCTTGTAAGAGCAGGTATTTCTTTATATGGCTTATGGCCGTCGGAGGAAATGCGCAGGGATCTGATCGCATTGAAACCGGCACTTTCCCTAAAGAGTCATATTGTATATATCAAGGAAATCGAGGCAGGAACACAGGTCAGCTATGGAGGAACCTATACGGCTGCACGTCGTATGCGTCTGGCGACTATACCGGTAGGATACGGAGACGGCTATCCGAGGACGTTGTCCAATCAGGGCGAGGTTCTGATCAGAGGAAAGCGGGCAAGGATATGCGGGCGTGTATGTATGGATCAGTTCATGGTCGATGTGACGGATATTCCGGAGGCTTGTGAGTACGATGAGGTAATACTGATCGGTCATGACGGGACAGACAGCGTGACCGCGGAGGAATTGGGAGAATTGTCGGGAAGATTCAATTATGAGCTGCTGTGTGATCTGAACAAACGGATACCGAGAGTGTATTACAAAGATCAGGTTATCGTCGATCAGATGGATTATAGTGATTAACACTTTGATAAATTGGCAATACTAGACACCAGATAAAGAATGAAGGGTGTGTATTGTGATATGATAATCAAACGTGGAGACATATATTATGCAGATTTAAGACCTGTGATTGGTTCGGAACAGGGAGGCATCAGGCCGGTTCTGATCATCCAGAACGATGTTGGCAATAAGCACAGTCCTACAGTCATCTGTGCGGCCATTACATCAAAGATGAATAAAGCAAAGCTGCCTACGCATATTGAACTGTCGGCAGACAGATACGAGATGGTCAAAGATTCCGTGATATTGCTTGAGCAGCTTCGTACAATTGATAAATTAAGATTAAAGGATCGGGTATGCCGTTTGGATGCGGCGATGATGAGCAGGGTGGATGATGCGATCCGCATCAGCCTGGAGCTTGTTACATAAGGAGGAAACGTGGAATTTATACTGTTACTTGTGGGTATTTCACTGATTTACGGATTGGGTGAAGCAATCAGACACGTACGTGAGCATACGTCAGAACGGTTTTTAAAGGTACTGTTTGTAGATGCGTTTATTTATTTGATCATGCCATATCGCTATATTGTCATGTCCATCGGCAAAGGCTTTGCGCGTCTGTTCGGGATGAAGCCGGGGCTGGATATAGAAGACGTGACTGAGGAAGAGATCATTTCCATGGTCAATGAGGGGCATGAGCAGGGTGTGTTGCAGGCGAGTGAGGCAGAGATGATCACCAATATCTTTGAACTTGATGATAAGGAAGCCAAGGACATCATGACACATCGCAAGAATATTCTGGCGTTAGACGGAGCTATGACATTAGGCGATGCAGTGAAGTTCATGCTGGAGGAAAAGAACAGCAGATATCCCGTATACGAAGAGAACATTGATACTATCATAGGAATCCTACATATTAAAGATGCTTTGCGGCGCTACGAGGATGAAGGTCTCAGACAGACGATGATCAGAGAATTTCCGGATATGCTGATGGAGGCGCGGTTCATTCCAGAGACGCGCAATATTGATACACTTTTTCGTACGATGCAGTCCGAAAAGATTCATATGGTCATTGTTGTGGATGAGTACGGTCAGACAGAAGGTCTGGTTGCGATGGAAGACATCTTAGAGGAAATCGTAGGCAACATCATGGATGAATACGATGAAGAGGAAGAGCATATCAGGGAAAACGAAGACAATACTTATGTCATGGAAGGAATGACGACGTTGGATGAGGTGGAGGATCTGCTCGGAATCGACTTTCAGGATGAAGAGTTTGATACCATCAACGGATTCCTGATAGAGAAGCTGGGCAGGATTCCGGAGGACGACGAGCAATTTGACATAGATCATGCCGGTTATAACTTTAAAATTTTGGACGTTGAAAACAGGATGATTACTTCTGTTCTGGTTACAAAGATAGAGGCGGACGAGCCGGATGCAGAACCGGAGACCACTGATCATGAGAAGGACATAGAACAGCCGAGAACAGCCGGTTGAAGGAAAAGAGGTTGAAACGAAAGATAAATGATGTTACAATAGCACGTAGAAAAAAGAGAGGTTGGTACATATGTCAGGACATTCAAAATTTGCAAATATTAAACACAAAAAAGAAAGAAACGATGCGGCAAAGGGCAAGATCTTTACGATTATCGGCCGTGAGATTGCAGTAGCAGTCAAGGAGGGCGGAGCGGATCCTAATAATAATTCCAGACTGCGTGACGTGATTGCCAAGGCAAAGGCCAACAATATGCCGAACGATACGATCGACAGAGGTATCAAGAAGGCAGCGGGAGATGCTGCAAGCGTAAATTATGAATATGTTTCTTATGAGGGCTACGGGCCGAACGGAATTGCGATTATTGTTGATGCATTGACAGATAATAAGAACCGTACGGCGGCAAATGTCAGGAATGCCTTTACCAAAGGCAACGGTAATGTTGGGACACCGGGATGTGTTTCCTTCATGTTCGACAAGAAGGGTCAGATTATTGTAGATAAGGAAGAGTATGAGGCTGATGCGGATGAACTCATGATGCAGGCATTGGATGCGGGCGCGGAGGACTTTTCGGAGGAAGAGGACAGTTATGAGATTATCACAGATCCGGAAGCATTTTCCGCAGTCAGGGAAGCACTTGAGGCCGCGGGTATTCCCATGGCGTCTGCTGAAGTTACGATGATACCGCAGACATGGGTGGAATTGAATGATGAGACAGCAGTCAAGTCATTACAGAAGACGCTTGATCTGTTGGATGAGGATGACGACGTACAATATGTATATCACAATTGGGATGAATGATTACAGAGGGTAGATTACCGGAAAGGATAATCAAATGGAACATATAGAACAGGGCTTGTGTGAGTTGTTGTTTGAGACTGTCGGGGAATTGAACCGCTTCAGAAGGGACAGCTATAAGAGTTATTTTATGTCTGTTTATGAAGAAGAGACAGGCTTGCTTCAGGATATTGAGAGAACATATCAGGAGAGTGAAGACAAGGAACAGTTTATCGGGCAAATAGCGGCTGCATTTGTTGAAAAGGTTGGAAGCAAATACGATGCCATAGAGAAAAAGTCTGCCAAGGAACAGTTCGTATTGGATCACAATACAGCGATGGTCGTATATGTGCTGCCATGTATACTGTACTTCAAGGGCGGTAGTTCTGCACCACTTGCGGATGCAATGGTGGCAGGGTGGAATGCCAGATTTTCCAAATATCATATTAACTCAGGGACATTTGAAGACATCAACGGAGGCTTCAAGACAAAGCTGTGTTACATCACGACTGCCGTATGCGAGAGCCTCGGTAAGCCGGATAACTGCTATGAATTGGAGACGCTCAGAAAATACAGGGATGGTTATCTTGCCTATCAGGCAGACGGCAAACAGTTGATTGATGAGTATTATGACATTGCTCCGACGATTGTCAACAGGATCAATAAGCAGGAAAATGCTCTTGATATATATGAGAGCATCTACCAAAGTTATCTGAGTCCCTGCATTGAAAAGATCGAACAGCAGGAAAACGAGGAGTGCAAAAGAATCTATGCGTCCATGATGCAGGATCTGCAGGCGAAATACATGGGCTTTGTGTCATAGGTGAAGGGACAGATACATGCATATTAAGAAGAATTTATTTGTAAAGATCACAACAGTGCTTTTTATGATTATGATGGCCGGCATTTTATATGCGTCGGTCTATAATCATTTTTATGAGCAAACAAACGGGACATTTGCTCTCGTGATATTTGCCGGAGGCTTGCTGATTGTTCTCTTGATAACGATATTGATGTTGAAATTGTTTGCACTGAAATCTCAGGAGAAGCATAGCGTATTCTTAATATTAGAAATCATTGTGGTTGGATTTTTGATGATTTATGGTATTTTTCTGCGGACAATGCCGGAAGTCATTTTCAATTCACAGAATACAGCTTATTTTGATATTGCGGTATCTTTGCAAAAGGGTATGAAGATGCCGAATATGGATCAGGTCATCAAGACCGTTATGGATACACCTGCATTATTCGGTTACGGAGAGCTGATGGCAGGGGGATTTGCCTTATTTGGGACTAAGCCGGAGGTACTGTTTTATACAAATGTTCTGTTTCAGATGTTAAGCATTTTCTTTATATATCGACTTACCAGAAGAGCGGCGGGAAAGGTATGCAGTGTCTTTGTACTGGTCCTTTGTGTCTATATGCCGTCACAGATATTTTCAGTATATACGTTGGATTCCGAGGAAATGTTTTCTTGTATTTTGTTTGGGGCATTGTGGCTGTTCGTCTATATGGCAGATACCTATCGAAAAAAGGACTTTCGCATTGGAGGGATATTGTGCCAGGTTCTGCTGGGGGTATTGCTCGGAGTGATGGTCTTTGTCACTCCGGTTTCGGTGATTTTGGCAGTTATCCTATTGATTATGCAGTTTTTATGCAGAAAAAAGGGTGTGCTGCGCGGATTGATTACAATATGTGCTACGTGTGCGTCATTTGCTCTTTTATTGTTCTGGATGAGCAGTTCACTGCGGGTTGACTATATACAGACCGCTTCTGCATATGCGGAGGAATTGATTCCCGAACTGGACGTGATGAAAAATGACGGACTTCTGGTTCAGGCAGAGCGGATAGGCAGACAGTATGGTAAGGTGATATCTGATCAAGGAAAAGAAATAGTGGGCAACTATAATAGTCTTCTCTACGCAGACGGATTAAGGCTGGAGACATCTTCAGTGGGATTGTTGCAGGCAGTGAATCTGTTCCTGTTTCTGTGGACAATCGTTATGGCATTATGCTTTGGGCTATATGTGTTGATTGGAAGGAATATCAGAAACAGAAGTGCGGTTTTGTTCATGTGGTTATGTATGGGTGCATTGGTTATGCTGTTTTTGAAGATGAACACACCATATAACTTTGTTTTTTTAATGGAATTGCTAATCATTCTTGCAAGTGTGGGATATCAATATATTTATATTGGTTTCCTGAGTCCGGATCAGCTTCCGGAAGAAGCGGAGGAAGAAGTGGAGACACGGGAAACGGTGATGCAGGAAGTGCAGCCACAGGAGATGCAGCCACAGGAAGTGCAAATTCAGGAAGTGCAGTCACAGGAGATGCAGCTGCAGGAAGCGCAAATTCAGGAAGTGCAGCCTCAGGAAGAGCAGCCACAGGAAGAGGAAAAGCCGCAGATTCAGTACATAGAGAATCCGCTGCCGCTTCCGAAAAAGCATGTTAAGAAGAATCGCATTGATTATGCGGTTGAGCCGACAGAGGATCAGATGAAATATGATATTGACGTTGCTGATGACGCTGATTGGGATTATTGATCAAGAGGAATATATTTTTCATTACTTCACATACTAACGTAAAATAAGTGAAAGGTGAGGTATGTGGGAAATGAAACAGGATGATACACAGGAACAAAAGGACGACCATTCAATAGATAATGTTAAGGATTACGGGCAGGTGACTCTGGGAGAAAAGGGAACAAATAAAAGAGTTCATCTGCTTTCTGTTATTGGAGAGATTGAAGGGCATGAACTGCTGCCCAGTTCTACCAAGACAACCAAATATGAGCATGTGCTGCCTCAGTTGGCTGCGATTGAAGAAGATCAGGATATCAAAGGGGTTCTCATTTTGATCAATACGGTAGGCGGGGATGTAGAAGCAGGGTTAGCCATTGCAGAACTCATTGCATCGCTCAGCAAGCCTACGGTGTCTCTGGTGCTGGGGGGAAGTCATTCCATAGGAGTGCCGATTGCGGTCAGTGCAGATTATTCTTTTATCGTAGAGAGTGGTACCGTGGTCATCCATCCGGTCAGAACCAATGGTATGGTCATAGGGGTCAAACAGTCCTTTGATTATTTTAAGAAGATACAGGATCGTATTGTGGGCTTTATCACATCGCATTGCAATGTCAAGAAAAAGAGGCTGGAGGAAATGATGATGGAAACCTCCTCGGTATTGACAAAGGACATCGGAACGATTCTGGTGGGAAAAGAGGCTGTTGAGGAAGCAATCATTGATGAGGTAGGCGGAGTGGCCGAGGCATTTAAGAAGCTGAATCAGTTGATTTCTGCGGATAAATAGGTTAAATTGATGATAGACATTCATACAAAGGAGGTGCGGATATGTCGGCAATCAGCGTGTTCGATGTGATCGGTCCGAATATGATAGGCCCATCAAGTTCACATACGGCAGGAGCGGCAACAATTGCGCTTTTGACCCGAAAACTGATGGATGGGAAGCTAGTCAGTGCAAGATTCATCCTATATGGTTCCTTTGCGGAGACTTATCGTGGACATGGCACGGATAAGGCGTTGCTTGGGGGAATATTAGGGTATAATGCAGATGATATCAGAATCAGAAATTCCATGGAGCATGCCGGTGCAGAAGGGCTTCAGTATGAATTTGTCATCAATACAGCAGAAAAGACGGAACATCCGAATACCGTAGATATAGAATTGAAAAATGATGTAGGACGGCTGCTGACTGTCAGGGGAGAATCTCTGGGCGGCGGTAAGGTCAGGCTTGTGCGGATCAATCAGATAGAGGTAGATTTTACGGGAGAGTACAGTTCTCTGATTGTAAGTCATGAAGATCACCCGGGTGTGATTGCATATATTACGAAGTGTCTTGCGGAGCATGATATCAATATTGCATTTATGAAACTGTATCGTGAGGCTAAGGGCGAGAAAGCATATACAATTGTAGAATCAGACGAAAGAATCAATCAGGCGGTCATCGATGAAATCAGCCAAAACGCATATGTCAGAAGGACGATGCTGGTACAGGTATAGGGCGGCTGTGCGGTGTATGGAGGGTGTACAATGGATTTTCAAAACGGAGAAGAACTCCTTGCATTATGCAGTAAGGAGCAGTGCAGCATATCTGAGATCATGATCAGGCGTGAAGTGTCGCAGGGTGAAGAATCCAGGGATTCGATCCTCCAAAAGATGCAGAAGGCATATAGGATCATGGAGACATCGGCACATGAACCTTTGAAAAGTGAAATCAGTACCATGGGTGGAATCATCGGAGGAGAAGCAGCGAAGCTGCAGAAACACCGGCAGGCGGGAGAGTCACTGTGTGGGGATGTGACTGCCAGAGCGGTCATGTATGCCATGGCGGTGCTAGAGGTCAATGCGTCCATGGGATTGATCGTGGCCGCACCCACAGCCGGTGCATCGGGCGTAGTGCCGGGTGTACTCCTGTCGGTTGCAGAGATATATGAGTTTGGCGAGGAACAGGTGATAGAAGGACTCTTTACCGCGGGGGCAGTCGGATATCTGTTTATGCGGAACGCATCGGTTTCGGGAGCAGAGGCTGGATGTCAGGCAGAGGTGGGAGTTGCTTCTGCGATGGCGGCTGCGGCAGTGGTAGAACTGATGGGCGGAACACCGGAACAGTGTCTGCATGCTTCAGCGATGGCAATTGCCAATCTATTGGGACTTGTATGCGATCCGATAGCAGGACTTGTAGAAAGCCCGTGTCAGGGCAGAAATGCCATCGGAGCAAGCAATGCTCTCACATGTGCATTTCTTGCACTCAGCGGAGTTTCACAGAAGATTCCGTTTGACGAGATGGTAGAGACAATGCTCAAGGTTGGAAAGAAAATCCCGGCAGATCTGCGAGAGACGGCACTTGGCGGTTGTGCAGCATGCAAGACGGGACGTGCAATCAAGAATCAATATGAATCACACACGATTGGGGTGAACAAAATATGACTTTACAGCAATTAAAATATGTAATCGCGGTAGCGGATCATCATTCCGTGAGTCAGGCAGCACAGTCACTGTTCATATCTCAGCCGAGTTTGTCAAATGCAATCAAGGAGTTGGAGCAGGAAGTCGGGATACATATCTTTATACGTAATAATAAAGGCATATCCGTGACAGAGGAAGGATGGGAATTCCTTGGATATGCACGTCAGGTCATAGAGCAGGCAGGGCTACTGGAGCAAAGATATACGGGCAGCGGAATGCCAAAGAAAAAGTTCAGTGTATCGACCCAGCATTATTCCTTTGCTGTCAATGCATTTGTGGATCTTGTAAAGCAGTACGGGATGGAAGAATATGAGTTTTCCATTCGCGAGACCATGACTTATAAGATTATTGATGATGTGAAAAGTATGAGGAGTGAGATCGGAGTTCTTTTCATCAATTCCTATAATGAAAAGATCATATCCAAGCAGTTGAGCGAGAATTGTCTTACTTTTAGTGAACTGTTTGAGACAAAACCGCATATATCCGTCTACAGAAAGAATCCGTTGGCACAGAAAAAGAGCATTACGCTGGAGGAACTTGCGGATTATCCGAATCTGGTGTTCGAGCAGGGAGATTATAATTCGTTTTATTATGCGGAAGAAATCATCAGTCTGCCGGAACACAGACAGACCATCCGTGTGACAGACAGAGCCACGATGGTGAATTTGGCTATCGGATTAAACGGATTTACGGTCAGCACGGGTATTTTCAATGAGGAATTGAACGGCAGTGATATCGTAACGGTTCCGTTGGAGGCAGAGGAAAGCATCAAGGTTGGAACGATTACGAATCAGAGTATGATGTTAAGTTCTATCGGAAGTGCCTATATGGAGTATCTGAAGAATTATACGAAGCCTATGCTATAGACAAAAGCTATGGCGGGCGATACTTTTTTGATATTTGGAAACAGTGCAGGAATGTGATATAGTTCAACCAAACATTAAGATGCTTCGGTAAGATGCTTCATCAAAGGAGGATAAATATGAGCGGTAATGCAAGAGAGACAAGTGTAGAAACAAAGTGTGTACAGGCAGGATATACACCAAAGAAGGGTGAGCCGAGAGAACTTCCTATATATCAGAGTACGACATTTAAGTATGATACGAGCGATGAGATGGGTCAGCTGTTTGATCTGGAGGCAGAGGGATATTTTTATACCAGGCTTCAGAACCCGACCAATGATGCAGTGGCGGCAAAAATCTGTGCATTGGAGGGCGGCGTTGCAGCGATGCTGACTTCATCGGGGCAGGCGGCGAATTTTTATGCAGTCTTTAACATATGTGAGACAGGAGATCATTTTATCGCATCTTCGGCAATCTATGGAGGTACTTATAACTTATTCGGTGTAACGATGAAGAAAATGGGTATCGAATGTACCTTTGTGGATCAGAATCTTCCGGCAGAAGAACTGGAAAAGTATTTCCGACCGAATACCAAGCTTGTATTTGGAGAAACGATTACGAATCCGACGGTATCGGTATTTGATTTTGAAAAGTTCTCCAAGCTTGCACATGCACACGGTGTTCCGTTGATTGTGGATAATACCTTTGCGACACCGGTCAATTGCAGACCGTTTGAGTGGGGCGCGGATATTGTGACACATTCTACGACCAAGTACATGGACGGACATGCGGTAGGCGTCGGCGGAGCGATTGTTGACAGCGGTAATTTTGATTGGGAGCAGTATGCAGATAAGTTCCCGGGCCTTACGACACCGGATGATTCCTATCACGGGATTACATATACGAAGAAGTTTGGTAAGGGTGCCTATATCACAAAGGCAACCGTACAGTTGATGAGAGATTTCGGTTCAATACAGTCTCCGCAGAATGCATTTTACTTAAATGTCGGTCTGGAGTCACTGGCCGTGAGAATGAGACAGCATTGTGAAAATGCATTGAAGGTTGCAAAGTATCTTGAGCAGCATGAAAAGGTTGCATGGGTACACTATTGTGGATTAGAAAGCGATCAGTATTACGAACTTGGTCAGAAATACTTGAAGGGTGGCTCCTGTGGCGTGCTGGCGTTTGGTGTCAAGGGCGGAAGAGAGACTTCTATTCGCTTCATGGATCACCTGAAGCTGGCGTCGATCGTAACACATGTTGCCGATGCAAAGACCTGTCTGCTGCATCCTGCAAGCCATACACATCGTCAGCTTACGGATGAGCAGCTGATCGAGGCAGGTGTTTCTCCTGATTTGATTCGTTTTTCGGTCGGCATTGAAAATGCGGACGACATTATAGAAGATTTAAGGCAGGCGCTTGAACAGATATGAGACTGAAAAGAGGAATCATGGATGGCATTCCCATAGGACTGGGCTATTTGTCCGTTTCATTTGCCTTTGGTATCATGGCAGTGAATAACGGATTGACCTGGTGGGAAGCTACGCTGATTTCAATGACGAACTTAACATCGGCCGGGCAATTTGCCGGCGTTGGGATTATGGTGAGCGGTGGCGGCCTGATAGAAATGGCTGTCACCGAGTTCATCATTAATTTGCGTTATGCATTGATGTCTGTATCTCTGTCACAAAAGGTGGATTCGAAGTTTACAAGCCTGTATCGATGGCTGCTTGCCACCGGCAATACAGATGAGATATTCGCAGTGTCCATGGCATATGAAAAAGAGGTGAGCAGATCGTATTTTCTGGGTCTGATGATTGCTCCCTATATCGGCTGGTCATTGGGAACCCTGCTCGGGGCACTCTTTGGAGAGTCGGTTCCGGCATCTGTCGGCAAGGCATTTGGCATTGCTATTTATGGCATGTTCATTGCCATCATTGCACCGAAGGCAAAGCGAGAGAAGAGTGTACTGACGGTCGTTATCATAGCGGTGGCACTTAGTTGTCTGTTTTATTACATTCCTTTGTTTAAGGGACTGTCAAGCGGATTTTCAATCATCATCTGCGCTGTCTGTGCGGCTCTGTTTGGGGCTGTTGTATTTCCGGTGCGAGAGAATCAGGCGGCATCGGATTCTAAAGAAGAGGAGGCGGAGACGATATGAATACAGCGATTTTTCAAGGCAGTTCTTATTGGGCATATCTCTTTGTGATGGTACTCGTGACCTATCTGGTACGTGCAGTGCCGCTTGTTTTGGTGAAGAAAAAGGTTACAAATATTTATGTAAAATCATTTTTGGCATATATTCCTTATTCGGTCCTTGCGACCATGACGTTTCCTGCTATCATCTATTCTACGAATTATCTTGTTTCGGCGATTATCGGACTGGCTGTGGCATGTATCATGGCCTTTTGCGATAAGGGTCTTGTCAAGGTGGCGGTCGGAGCGACCCTCACCGTGATTCTTGCGGAATTTCTCATAGGATTATTCTGATACTTTTTTCCTTGTAAAATGTCGAGCAATGTATTATCCTAATAGTGAGTTAGCAAAGTCGAACCGAAAGAATGTTTGACTAACTGTAAAATACAAAAGGGGAGAACATCGTATGACATTAAATGAAATACCGATCGGAAAGAGCGGCATCATTACGTCTGTAGGAGGAGAGGGTGCTCTGAGACTTAGATTGTTGGACATGGGATTGATTCCGAAGACAAAGGTGACGGTGCAGAAGATAGCACCGCTTGGCGATCCGATTGAAATCATGATCAGAGGATATGAATTGACGATCCGTATAGCGGATGCACAAATGATTGAAGTGGAGGGCAGTGATTTATGATATTTGCACTTGCAGGAAATCAAAATTGCGGTAAAACGACGTTGTTTAATGCCCTGACAGGATCCAATCAACATGCAGGTAATTTTCCGGGAGTTACCGTGGATCAAAAGGTAGGAGAGATGAAGCTTGCCAAGGACTGTTCTGTGGTCGATCTGCCCGGTATCTATTCTATACGTCCTTATTCGACGGAAGAGATCGTGACCAGAGATTTCATTTTAAATGAAAAGCCTGATGGTATCATCAACATTGTGGATGCCACCAATATCGAAAGAAATCTGTATCTGACATTACAACTTCTGGAATTACATATCCCTATGGTATTAGCATTGAATATGATGGATGAGGTACGAGGCAACGGCGGAACGATCAACATTCCCAAAATGTCGGAGGCACTCGGTATTCCTGTAGTTCCAATCAGTGCGGTGAAAAATGAGGGTATTTCAGAACTGGTTACACAGATTACGACCGTTGCGAAAAAGAAGATTTATCCGATGGTTACGGACTTCTGTAAGCCGGGACCGATCCATAGATGTATTCATGCGGTTTCGCATCTGATTGAAGACCATGCACAGAACTACGAGATATCTGCAAGGTTTGCTGCAACCAAGCTGATTGAAGGCGATACTTCCTTTGCACAGAAGCTTGGACTTGTACAGAACGAGCTGGAAATGATCGAGCATGCGGTTACGGAGATGGAACATGAATACGGTATGGACAGAAATGCGGCACTTGCGGATATGCGTTACAGTTTTATTGAGGCTGTATGCAGCGATTCGGTTGTGAAATGTCATGAGAGCCGTGAACATAAGCGCAGCGTCAGAATTGATAATATATTGACCAACAAATATATGGCACTGCCTTTGTTTTTTATCATCATGATTGTTATCTTCTGGTTGACATTCGGTGTAATCGGAAACTTTCTCTCGGATTTGCTGGCTATGGGCATCGATGCTCTGACGACGATTGTGGATGTGGGTCTGACGGCTTACGGAATCAATCCGGTCGTGCACAGCCTGGTGGTTGATGGTATCTTTGTCGGGGTCGGAAGTGTGCTTTCCTTCCTGCCGATCATTGTTGTCCTGTTTTTCTTCCTGTCGATTTTGGAAGATACGGGATATATGGCAAGGGTTGCATTTGTAATGGATAAGCTGCTTCGTAAGATTGGATTGTCCGGCAGGAGCTTTGTACCAATGATTATCGGCTTTGGCTGTTCGGTGCCTGCGATTATGGCAACCAGAACGTTATCGTCAGAGCGGGATCGTAAGATGACTATTTTGTTGACGCCTTATATGAGCTGTTCTGCGAAGATTCCGATTTATGCGGTATTCTGTGCAGCTTTCTTTCCAAAATATGCGGCACTTGTTATGACAGGACTTTATCTGTTCGGTATGGTGGTTGGCATATTGGTTGCGTTGATTTTAAATAAGACCGCATTTACGGGACAGCCGGTGCCTTTTGTTATGGAACTGCCGAATTATCGTTTGCCGTCGGTTAAGAGTGTATGTCTGCTGATGTGGGATAAGGCAAAGGACTTTTTGCAGAGGGCGTTTACGATTATTTTCATTGCGACGATCATTATCTGGTTTCTGGGGGCGTTTGATACGAGAATCAATTTCGTTCCGGATGGAGCTGACAGCCTGCTTGCTGCAATCGGCCAGTGGATTGCGCCTATCTTTGCTCCGCTTGGAATCGGGGATTGGAAGATTACCACATCGCTGCTCTCGGGACTCATTGCCAAGGAGGCAGTGGTCAGTACGATGGGAGTATTGATCGGAACGACTGCGGATGGATTGACGACTTCGCTTGGCAGTTTGTTTACTCCGCTGACAGCGGCAGCCTTTTTGATTTTTACGCTGTTGTACACACCTTGTGTTGCGGCGATTGCGACCATTCGGAGAGAACTGGGCTCGACAGTCCAGACGATAGGGGTGATTCTGGCACAGTGCGGTGTTGCATGGATATGCGCGTTTCTGGTGTATCGAATCGGAAGTTTGTTCTGAGAGACGGAGGCATTTTATGAATGGGCTGAGTTGGATCGTGTTGGGACTGGTCGCATTGGGTGTTGTGTGTGCGGTTGGGTTTTTGTATAGACATAAGGGGGCAGGGTGCTCGGGGGATTGTGCGGGATGTGATAGGCGAAAGAATTGTGATGAGAAGGTGGAGTGAGGCGATGAAGGGCTTCACAGTGACACATGCACATTCGCAGACTCGGAGAGCCTGCTTCATCGCATAGGCTCCGCCTATACGATGAAAAATAGAAGAGTGGGTGGGTCTGCGAGTGAACTCGCGGACCCACCCATTCTTCTATTTTTTTGTGCATGTGTCACTGTTATTGCGAAAGCTGAAAATGAGACTCGAACTCACGACCCCTTCATTACGAGTGAAGTGCTCTACCGACTGAGCTATTTCAGCACCTTGGACTACCTTTGATATTATATTAGATTTGTATCTATTTTGCAACCTGAAAATTTAAGTATTTTTCTTTGGAACAAACTATGGATTGTTTATGCGGAACTTTGAAATAGGGGTGTCGGAATTTTTGGATTGAGAAGTTGTCGGAATTTCCTGATTGAGTAATTGCAATTATATAAAAAGTTTGATAAAATATAAGAAATGTTTTGCAAATCATAAACAGCCATAGAAAGTGTCAGTACAACATTGAGCGTGAGGAAACAATATGAATGAAATGAGCAGCATAAATGAGAGAATGAATTTTGAGCATGAGAAACGATTGAAGGATTTGATTCCGCGGGATCTGATTGCTGCTTCTATCGTGAATCTGACAAAGGACGAGGTAGAGAGTGTTGTTGCACATGAATTGACAGATGAATATGTGGCAAATGTTAAGACATTTGAGGAATTGTCTGTCTATACCTTGGATGTTATATTGACGGATGACGAACGCGTCAAATATCAGGAACTGACGAGTAGGGATTACTGCTTGAATGCATATCGGGAAGGCAAGAACACGATTTCTTTTGACTACAGGATCAGAAAGAAAGACGGTAAGATCAAATGGGTATCCGAGATGCGAAATCTTCTGCGCAATCCTGATACCGGAGATATTTATTTCTTTGGATATATCAGTGATGCGGATGCACGTAAGAAGAGAGAACTTGCCTATCCGGAACGTATAGAATATGACGAATATACAGGATTATATAAGGATACAACGGCAGAAGGCATGATCAATATGCTGTTAAAGGAGCCAAGGTCAAAGAACCGGGTGAGTGCCTATTTGAATTGTGTTATGGTGGATTATGACAAGATCAAGGTACGCTATGGCACCATGAATTCTCACAAAATATTGTCCGAGTTGGGACGTATCGTAAGGCTGTATCTGGAAGACAACTTCGTGATTTCATATCGCGGAGCGGGTATGATGACTGTGTATGTGACAGAGGCGAAGGACAGACAGGAAGTTATGGATGGCGTTGAACGTCTGATCGGACTGCTGCGCCTGCGTTACTTGTTTCCGTATGAGGATATGATGTTAAGTTATCGTATCAATCTGGTCTTTTGTGAGGAAGATGATGATACATATGGCAAACTGGATGAAAAAGCAAAATACATAGACCGGTCCGTAGATATGCAGGACAGACAGATATGTGAAATTTATAAGAGCAAATCGGTGGAATATCTGGACAATTACAGAAACAATCATGAGTTCATGCAGCAGCTGTCCGAGTGTGGCGAGCATACGGCATTGTTCATACTGAAAGCGACCGCGGCGCTGGTATCTGCCGATACGTTGAAGGAAGCAATCGACGGGGTTCTGAAGATGCTGTGTGACTATTATGGAGCAGATCGCTCTCAGGTCTATGAAATGGGAAATGATCTATGCAGTTTCAATGGCATTTATGACTATTGTATGGAGGGAGTTCCGTCGGTTATAGATGACATATGCAAGACCAGGATTGAAAATGCACCCTCATTTTTGCGGGCATTTGAGACAAAACAGACATTGGTACTGAACAATTTGGCAGATACGGAATTGGAAAGCGATTCGGAAAGTGATTTCCTAAAAGATCATAACATCAAGTCATTATATATGGCACCGTTCAATGTGAAGGGCAGAATGAAGGGCTTTGTCGGTGTGGATAATGTATCTGCGCATTTGGGGGAGGTACTTTTCCTGAATGCCATGGCTTATTTTATTCCGAATGAAATTGTCAAACGCAGACTGATGACAGAGCAGGATTATGCCAGACATTATGACATGCTGACGGAACTGGAGAACCGAAACAGTTATCAGAAATATGTCAATGCAGTGAAACAAGAGACTTTTTCTACTTTCGGTGTCGTATCTGTCGATATCAACGGACTTAAGGACATCAATACGCATCTTGGCAGCAAGTACGGAGACGGCAGTGTGCGTTTTGTAGCAGATATGCTGCGTAAATATTTTGGTGACAGTAAATTGTACCGATTGGGCGGCGGCCTGTTTCTTGCTTTGTGTGCGGACTATGCACAGGATACATTTGAGGATACGGTTCGGGAATTCAAGAGAGCTGTATCAATGAATGAGGAAATATCAATTTCCATCGGACAATGTTGGGCAAGCTATGACATTGACATAGAGAAGATGGTCGGAAATGCAGAAGATTTGATGTTGATTGCCAAGCAGGAATATTACCAGAGGGAAGAGCAGTCCAACAGGTTCTTCAGAAATAAGCTGCAGCAGGAATTGAAGCAGACCATACTAAACGGCGAATTTGTGATGTATCTGCAGCCGAAGGCAGATATTGCAACTAAGAGGATCAACGGAGCAGAGGCACTTGTCAGAAGGATACATCCGCGCTATGGATTGATTCCGCCGAACAAATTCATCCCGATTCTTGAGAAGGAAAATTTGATTCGGTATATTGATATCTTTATGTTTGAAGAGGTGTTGAAGACGCTGACAAAATGGCTCGAGGAGGGAAAGACGGTATTTCCTATTTCCTTGAATTTTTCAAGAGCGACCATGCTGGAGCCGGATATCATCAACAGTATGGAGCGGGTACATGAGCGGTACAACGTACCGCATGACCTGATCGAAATAGAGATTACAGAAACGCTCGGCAATATGGAGCGTGCAACCATCGAGGCAATCGGATGCAAGATCGTGAAGAACGGATACCGTCTGTCTTTGGATGATTTTGGTGCCAGCTTCTCAAATCTGTCTATTTTGAATACGATGCAGTTTGATGTGTTGAAGTTGGATAAGAGTATCATCAATAATATCGTGACTGCGAATAAGAGCCGTATCATTATCAAAAAGGTGTTGGAACTGTGCAATGAGCTTGGAATCGAGAGCATTGCAGAGGGCGTTGAAACTGAGGAACAGTTTGAAATATTGAAGAAGATGGGATGTGCTCAGGCACAGGGGTATCTCTTTAACAAACCGATTCCGGTGGCGGACTTTGAGGAAAAATATCTGAAAGACTGAGAAAGAAATATCGGAGAGGAAAATGTAATCCGTAAAAATCAGATTGGAAAATACAGTCTGTAAAAAACAAAGCAGCATGAAGGAATCACATTCCATTCATTCTGCTTTATTTTTGTGCTGTTTTGTTTCAGCATTGCGTCAATGTTTTGTTCTGTTATTGTGCACATTTTCATTGAAATCCACTCTGAGATATGATAAAATCAAATTTAGTTTTAATTTATCGAAAGTAAGCGATTGGATGGAGGTTGTGACATGGCACAATTATGGGGCGGAAGATTTACAAAAGAGACAGATCAGTTGGTGTATCGGTTCAATGCCTCTATTTCATTCGATCAGAAGTTCTATAAACAGGATATCGAGGGAAGCATTGCACATGTTGTGATGCTGCATAAACAGGGAATCCTGACAAAAGAAGAGCAGGATCAGATCATCAAGGGACTGACGGGTATCCGTGAGGACATAGAGAACGGTTCACTTCAGATTACGGAGGAATATGAAGACATTCACAGCTTTGTGGAAGCAAATCTGACCAAAAGGATCGGAGAAGCAGGCAAGAAGCTGCATACCGGAAGAAGCAGAAATGATCAGGTGGCTTTGGATATGAGGCTCTACACACGGCTTGAGGTGTTGTATACAGATGAACTGGTGGCAGGTCTGCTAAAGACGATCAATCAGATTATGGAAGAACATGTTGATACTTATATGCCGGGTTTTACGCACCTTCAGAAGGCACAGCCGATTACCTTGGCACATCACATGGGAGCCTATTTTGAAATGTTCAAGCGTGACAGGCTCAGATTGAAGGATATCTATCACAGAATGAATTATTGTCCGCTTGGAGCGGGAGCACTTGCAGGAACGACCTATCCTTTGGACAGAGCATATACGGCGAGTCTGATGGGGTTTGAGGGACCGACGATGAACAGCATCGACTCTGTGTCCGACAGGGACTATCTCATTGAATTCCTGTCAGCGTTATCAACGATCATGATGCATTTAAGCCGTTTCTCCGAAGAAGTAATCATATGGAATACGAATGAATATCAATTTGTCGAGATAGATGATGCATACAGTACAGGAAGCAGTATCATGCCGCAGAAGAAGAATCCGGATATTGCGGAGCTGGTCAGAGGCAAGACGGGGCGTGTCTACGGAGCACTGATGAGTATTCTGACGACCATGAAAGGACTGCCGCTTGCATATAATAAGGATATGCAGGAGGATAAGGAACTGACATTTGATGCAATTGACACCGTAAAGGGGTGTTTGGCACTCTTTGACGGTATGCTTTCTACGATGAAGTTCAATCGTGATCGCATGGAACTAAGCGCCAAGGGCGGTTTTACCAATGCCACGGACGCGGCAGATTATCTGGTGAATAAGGGCGTTCCGTTCCGTGATGCACATGGAATTGTAGGCAGACTGGTGTTATTCTGTATCGAGCATCAGAAATCACTGGAGGAGATGTCCATAGAAGAATATCAGGCAATCAGCCCTGTATTCGAGACAGATATTTATGAGGCAATCAGTCTTGAGACCTGTGTCAATAAGCGGCTGACCATCGGAGCACCCGGCAGAGAAGCAATGCTTCGGGTAATCACGGTCAACAAGGAATATCTGGCACATGACTGGCAGAATGATATGCCGCAGGATGAGGATGCGGAAGCAGAAGAGGGTAAAAAGTGGTTGTAACAGAAGCCACAATAGATAAAAGAGGAGAGATGTAAGATGAGTGAGAAGTTAAAAGTAGGTATCTTAGGAGCAACCGGTATGGTAGGACAGCGATTTATTTCGCTTCTTGAAAACCATCCATGGTTTGAGGTGACACTTGTGGCAGCAAGCCCGAGAAGTGCCGGCAAGACATACGAGGATGCAGTCGGTGACAGGTGGAAGATGACGACACCGATGCCTGAGGCAGTTAAGAAGCTGATCGTGATGAATGTCAATGATGTCAGTGAGATTGCTTCCAAAATAGACTTTGTATTCAGTGCGGTCGATATGACCAAGGAAGAGATTCGTGCAATCGAAGAGGAATATGCCAAGGCAGAAGTACCTGTTGTTTCCAACAACAGTGCACACAGATGGACTCCCGATGTGCCGATGGTTGTACCGGAACTGAATCCGGAGCATATGGATGTCATCGAGTTCCAGAGAAAGAGACTTGGAACCAAGAGAGGCTTTATTGCAGTTAAGCCCAATTGTTCCATTCAGAGTTATGCCCCGCTTTTGGTAGCATGGAAGGAATTTGAGCCGACAGAGGTGGTTGCAACTACTTATCAGGCAATTTCGGGAGCAGGCAAGACATTTAAGGACTGGCCGGAAATGATCGAGAATGTCATTCCGTACATCGGTGGAGAAGAAGAAAAGAGCGAGCAGGAGCCGCTTCGTATATTGGGAAGGATAGAAAACGGTGTGATAGTCAAGGCAGAGGCGCCGAAGATTACGACACAGTGTATCAGAGTTCCCGTATTGAACGGACATACAGCAGCCGTATTCATCAACTTCGCAAAGAAGCCGACCAAGGAACAGCTGATTGAAAAAATGATTCACTTCAAAGGATTGCCGCAGGAATTGAACCTTCCGAGTGCACCGAAGCAGTTTATACGCTATATGGAAGAAGACAATCGCCCTCAGGTGGTTGCAGATGTGGATTATGAAAACGGCATGGGCATTTCCATCGGTCGTCTCAGAGAAGACAGTGTAGGTCTATTTGACTACAAGTTCGTGGGTCTTTCCCATAACACTGTGCGCGGAGCCGCAGGCGGAGCCGTATTGTGTGCAGAGTTATTAAGAGCAAAGGGTTATATTTAAGAAAATCAATCGATTACATAGGATAAAGGAATAGCACGATGGATGAGTTAAAGTATCAGCTTGACTTACTAAATGCATTAAATGAAAAACTGAACGGAAATGAACGGATATATAAAATTATATCCGATATTTCCGGCTATTCTTATATTTATATCAATTATGTCGATGATACATCGGAGATGCTCGGCTGTTGGGAAGAAATGCTCGGTGAGCCGGTCGGAACAAGTCTGGATGAGGAACGCATGATGTCTTATATTCATGAGGATGATCAGGAAGCGTTTCAGAATACCATCATGAATATGAAGCAGGAACAGATACAGGATGCGGTCTGCGAATTCAGGACGGTCAAAGGAAACTGGATGGAATGCCGGTCACGTATGTTCTATAACGAGTATATGGAACCGCAGGAGCAGATTTTCTGCTTCCGGTTGACGACAAAGGAACGGGCACAGAATGAAGAATTACGTTATCTGGCATATTATGATGCATTGACAGGCTTGTATAACCGTAACTATTTTGTGAAGAGTCTGAGAGATTTTTTGGAAAAGGCAGAAGAAGAGAAGGCAAATGTGGCATTGATGTTTGTCGATATTGATGATTTTAAGAAGATCAATGATTCTCTCGGTCTGTTATTCGGTGATGAGCTGGTACAGGACTTCGGAATGTTCATAAAAGAACTTCAAAATGACCATATCATAGCAGGCAGATTCGGAAGTGATGTATTCTGTATCGCGATTTATGATCCCTATGGTTCCAGAAGCGTCGAGATGATTTACAGGAGCATTCACGATAGGCTGCGTAAGCCGTTCTGCCTGAGTAATAAGGCAGAGATCGTATTCAGCGTCAGTGTTGGAGTTGCAACTTATCCGGAAGCGGGCAAGACTGCTTTGGAACTGATCAAGAACGCAGAAATCGTTCTGTTTCGGGCAAAGGAAACGGGCAAGAACAATCTGCAGTATTTTGAACATGAGATATTGGATGAGTTTTTGGGTAATATCACGATCGAGCAGCAGCTTAAAAATGCTGTTGACAACGAAGATTTTCTCTTATACTATCAGCCGCAGTTCTTTGCGCTGGACGGAAAGCTGAGAGGTGTCGAGGCACTGATCCGCTGGCCGGATGAAAACGGCAGATTTATCAGCCCGAATGATTTCATACCGATTGCCGAAAAGAACGGTGCGATTATTCCCATCGGCAACTGGGTCATGAAGGAGGCACTGCGGGTATATGCTGCGTGGGCATCCAAATATGAGTATCCTGTCATATTGTCAATCAATATTTCAGCCATTCAATTGAAAAAAGATAACTTTACGGATCAATTGCTGCATTTGATCAATCTGTATGATATCAATCCCAAGATGCTGGAGTTAGAGATTACCGAAAGTATTTTCATTGATGATTTTGCAGAGGTTATTGATAAGATGAAATCGCTGCGTATGCTGGGCGTGAGAGTGTCGTTAGACGACTTCGGCACCGGATTTTCTTCACTTTCCTATCTGAAGGATCTGCCGATTGATACGCTGAAGATTGATAAATCCTTTATTGATACGGCAATCAAGGATCGTTCCACGAACATCATCACGGAGTCGGTCGTGAATATGGTGAAGAAATTGGGATTAGAGACGGTCGCCGAGGGAGTGGAAACTCAGGAACAGTATGATTTCCTAAAAAGGATCGAATGTGACAACATACAAGGTTTTCTGACCGGACGGCCGATGACCAAGTCGGATATAGAAAAACTTCTTGCGGAACATGAAAAGGAACTTGAGAAATAATAGGTGAAGATATGCTGCTTGGAAGAACTGCAGAACTCAAATATTTAAAAAACTATTACGAGAAAGAAGGAAGTCAGCTCGTAATCTTATACGGACGCAAAAATATCGGCAAAACGGAGTTGATCAAGGAGTTTTGTGCAGATAAGGCGCATTCATATTATCTGGCAAAGCCATGTTCCGAATATGAGCAGATCTGCTTGTGGAGCAGCGAACTGTCAGAGGACAGGAATCACCTTTCGCCTGTAGAGAGAAGATTTGATTCCATCTTTCAGGCGATCACGGAAGTAAAATCCCAGAAAAAGGTCATTGTCATTGATGAATTTCAGTATATAGTTAAAAATAGTGATATTTTTATGGATGAGGTCGTCAGACTGATTCATAATAAGTGGAACAATCAGCCCGTTATGATTGTCATGTGTTCTTCCGCCATCGGTTGGATCGAGAATTCCATGGTTGCCAGAATGGGAGAGAATGCTTATGAGATTACCGGATTGTTAAAGATTAATGAACTGAAGTTTTTGGATGTAGTCAGGAGATTCCCGAAGTATACGATGGAGCAGTGTGTAGAGACGTATGCGATACTCGGAGGAGTGCCGGGGCTTTGGAGATACTGGGATGAGAAACTTGACATACAGCAGAACATCCAGAAGAATATCATCAGGCCGGGGACGGTGTTGAGTGATGAGGGCGGCAGATATGTTGCAGAGGAACTGCGCGAGACATCGGTCTATCATACGATCCTTGCAACGATTGCGTCCGACAAGAAGAAGTTGAATGACTTGCATAACCATACCGGATACAACAGAGCGAAGATCAGCGTGTATTTGAAGAATCTGATGGAACTGGAGATTGTAGAAAAGGTATTTTCCTATGATACAGCTGGTAAGGACAATGCACAAAAGGGTATTTATAAGATCAGCAATCATTATGTTCATTTCTGGTTTAAATATATATTTCCGCATATGTCCAAGCAGGGTACGATCAGTGAGGAACAATTCTATTCCAGATACATAGCACCTTCCTTCCGTGCTTATACAGCTAATTATTTTACCAAGGTATGTTCGGAATATCTGGAACTGATGAATCAGATGAACAAGCTTCATTTCAAATATGAAAAGAGCGGTTCATGGGTCGGCAAGGTCGGTACGATCGATATCGTGGCACAGGATGAAGAAGGTCATACGCTGGTCGGTATGTGCAGTTGGGAAAGAAGCCTGATGACCTATGATGATTACGAATGGCTGCTGTTCTGTGTGGAAAAGGCAAAGCTACATGTAGATTATTTTTATCTCTTTTCGGTAGACGGCTTTGATGAAAAGCTGGATCTCGAAGCAAAGGTGAAGAAAAATATCATATTGATTGATATTTCTCAATTATAATTATATTTTAGGAGGAAAAAGTTATGAAAAAGTTTTTAGTAGCAGCATTGGCAGTCGTATGTGCAATG
>CAZWXS010000004.1:0-107397 GCA_964638005.1 uncultured Lachnospiraceae bacterium
CCGGCAGCAGTGACATCCCGATGACACTTCCGTCATTTCCCGATACGCCGGTGGCTTCTCCGATACCGCCATTGTATCCAAGCATTCCTGTAGAACGCTATACCAATATCCGCATTCTGCATGCAGATGAAAATGTTGGTGCTGTCAGCGTCATCTTAAACGGCACGACACTGACGGAAGGGCTGACCTATGGAAACATCACGGCATACACGACCGAAGCTGCCGGAAACATCCTGATTACGGTTGTATCCACAGCGAACCCGGCAAGATACATCGTCCAGGAAACACAGCGCTTTAATTACGGCGATACCTATACGATCGCACTCATTCCTTTTGATGCAGGCGGTGGTGCCAATCCGGCAACGGGATTCAATTCCGTATTGTTTAAAATAGAGGATACTTCCTGTAACAAATCCCTCTATAACGCCTGCATCCGTGCCATCAATCTGTCAACTTATGAAAATCCACTCAGCGTATCTCTGCTCGATGGCAGGGTCATTGCGCAGAATCTGTCCTACAAGGGAATCGGAAATTTCCGCCAGTTTACTCCCGGCAGATACCGTGTCCTCGTATATGAAAATGCATGCAACAACCAGATTCAACCCCGCAGCGGGCGGGCGCTCAACTCTGCTGTAATCGGAGTCATTCCGATTGTTATCGGCAGTTCCAGCGCCTCCTGTATGGCAAATCTGCTGGCTGCATCGCAGATTTCGGTAGGTTCCTCAGCCGTTTACACCTTCTACGTCCTCGGCAATCCCTATACCAGCGGCGGTTTAAAGGTATTGTTTGTTGAAAGCTATTTCGACGCATAAGTTTATTAATGCAATATCCCTATATATGAAATAGACGCCCAATAATGCTTCCTTTTCGTCAAAGCATTTCCGGCGTCTATTTCTGATTTGTTTCGGATTGCCTTTTTAATTCTTTGGCAGACCTCCTGCTTCATTTGACGCCCTCTTTCAAATTCAGGGGTTGTCTTTTTTTTCAAATGATTCTATTATGATATTATTGATACACAATCTAGTCCTTACCAAAGAAAGAGGTTCTGTAGATGAGCATCGTATTACTAATCATTCTGTTATATTTACTGGTACTGAATCTGTTTGGGTTTATGCTGATGGGCATCGACAAGCATAAGGCACGTAAACAGGCATGGCGCATTCCGGAGTCCACTTTGTTTTCTGTGGCACTCATCGGCGGCAGTATCGGTTCCTGGGCAGGTATGTATACATTTCGCCATAAGACACAACACAGATCCTTTGTCATCGGAATGCCGATCATTGTAGCCATCCATGTGCTGACTGCAATCATCCTCATTTTTTTCACCCCTTACACGATTAGATTTATGTAAGCCATTGTGCGAGCATCCGTCGCTGTCGGACGTCTCATTTATGTAAACCACATAGGAGGACATATATGGCTCTTTATATTGCAATCTGTGATGATCACGTTGCTGATCGAAAACAACTGGAACGTTTGCTGGGACGCGAAAAGGATGAACGCCTGAAGACAGGTCTGGTTCTTTATATTGATTCCTTCGGAAGCAGTGACGCCCTGCTCAATGCACAGATACGGTATGATCTGCTGCTCATCGACGTAACGGGCGGATTGACCGAACCCACCGAGGAAACCGTCAACGGAATGGACATTGCGAAACGTCTGCGGTTGCTTGGTCTGAGTTCTCCTATTGCCTTATGTTCTTCCACCATTGATTACACGGCATATGGAAATCCGGCGGTTGACATAACAATACTTTCAAAACCTATTTCACAGGGTCAGCTTTCTCATCTGATCGATATTGCACTGGAAAAGCAGAAAAACAAAGAGCCCCTGATCGAAATCAGAGGCAAAAAAGACACTTATAACATACCACAGCGTGATATCATCTTTGCTCATGAAAAGGATAATCTGACCGAAGTATGTCTGACAGGTTCCAAAGAGATCACCATGCTTGGCAAGATGAAACTGCTCATCCAGCAGTTACCCGACCCCGGTGCCTTTGGCTATTGTGCCGACGATTACATGGTCAACTTTGCACATGTGGAAGAGATGAAAAAAAACGCCTTTGTAATGGATACCAAAGACGTCATACGTTTTCATTTTCTGCAAAGACATGAACTCAAAAATGCATTGATCAAATATCGGCTGCGTGAAAAATAGACCGAAAACAAGTCTTATATAGTCACAATAATCCCGCCATCACCTGCATACAGGCTGCTGATGCCTGCCGTATCGGTAATGATGATATCTCTGACCTGCATCCTCTTCTTGATCTCTTCCATAACGAACACTGCACGCTCCTTACAGTTACAGTGTGCGATAGCAAGTCTTCTGCCCGCTGAATCCGGTGTATTCTTTTGGATGATATTGATCATCTTCTGCAATGCCTTATTGATTCCTCTTGCCTGATCCAACTGTTGAATCGTACCCTCATCCGTAGATGCCATCACAGGCTTTATATTCAGTGTACTGGCTACAAGAGCCTTGACTCCTGTCAATCTGCCGTTCTTGCGCAGATGTTCCAGTGTTTCCAATACAAAATACGTTCTCATTTCCTCAATATACTGCTCTACCGCTGACACCAGTTCGTCAAACTCCATACCTTCTTCTGCACATTCCATAATCTTCAGTGCAATCTGTGTCTCACCACAGGAAGCGGACTTAGAGTTGAATACATGTATCTTCTTTTCATTGTCCTCATGATCTTCCTTGTATAAATCCACAGCCAATTCCGCACAACTGTACGAGCCGGACAATGCGCCCGACAACGTAATCAGGAACACACAATCGGCTTCTCCTTCCATTGCCTGCATATAACTGTCAGGTGACGGACAAGAAGACTGTGGGGAGGTCGGAAAAGCCGCTACCTTTTCCAAAAAGGACGCCTGGTCAAACGAATCATCATCTACAATTGTTTCTTCACCCATTCGTATCATCAGCGCAACATTGGTAAGCCTTGGGTCTCCCTTCAAATTCTCCGGAATCTCTCCGCAACTGTCCAATATGATCTTATAATTCATTTTCTGATTCTCCTTCTTCCGATGAAAACATCGAAAACTTTTATATGTAGTTTTTGATACTACATATCATAGCATGATTTCTTCTATTTGAAAAGAGAAAACAAGAAAATTACGAAAAATTTTACAAACTAAAATAAACTCTTAATAAATCCGTCAGGCTCTTCTGGTCACGGCTGCCCATGAGCTCCCTCGCCGAATGCATTGCCAGGAGCGGTACTCCGATGTCTACGATGGTCATAGGCAGGAGAGTAGACGCAATGGAACCTAACGTGCTTCCACTCGTTCCGTCCGAACGATTGACAAATTTCTTGTATGGAATCTCTGCATGTTCCAGTATCTGCTGCACGATGGCAATGCCTTCTGCATCTGTCGCATAGGACTGCCCTGCTGCCTCCTTGACACAAACACCGGTACCCAGCGAGGATTTCACGACCGGATCATACTTATCCTTTTGATTCGGGTGATATGCATGTCCGACGTCTACCGATAGGAACAGACCATTTGCCAATGCCTCGGTGTAACCCACATGATCCTTGCCAAGTGACATATAGATCTTCTCCATGATCAAGGACAGCAATACAGAGCCTGCACCCTGCTTTGTCTTGCTGCCGACTTCCTCATGATCAAAAAGCGCAATCACATCGATTCCGTTCTCTCTGGTTCCTTCCGTAATGGCTGTCAGGCACGCCTGTACCGAAGTCATGTTATCCAGACGCGGTGCCGAAATGAAGTCATTCTCCACACCGACAAAACTGCCTTCCTCTGCGCAGTAGACCGTAAGCTCATAGTCCAGGATCTCTTCAGGCTTTACTTTGCATTCCTTTGCAAGGAAATCCATAAAATAAGTTGATTTCGCATTCTTGTCACTCTTTTTATTTAATTCTTCCTCTATGAGTCCCGCAATCGGAATCATGTCTGTCTGCTTATTCAATTCTATTCCTTTATTGATCTCTTTATTCAAATGAATCGCCAGATTGGGGATGATCAGCACCGGACGGCCTGCATCAATCAATTTCATTTCCGGATGGAACGGATCGTCCGATTTGATTGCCACACGACCTGCTACCGATAAAGGCCGATCCAGCCACGTATTTAGAATCGCGCCACCGTAAATCTCCGTATTGACACGGGCATACTTTTCTTCTTTCATATCCGGATACGGCTTGACTCTAAGACACGGAAAATCCGTATGTGCAGCCGCGATCCTGATCTGTCCCAGCTCTGCGTTCTTTTCTTTTCCTATATGAAATGCAACAAGCGTCGAGCCATGATGTTCTACATAATACTTGCCGCCACGCTTCAGTTCCCATTCCTCTCCGAGCTTTCTTGCTTCAAATCCCGCCTGTGTAAGCTGCTCCACCGACGCATTTACCGCATGGAACGGCGATGTCGCCCGTGATATCAGTTTTAATAATTGCTTTGCATCTGTTGTATGTGTGTCCTTTTTCATATGGCACTGCCTCCTAATTTTAATCACTCTTATCTTAAGTATAACCAATTTTATTGAAGTTACAAGCGTAACTAGTGCAAATCTGCCTTATACTCAACTCATAATTTTCTGATTTCTTGGAATACTAAGAAAAAAAATCAGGAGATGAATAATGGATTATTTAAATGCATTTTGGGTCGGTGGACTGGTGTGTGCTCTGGTACAGATCTTGATGGAAAAGACAAAACTGATGCCCGGAAGGATTATGGTGATACTGGTGTGTACAGGTGCGCTTCTCAACTTTCTGAACTTATTTCAACCACTTCAGGAGTTTGCCGGAGCCGGAGTTTCCGTACCATTGCTTGGATTCGGCAATACTTTAATGAAGGGGGTCAGGGAAGCTGTCGATGAACAGGGCTTTATCGGACTTTTCTCCGGTGGCCTTAAAGCAGGGGCCATAGGGTGCTCTGCCGCTCTGGTATTCGGCTATCTGGCAGCACTTGTATTCAAACCGAAGATGAAAAAATAAATCGATAGAAATTGAAGTATTTTTCCTCTTTCCTTCGTTTTGATTTATATAGCAAATAAAAAAATGAAGAAAAGAGGAATTTTGGTATGAAAAGAATATTGAAAATGATTGGAAAAGGCATTTTGATCCTACTGGGAATCATTTTCCTCGCTCTGCTGGGAATGACCATATACAACACCATTGTCACAATGCAGGAACGTAAATCTCTTGCTGCGGTAGGACAGGATATTTCAGTAGGGGGACAGAATATGCGAATCGACATTCAGGGTGCGGGCGAGCACACGATCGTACTTCTGAGCGGTCTCGGTACATACAGCCCCATTGAGGATTTTAGACCGCTAGCCACCGGGCTTTCTGAAAAGAACAGGGTCGTGACAATCGAATACTTTGGATATGGACTCAGTGATGACACGAAGGAAGCGAGAACCAATGACAACATCGTGGCAGAAATCAGAGATGCACTCGGACAGGCAGGCATCGAACCGCCCTATATCCTTGCCGCACATTCTCTTTCTGGTGTCTACGCACTGGATTATATTCGGAAGTATCCAAATGAGGTCGAGGCGCTGGTCGGAATTGACCCTTCCGTTCCAAACCAAGTGGATTATGAAAGCAGCATGCCAATCGCCGAATGGCTCTACTATCCCTCCCGGGCATTCGATATCATCGGATTATCCAGAATGGAACTCAGAGAAGATGCGATGCTGCAGGAGATGGCTGACAGCGGATCCTATTCCGCGGAAGCGCTCAACCGCATCAAAGCCGTCAAAGCAAAACGCTCAGCTTCTATGGCATTGATTCGTGAAAATAATACAATCTCAGAAAATCTAACCGAACTCAAAGGTGTCAAGTACCCGGATTCACTCCCTGTACTGACTTTTCTTGCTGATGATACAATGAACCAAAGCGATGAGATGTTTGCCGAAAAAGGCTATGATATTACATGGGAAAAACTTCATGAAGATTTGATTACAAACAGTTCGATTCAGAAAATAGAGATACTAACAGGAACACATTATCTGCATTGGACAAATTCAGAGAAAATGGCGAGTGAAATCACCGAGTTTATCGAACAAGCTGTAGATTCAAAGCTCTAAATTGATAGACAAAACACTTGCAGAGACATAAATACATTTTCCAACATATCACTCCTCAAATGCGATTGCATTCTGAGTGAAGAACTTGCGGATCATATTATCCCATGCATGTTCGAGCGTTTTATCCAAAGTAAATAGATTCAATGAGGTGGCACTGATGCAGGAAAGCATGGTGCCATCATATTTTATATTGAGAACAAGACCATTCACGTTTTCCGGGCGAATGCTGTCAGAAAGTTCTGACTGAACCAAGAATTTCTCAACATTTTCAGGAGAAAGACAAAATACAAATTTGAAATTAAGTGGAGTCCGCTTACCCTTGATTAGATCAAAACAGATCGGCTTCATGGTTTTCCAAGTTGACATAACATTGTTTTTTACATCGTCCACTTCTTCAGTTCCATCAGCAGATGCATAAAATTCCGGATGAATATGCCCGTCAATGGTAAATGTATTGTATGTGGTAATCACCGCCTCCGACAAAAGAAACGCATCAAATGCAGTTCCTGACTCCGTCAGCAGCTTCGCCATAAATCCCTTCACATCCGTAATTCTAAGTGCGATCAAGTTCATATCCTCCCGTCATTACAAGAACTTTTTTTCCTGTTCTCTGAAAAAGTAATTCTACTCAAATGCCATAGCCTCTAATTCATCCATTGTTTTTACTATCACTTTTCCCTCTTTTATCTGTTGGTCTGATTTTTCTAATTGTTGCATATTCTTATCTGAATAGAAAGGGTCAATCGGTGCAACAATCTCAAAAGGTATTTTTCTGTCTCTCAATGCTCGTTTTGCATAAATTGTAAAAAAAGTGGTCAGGTTCATACCCATTTCATCGCACATTTCATCCAGTTCAGCCTTTGTTTTGTCATCAAAGCGTAGACTAATTGTCGTCATAATCCTCACTCCTTTCATTTATAATATACTACATATTATATGAAGAATCAATCAATTTGATGCATTTTGTTTCATTTTGAAGTAAAATAACGTCATTTTTCAAATTCTATATTCTTTGTGTCTTTGCAGAATCTGTAGTATAATGGTATAAATAGAGCACGACAGGAGACGATATTATGGCAATATACAAATGCAGCGTATGCGGATATGAATTTGATGAAGAAAAGGAAGGGAAAAAATTTTCTGAGTTATAAAAATGTCCTGTTTGCAAACAGTCTATGAGCAAGTTCGAGCGGATCGGCAACGGCAACAATACCGGTGACGAAAAAAGCAAACCCAACAGAAAGCCAAACGAGAATAACACTGACAAACACGAAAACAAGAAATCCTCGCCGAAGAAAATGACCCCTTCTATAGACTTGTCCTATGACACCGAATATATCAGACATGACTCCAAATGCAGATACATGGAGGAAATTCATGAAACGGCAGTCACCGGACATTCAATCCACGGTGCGATGGGAACACAGATGCCAATGCCCGCCTGGGATGATATCCTGCTGCTCGGTGCACAGTTGAATCCGCCGCCACTCGACATGAACGATCCGGTTACGACTACGACTGTCATTGGTAAACATGCCAAGCGTCCAATGATACTCGAAAATCCGGTCTATATTTCCCATATGTCCTTTGGCGCTCTCTCTAAAGAAATCAAAGTTGCACTTTCAAAGGGTTCGGCTATGGCAAAATCAGCAATGTGCTCCGGCGAAGGCGGTATCTTACCGGAAGAAAAAGCTGCCGCATATCGTTACATATTTGAATATGTTCCTAATAAATACAGCGTCACAGATGAAAATCTGCAGACTTCAGATGCAATTGAAATCAAAATCGGACAAGGCACAAAGCCCGGAATGGGTGGTCATCTGCCCGGCGAAAAGGTAACGGCTGAAATCGCTGCTCTTCGTGGCAAGAAACAAGGTGAAGATGTACAGAGTCCAAGCAAGTTTCCTGAACTCAACACCAAAGAAGATCTGAAAGAAATGGTTTCCATGCTTCGTGCAAGATCTGACGGCAGACCTATCGGTATTAAAATTGCCGCAGGCAGAATCGAACGTGATCTGGAATTCTGTGTATATGCTGAACCTGACTTCATCACCATCGACGGCAGAGGCGGTGCAACCGGTTCCAGTCCTTATCTGCTTCGTGAAGCCACCAGTGTACCGACTGTTTATGCACTCTATCGTGCCCGCAAATATTTAGATTCCATCCATTCAGATATATCACTTGTCATCACAGGTGGATTACGTGTATCCGCGGACTTTGCCAAGGCAATCGCCATGGGTGCAGACGCAATTGCAGTTGCTTCCGCCGGACTCATCGCTGCGGCCTGCCAGCAATATCGCATCTGCGGCAGTGGAAATTGCCCCGTCGGCATCGCCACCCAGGATCCCACACTCCGTAAGCGTCTGAAAGTAGATGCCGCCGCACAGCGCGTTGCCAATTTCCTGAATGTTTCATTAGACGAATTAAGAACCTTCGCCCGCATCACAGGCCACGCCGATCTACATGATTTAAATACAGATGATCTTGTGACCATCAATCGTGAAATATCTGAATTTACCAACATCCGCCATGCATAATTTTTGTGAAAATCATAGCAATCAAGTCTATGAACTTATAACAAAGACAGAGCAGTCTTATCATATGATAGGATTGCTCTGTTTTTTAGATTCAACCTTTATTCTACGCCCTTCAACGCATCAACCATATCAATTGTCTTCACCTTTCCTGACAATAGGAAGTTCACCGCAATTGACACCAGGAACGTTCCTCCGATGGAAATCAGATAGGATTCCATCCCGACAACCGGAACCAGATCCATATCATCCGACATTGTCTGACACATTGCGATCAGCAGTCCATAACCAAATGGCAGCCCCACCAGAATACCCATTGCCGTAATCCATATATTCTGTGCCTGTAGGATTCCTCGAATCTTTCCCGTCTGAAACCCGAGAACCTTCAAAGTCGCAATCTCTCTCGTCTTTTCCACAAATGACAGTACACCCAGATTATACAGCACCACAATTCCTAAGATAACAGCCGCAGTGACCATCATTGTGATCATCATATTCATGCCTTCCATATTCTTATTGAAGTCAGCTTTCATCTGTGCAATATTTAGTACTGCCATAATATTCTCATCATCAGTCAAGCTGTCGGTAACCTTCACATTTGTCAGAATTGCCGTCGGCGCAAAGGAATGATCCAGATCCTCAAATACCTTTCTGGTCATTGTGATTCCGGGTGTCATAGGATCCCTGTAGATCTGCACGACTCTTGTCGTCTCCCATTCATCCTCACCTACGATATGCCACTTTATAAAGTCACCCTGCGAAGCACCCAAACTCTGCGCCATTTTGTAAGACAATGCCACACCTGTCTCATTAAGCGGAACCTTATTTAAAGAAGTATCCTGATAATGCATGTAATTTCCTGCATCCAGAACAGTTATTGTGCCCGTCTTTCGTACATCTCCCACAAATATCTCTATTGACGATTCCTGTAACAGCTGTCCCTTATATTGATTTACATAATCTTCCGCCGTACTATAGTCCGCTTTCTCTGAAAGTGTAATCTTATACTCCGATGTCAGCAACCTGCCATACATCCAGTCCACCAGTGCAAATGTAGAATCACTGCAGCCATAAGCACAGACCATCAGCATCGTGCAGCCACTGACTCCGATGATTCCCATAATGGAACGTGCTTTATTTCTAAGAACATCTCTCACATTCCACTGCGAAGCAAAACTCATCGACAGCCATAACTTGCTTTTTTCAAATGCGGAATGCTTAATCTTCTTCGGTGCTGCCGGTTTCAGCGTCACTGCAGGCGGATCCGATAATTCCTTTCGACATGACAGAAAACTGACAATGGAAGACATTGCAACAGATATCACAACCGCCACATACGGTCCCATAGAAAGCTGTCCCTTTAGCGCAGGTAATTCATAGCCACCCTCAAATGCCGGATAAATAATGCGAGGAAGCGTCATCGCTCCAATGTACATACCGGCAACGGAACCCAGCAGACTTAACACAAATCCATACGATACATAATGTCTCGTAATGACCTTCTTTGAAAATCCAAGCGCCTTCAGAGTTCCGATTTGGATTCTCTGATTTGACGTTAACCTGGTCATCGTTGTAACGATTCCAAGCACTGCGATCAGTAAAAATACGCCTGAAAACATCGCACCCATTGATTTGTGCTGTGCCATTTCGGACTGAAATGTATTGTATGCCAGCGTCTGTGAGCGATCCGATACCACAATGTTATCCCGATCCAGCACCTTAGCAATCGCTTCTTTCATTTCAGTCTGTTCGTTCACATCGTCATTTAAAGTATCAACTACAATCTGGTTATATACAATTGATTTTGCCAATGGATAGGATGTCGCTGAAAGAAATGCATATCCATGATCTCCATACTCAGCCGTGATATCCGTGCTGTCCGCATAATAGACCATTTCCGGTGTACGGATTACGCCTTTTAAAATACCGGTCACTGTAGTTCCATTTACTTTCAGCCGTACTGTATCGCCTATTTTCAAGTGTTGTTTCGCTGCCACAAAACGATCGATCCATACTCCCTCTGTCTCCGGCGCAAAATCCTCGCCTTCCATAACTTCAAAGCGATTCATCTGATAATCGGTCAAAAACCCTATCTGCATAGAGGGATTCTTAACTTCTTTGGTCTGTACCTGACTACTGTCAGATGACATATCAAGTTCACCTGTAACCATCAGTCTTCTTTCTGACGATATCACTCCCGGAAGTTCACTGACACTCTTCACCTCTTCACTTGAAAATCCGCCGCCCATGACCCATAGATCAGCCAGATTATATTCCTGATAAAAACGGTCTGCTACTTTTGATGCTCCTGTACTTTCCGCATCCATACCGCCATAAATCCACATTCCCAACAAGGACATCAGAAATATCGCCATAAATTGAGTCAGGTTCTGCCGCAGATCTCTCCATACTTTCTTTCTCAGCATTACCAGCTCACCTCATCTGCATCCTTGGGATGTTCATTGAATGTTATTTCCTTGATTCCTCCGTTTTTGACACGAATCACCCTATCTGCAATGTCTGCAAAGAAACTGTTATGTGTGACCATAATAACCGTACGTCCCTTATCTCTGCTCATACTCTGCAGCAGACATAATACCTCACGTCCTGTCTCGGTATCGAGTGCACCTGTCGGCTCATCACATAGTAAAAGCTTCGGATTCTTTGCAATGGCTCTTGCAATTGAGGTACGCTGCTGCTCTCCACCTGATAATTGTGAGGGAAACTGATGCATATGCTCTGCAAGTCCGACCGCCGTCAATGCCTCTGTCGGATCCATGGTCTCCTTCTGTATATCTCTCATAAGAGCAACATTTTCGTAAGCCGTCAAAGTCGGAATCAGATTGTAGAACTGGAATACAACGCCTACATTCTTAGCGCGATACTGTGTCAGCTGGTTATCTGTATAAGTCGTCAGATCCTCTCCCTCAAATAAGATCGAACCACTCGAAGCAGAATCCATCCCGCCAAGCAGATTTAGGAGCGTACTCTTTCCTGCACCGGAAGGTCCAAGAATCACGATCATCTCACCTGCGTTAATGGAAAAGCTCGCATCTTTAAGTGCATAGAAGCTACGTTCTCCGCTTTTGTATTCCTTAGAGACATTCTTGAATTCCATTAAAGGCATCATTCTTCCACCGCCTTTTGACCCATCTGGTCATTCGTAATGGCATCTGTGATGACACGTTCTCCGCTTGCCAATCCCTCCACGACTTCTACTGCCGATGCTGAAGAAATGCCTGTTACAATATCCTTTCTGACCACTTTCCCTCCACGGATACAATAGCAGTAATCTCCTGCCTCATCTGCATACAATGCTGTCGTCGGAATCAAAATTGCGTTTTCCTTTTCATCTGCATAAATATCCACATCCGCTTCGATTCCGAGGATAATAGATGCATCCGGTTCTGTGATGCTGACCCCGACCGTGATCTTTGCTTTGTCCGAAGAATCTTCGATTGCAAGTCTCTTAATTTCAGATACCGTTCCGTCGTAGGTATTTCCTGCGATTGTGATCAATGCTTTTTGTCCTATTTCGATCTTACCGATGTCATACTTTGATACCTCTACATTAACCTTCATGGCATCTGTAGATTCGATTGTAAATAAAGGCGTTCCCTTCGCCACAACCGCACCTGCCTTGGCATTGACTTCCTTGATGACTCCTCCGAATTCTGCTGTCACACCACGGGATGCCTTATCCAGATTTTCCACCGTAGTCTGCACGCTGAGCTCATTTAACTGATGGCTTGACTCCAGTTCCTCTTTTGCGTACCGGTTCATGATCTGTGATTCGTAAGTATTTGCTTTTGTCGTTGCCTGCTTCCAGTTACGCGTGATGTCTTCCATCATGTTGGAATCGTAAGTATAATGTGCATTTTCCGAAGGTGTCATTTCTCCTGAGGGAAGCGATGCAAGAGAGCCCTGCAGGCCCGCTACATCTCCATTTAACGAAGCAATTTCTCCTGTCAGATTCTTAGCTTCTTCTGATGTCTTGTCTGCAAGCGCATTTAACTGACTTGTCTTTTCCGCGATCAATTTATTTTTATCTGCAATCTTTTTATTGATGCTGTCTGCTTCACATTGGATATCCCATGCTTCCTGATACTGCCCCTGCGAAAGTGCATCCGCATCCATCCTGCTCAGTGCATACAGATACTGATATGCCTGCTCATCAGCCGATGCCTGCGCATAGCGGGAAGCATTCTGATTGCTCTGCTCGACCTTTGCTTTTACCCCATTTTCACTGGCTGCCGCCCGTAGTTCTGCTTCGGCTTTCATACGTTCCAGATCTGCTGTTTCATAGGCTACAACCTGTGCTGATTTCTCAATCTCATCCCCGACTTCCAAATCCATTTGTGCGATTGGTGCAGACACCTCTGCATAGTATGTCTTCTCATTTTCTCCTCTGACCTTACCTGTTACATTAACTACCTCTGCTACACTTCCGACCGTAACCGTCTCCGTTGCAAATGACTGCGGTTTACTGATAAATCCGGTATAAATCACCACAACCAGTACAAGTAATACCAGAACACCTCCGATGCGTACCAAATACTTCTGACTGCTTAAAAAGTTCTTCATTTTGCCCTCCTCGACTTCAAAACACTTTCTGCACAAAAATAAGGCAGTGTGACTATTTCCGCACTTCCTTATTTTATAAAAAGCATATCATCTATTCTATTGTCATTTGTCATGTAATCCGAATCTCAAAGC
Source organism: uncultured Lachnospiraceae bacterium (assembly GCA_964638005.1). Taxonomy (GTDB): domain Bacteria; phylum Bacillota; class Clostridia; order Lachnospirales; family Lachnospiraceae; genus JAAYYM01. The sequence continues at coordinate 13,326 of CAZWXS010000004.1, forward strand.
ATGACATTTGTCATATAATACTATGTGCTATATAGTATTGAGCCTAATTATTCTTTATCCCTTACAACTTAATATTTGCAAATAAAGATCCCAGCGATGTTGTCACCGATTCCGTCTCCGGCAGATCATACATCTCTTCCTCTACTTCCACGGCTGTCACATCATTCAAAGCCTTCATGCTAAGCGAAATCTTTCCGTCTTTCACTGCAATGATCTTAATCTTGACTTTCTCGCCCTCTTTCAAAACGGCTCCCGGATGATTGATCCGCTTTTCACAAATCTGCGAAATGTGTACCAGACCGGACAGTCCGCCTCCCAGGTTAACAAATGCTCCATACGGCTTCAGACTCTCTACCGTTCCTTCGGTCACAAGACCGATCTCTACATTCGATACCTTTGCAGCACGCTCTTTCAGTGCCTGTTCTCGCAGGATTTCCTTTGCGGACAATACCAATTTGTCCTCTGCTTCATCTACATTGATGACTCGTACCTGCAATTCCTTATGCAGCCATTCATCCAAATCTTCTACATACTCCAGTGCCAGCTTGGATGCCGGAATAAATCCGCGAATACCCTCTACATAAGCAACCACACCACTCTTGACAACCTCTGCAATCTTGACTGTGATCGTCTCGCCTGCCTCCATCATCTGTTTCAGCTTATCCCACGCCAGTACATCATTGGCTTCTTTGCAGGATAATAAAATATTGCCGTGTCCGTCATCCTTACGAATAACCGTTGCGGAAAGTTCATCTCCCACATGCACATCTGCCTTGATGGAAAATGCCGGATCATTGCTCATATCCTCTAATCGGATGATACCCTCTGCGTAATACTTCAGATCCAGCGTCACTTCGGTCTCGCTGACTCCGATGACCGTTCCGGTCAATATGTCTCCCTCATTGATTTTCTTAAAAGAAGCCTCCAGTTCAGAAGCATAATCTTCCATATGCTCAACCACTTCCGGCTCTTTTACGGGTTCCGTTGTTTCCCCTTCGACTTCTGTCTTCTCCTCTGCTGCCACCTCAACTTCATCCTTCGCTGCTTCTGCTTCGTTCATTTCTTCATTCATGATTTCTTCATTCATAATAATCCTCCTCCAATGCTTTGCATCATATCGTTGCTTCACAATTACCAGTATAAAACAGGGCAACCCTTTCAGGCAACCCCATTCTGACATTTTCTTACCGTTATTCATAGGGTGAAGCCCGTGACCGAGATGCAGTGCCAGCGAAATCGAGGTGCATGGCGGAGTAACATTCCCCCGCTTACAATTGAATCCTCTCCTGCTTACAGATTCTCTGGACAGCAAACTTTCCTGTTGCAAGCGCTACCGGAAGTCCTCCCGGAGACATCATATACATGCCCGCCATATAGCAATTCTTCAGACCTTTGATGATTCCCTTATGCTGTAATGACTTCGACTGCGGGGTCATCAAAAATGACATCCATGCCCCATGGTAGGTTCCGGTGAAACGATGATAAGTCATCGGTGTATAGGTATCGATCAGCGTCAGTTTTCCCTTTAGTTCCGGATAACGCTCCTCGATCTTTTCCTGACAAAACAATACAATGCGGCTCTTTTCCCCCTGATACTTCTCTCTATCCTTATATAATTGTTCCCACCACAGAAAATCTTCATCACTTTGATCCAAGTATACGCTGAATAAAGATTTTCCTTCCGGATGAAAATCAGGCTCATATGCATAATTGATAAAGGACATATAATCAAACTTTCTGATTGCCACTGTATAGGGCTCTGTTTCAAACAGTATGCTCTTCGGAATATCCTTCGCTTCTGCATCCACTGCAAAAATCACATGTGCCGATGTCGGAAGTTTATAGGTCTTCATATCTGCAAAACGGTTGTCTAACCGCTTATCTGTAAAGCGTCCCTTCAATAACTTATGTAAGGTGTAATACGCATCTCCTGCAGCAATCACATAGTCAGCCTTGATGATATCACCACTTTCCAAACGTACTCCTGTTGCCGTTTCTTTTCCCTTGACCTTGTCGGTCAATATCTCTTCCACACCTGTACCTGTTACGATTTTGCCGCCATGCTTCTGATATCTGTCCGCCATGCGAAATGCCATTGCTCTGCTTCCGCCCTTCGGAATGTCCCCGTCACCCGAGCAGACCGTTGCCATAGACATGATAAATGCTGTAATGCTGTATCCTTCCGGCATACTTACCGTGAATAATTTCTGCAGTGCCGGATGCTGATACTTCTTTCCATAATCCACACAACTGACATGCTGGTATTTCTTCATGATTGACATAGCTGCCTTGCTCTTTGATCCAAGCTCCATCAAATCCTTCATCGACAGCATATCCATAGGTGCCTTAATCGGCATTTCTACCGAACCGCCTGCAATGATGTCATCCACCAGTTCATCAATCAGCACTGCATCTGCCGGAGAAATATCCTTCAGTTCCTGACGCAGCTTATCTGCATCTTTCCATAGAGTGATTGTAACACCATCAATTTCATAAACTCCAAAATACGGAATCCTGATCAGCTCCACATCAGGTCCCAGTGCACCTGTCTCTACCCATGACTCATACATTCCGGATTCTTTTTTTGAACCGGTCAGCCAATGAATACAGTTATCAATATGATATCCATTTCTGTCCCAACCTGTACACTGACCACCTACGATTGTATGCTTCTCATAGATCACACTCTCAAAACCATACTTCTGTGCATAGATGCCTGCTGTCAAGCCTGCTATTCCACCACCAACAATTACTATTTTCTTCATTTTTTCTCTCCTGTTTAGTGTTATGTTAACCTTTTTTTGTCATACCCTTAAAATGTCCAGAAACCACGATACCTCCGGCAGTGGCAGTGATCGATCCTTTGCAAATGACATTGCCACGCCCTGTACCGCACTCCAGAACGTCAACGAAAGAGCCAACGGGTCTCCCTGCTTAAATTCTCCCAATGACTGTCCATACTGGATCAGTGGTACACATCCCTCGATTGCCATCGCCTGTTTCATTATTTCTTTCACCGATTCTGTCTGTGATTCCAGATAATAAGCCTGAACCATAAAGACAAACAGATTGGCCGAAAGTGGATGTCCTGTCAGAGATTCCAGAATCATGCTGACAGCCTCTTCAAAGAATTTCAAAGGATCTTTCTGCTCAATCTGCAGCATGGTTCGTGGACCACTCACTCCGATTCGAAGCAATTCCTCATATAGTTTTTCCTTGGATTCAAAGTAATGAAATAAGAGACCCGTGCTCATATTGACTGCCTTGGCGATGTCTGTAATCTTCGTTGCAGCATATCCTTTTTGAATAAATAATTCCAATGCTGCTGCCAAAATATCATTCCTTCTCTGTTCCTTCTGTTCCTCTCTGCTGCCCATATATCCTGTCCTCCTCAATTTTTGTGCACATAAAATTGAATTCAAATTCCTGAACCTTTCTTTCGTTGAAAATCAATTCATTGAATAATTGTTCATTGAATTTAAATTCAATTTATCACTTTCTTCTTGTCCTGTCAATGTGACATTCGTCACAAAAAAAGATGTCCGCTGCATATCAGCTGACATCTCAATCTCTTGATTCTTCATTTGTTAAATAATCCTTCTTTTGCTAAGGGTCATTTCTGTTTTGGACACAATTGCTTCATTGATTACTTACACACATCAATCCACTCTGTATATCCCGAGCATTCCTCCAACTGAGAAAGTGTCATCTCAATTGCACTGTTGCTGCTGCCTGCCGCCGGAAATACCGTTTCAAAGCGTTTCAATGAGACATCCAGATATACGGGCACACCTTCATTGATCCCAAATGGGCAGACACCGCCTACTGCATGTCCCACCATCGGCTCTACCTCTTCATATGAAAGCATCTTCGCCTTTGTGGCAAACTGTTCCTTGAACTTATGGTTGTCCACCTTTGCATCTCCTGCCGTCACGATTAAGACTGCTCCTTCTCCGCCCTTGAAAGACAGTGTCTTCGCAATCCTCTCCGGTGCACATCCCAGCGCTGCTGCCGCAAGTTCCACTGTTGCACTGGACACCTCGAACTCAATGATCTGTTCGTCCAGATTCCACTTTTCTAAATATGCTCGTGCTTTCTCAATTGCCACTTCCTGTTTCCTCCGCTTTTGCCTTCACTTTCGGCTTTCTGTACAATAAAACTGATAAAAGAAATCCTGCTATCAACCCACACAAATGTGCCGCATTATCTGTTGATGTACTGGTCAGACCTGAGTATAGACAGAATCCGATGAAAATAATAATGCGAAATGCTGTAATGTCCTCCAGTTTCCCTTTGTTGCGAAGCACAATGTAAAGAATTGCCCCAACAACACCAAAGATTGCTCCGGAAGCTCCTGCCGACACAACATTCTCTCTGATAACAAGATAGTAGATCATAGAACCTATGCCGGCAACCAAACCACTCACTAAATAAATGACCAGGTACTTGATCTTGCCGACAGCACGCTCCAGATTATCACCAAGAAAATACAGCGCTATCATATTCCCCATCAGATGATCCACTCCAAAATGTAAGAACATACACGTAATCAGACGGTAAAACTCTCCATCCAATAATACATAAGGCATAAACATCGCTCCATGTTCTACCATAAATTCAACATTTTCCGTATTTCCCATAAAAGACAGTACAATAAACACAATCACATTGATGGTAACCATGATTGTGTTCACATGCGTATAATTTTTTCGGATAAACCCAAACACTCCTTCTGACGCTTCATCAGATGCTCTCTCGGATGAATATCCATTGTTTGTATCCGAATCATCCGGCTCCTCTATCACATAGGTGTCATCCATTGCCTTGTCAAGGATTCCGCGAAGACCGTAAAAATCCTCCAACTGATTCTCACTGATTACTAATTGCTTTTTGCTGATATCCACTACCCAACAGTTGGATTCATCCGCACATGCACTCCATACATCCTCGGCTCTGTCGGTCAGTACCAGTGTGAACAGATGAAAGTTTCGATAACCCTGCTCCTCAAATGCCGTTTTTGTATTGTTTGCCACAGACTGCAGCTGCTCCAATGTAATCTGATAGCCGCGTGACAAATCAATCACCTGTATCATCTCAGATCTTGCAAAATCTCCTGATAAAAACATCAGGAATTCCGGCATGTTGGACTCCAGTTTCATATAGCCTTGCCTGCAGAGCAATATTTCCAGTCGTTTAACGATCATTTTTTCAACTCCGGTTTTTCATAAATAAAAACTCTCCCCTGATTATGCTATCAGGGGTATCTCATTGCTTTGCAACGAGAACTCTCCCCTGATTATGCTATCAGGGGTATCTCATTGCTTTGCAACGAGAACTCTCCCCTGATTATAACATAAAACTACCCCGGTGCAATGCATATCACTGTTCTTATTTGGATACATATATTAACTTTCCGCTATAAACGACGTAATCATGCTCTCTCCTTTTGCATATGACAATACAATGTTTTCTGTGGCTGTATTTAACTGCTGCAGCATTTGATATTCGGCTTCTATTTTTTCGGTAATTTTGTCAATGATCTTTCCTACAAGCATTTTGGTATAAAAATCCCGGTCTCCTTGACCTGATACGCTTGCAAGCGCCTCCTTGGCCGCAAGCAGGTTTCTTTCTCCCTGAGTGAGCTCTTCTTTTGCCTGTATGACCTTGCGCAGATCAATATCAAACCCCTCCGAGCAGACACCTGTAATAGCATCCTTCAGTCTTTCCGCATTCTTGGCCATGCAATAGAGTTTAAATTCCGAAGACTGATCATGGCTGAGCACGCCTGCCAATATTCCCGCCAGTGCATTGTACACGCCTTCACTGACTCCATAAGGCAGTTCCTCAAGCATGATAACGCCATTTGCCAAATATCCCTTCAGTATTTTCATTTCCTCATCCTGTTCTCGCAGACTCGTAAATGCACCGGTTTCAGGATCAAAGGTATTATCGGTTAACAGGCGCACTGCACTATGGGCATCAACACCCCAGCCTTTATTTTCAACAAATATCTCTCTGCCGGCAATGGATGTCAGCAGTATATTTACAAAGTCATTGTGTGCACAGATGGACGTAATCTTCCCCTGTGCCCCTCTAATCTTCTTTGTATTGGAAAAGATAAAATTCGTGCTCTGCCCCTGCCCGTCATATGAGATACATCTGTCTACCTGATCACCACAGACAACCGCTGTATACTGTGCCATATTACCACCCTTGGAGTGACCTGCTACAGTCAGATTCGTATATTGCCCGCATTGACTCCTGACAAAATCAGCTGCCTCTCTTTGCAATGCCGTATCCTTCAGAAAACCTGCAACGGTATTATCCACCCAGGACAGATAACCGCCGCCTGTTCCGCGAAATACAACTGTTCCTGCTCCTGCCGCATCCACAAAGCATGCACCCCTGATGCCCTCTGTATTGACTACCTCGGTCACTGTCAGGGCCTTAAAATCATCGGATGCAGCATTCATCTCATTTAAGACCGTCATTACATCATCCGGATTCATATCTCCCGAAGCAGCCGGAATCAAAGACGGGTCAAAATTCCCGCTGTCATCCTGCATGGATGCCAGCACATCTCCTACACTGCCCTTTGTCACGGACACATCCATATACATATAATTGCTCAACAGCAGCAATTCTTTCTCAGTCAGTTCACCCATGCATGCTCCACCCCACTTTCATCTCGACCTGTCCAATCTTCAGCAAATTACCGATGAAGAGCTCCGTCTCTGACAACACCTTGATTCCATTTACCCTTGTCCCGTTTGAAGATTGCAGATCCCGTACAAAGAAACGCCCTCCGCGATTCTCGATTTCACAGTGTCTGCCTGATACAGACGCATCGTAATCCAATATGATATGACTGCTTCTGGCACTTCTGCCGATAATGACACTGTCCCTAATTGGGAAGGAGAAAAACTTTGCAGGATTGCTCTGATCTGTCAACATCATTTCATAAACCTCTTCCTCTGCAAACAGAAGCGTCGTCCTACTGTCCCCTTCCTCATCCTCCGCACGCAGCAGTTGTGTATCCGAGTTTTCGTATCGACTCCACTCCTCTTCACGATTCGCATCCGGAGAGGGATCCCGTATCCCGTCATATCCGGGCAAACGACCTGTATCCGCATCTTCCGCTCCCGCCTGTCTGCGTCGCTTCTCTGCAAGATACAGTATCAATATATAGATTCCGATCAATACCAACAGGACACCCAACATAATACCCATGGTTTCTGCCACCCCTATCGTTTCCTTTTCCTCCGCAGGCGGTTCTGATATCACAGGTATCGGTATTTCTTCAATCTTTGGCTCCTCCGCCGGAGAAACACCTTGCTCCTCCCGCTGTTCCTCCGGCTGAAACGGCATCTGTAGGCACACATCCAGATTCGATATCTCACCCTTTTTAAGAAACATCAGCTTGGCATTCTTCTCACTTCCGTCCATCCACTCCGGCTCCGGTATCATCGTAACATGCAGAACATCTCTGTCCTCCAGTAATGACATGGATATCTCCTCTGCGTCCGTATCCTGATCCAGTATATAAGCTGCCGCACCTGTCATACGGGATAATACCGCCATATGACTGAGTGCAGATTTATCCTTACCTATACAGCCGATGGTGTACACCGGATATGCATCTTCCTTCAGTCTCAGATACAATTCCTCATGTGTATGCTCCAGAGAGGCCGCCTCAAGACCGTCAGAAACCACTATAATCCTGCGGTAGACCGGTTCTGTTTTCTGTGTATCCCACAACTCCATAGCCTCCATGACCGCATCTGTCATATAGGTTTCCCTGTCATAGTATTCAATTTCCAACATGGCCTCTTCCAGCGGCGAATACAGATTTGTATACTCGGTCAGATATTCTGTCGTCTCTCCAAAGGTTGCCAGACAAAACTTTTCATTTTCCGATGCATGTTCAAACAGCTTCAATACCACTTCCTCTATCTTCTCCCGATACCGGCGCCCGGTTGATAGTGAATTGTCAATCAGCACCAGTGTCTCCCTGCCTTCACCAACTTCCGTAAGTGAGTGCCACCCAATCTCCGTACAGACATGTGTCCCGAACCGGCAGGTGATTTCCTCCGGTTCGGTCATGCCCTTGACAAACAAGTGGATTGCTTTCTCATCTGTCTCACTCTGCATCAGCTTCGGTGTCCCTGTTGATGCAGCATAATTTACTGACGTGGACAACATCGATGCCAATATCATAATGATGATTCCATATTCCTTTTTCATAAATCCTATCCTGCCTTTATTGATCATTTACACGATTACTTCCGTCAGAAGACGGCTGCTTTCCTCTGTATTCGTCGCCTCGGCACTTTGGTATTCACGTGCCATTTCATTTAAATCGGTCACATGCTCCTGTATCATCTTATTAATTTTCTCGATGTCATCCTGCAGACCGTTGAATTTATTGCTGTATCCTGTCGCCGCATCGCCCTGCCAGATAGATTTGAGACCGTTGATGATCGTCGTCATCTCCTGGGTCAAAGAAGCAATCGTCTTTCCCGTAGATGAAAATTCCGTAGATGCCTGTATCAGCTTTTCCGGTGTTACTTTTAAAATTCCTTCCATATTTGTTTTCCTCCCTAATAGACGCGTGTTGTTGCCGTATCGATATTCTTTGTTTCTGTCTGCTCATATCGCTGTGCAATTACAAGCAATGCTGCGATATACTGTCCGATTGCGCTGAAGAAATTGTCCATCTGTCCTTTGTCCTTGACAAATGCTCCGTGAAAGGCTGTATTTGCCTGTCCTTCCCACATTCCCTTTAGGGACTGCTCTACCGATTCCAGATTCGTGACCTGCGCCTGAAACTTTGTGTTCAATCCGCGCAGCACCTCTGCCTGCTTTCTTAATTCTGATGCTGTAACCTGTATCATTGCCATCTCAATCTCTCCTTCCGTTTGTGACTAGCTGCAATGCATTCATCTCAGCCTGATACATGACCTTGGCTGCAATTCTGATGCCGAGCGCCACATGTCGTATATCATTTGCTGTATCATCAACCTCTGATGATAAAATACTGCATTTGGATCGAAACAGATTGGCATTTTCACCATGCCATCCGCTCCCGGTGTGCTGCAGCGCATTTTCCAGCTGTACATTTACCACACGTCTTAATTGATCAGCAGCTTCTTCCAACACCTCTGCCCTGTGAAGTGCCGCCCTAAAATCAATCTCGATTCTTTCCTTCAACTGCATGTCATACCTCCTGATGCTCTCCTCAAGTGCACACTACATTAGCCCGCCCGGCAGGTCTTTACAAAATCAATCACCTCTCTCACCTCCCTTTCAGATTCCTGATATCTGCTTTCTGCTCTTTCTAAAAGCTTTCCTGCATCCCAGATAAAAGACACGAGAACATATATTTCTGTCAGATCTGCTTCCATGGCAACCGTAAATGCACTGTTTGCTCCGCCGTCCCACTTCAGGTTCAGATGTCGTACACTGTCCTTCAAGGACATTACTTCCTTGACCAATGCCTGATGTATCTCCTCTATCCGCGCTGCACTACTTCTCATCTTCGTGAGCTGTGTCTCTATTTGTTCACATCTTGTACTCATGTACGCTCCTCCTTTCTTTCCTGCATCTTTACACTGCATTATCAGATTAGCAGCAGGCGGTTTCCGCTGCGGATATGATACCTGTTGAGTGTCCAGTCTCCGTTTAGGATCTTCTTCTCTGTGACAGAACATAATACAAATTCGTGTCCATCCTCGTCCATAATACAATTCTCCTTCTCCGTCAGTATGCTACAGATCTGTTTGATGATTTCCTTAATTGGTACATCATCACGCAGCCTAAAATCATAATCTCTGAAAAAAACCGGTACACTGATGTCTACTAAGATCAATTTGTCTCCTCCTTTCCTTCACACCTTAGGATTTTCAGTCCATATAAGGAATCACGATCTGCCCATATCCCTGACATGCTCCCGACTCCATATGCGGTATCATTCCATGTCCCTGCTTTAAACTCTTATCCTGTTCGCTGTAGGTGACATATGAAAAATCCAGTATTCTCTCTTCTCCCACATAGCCGCCCAGACGGATTCCGGTACGGTATCCGGTAAACGCTTCAAAGATGCGGTGTCCTGCACCATCTGCATGCTTTTCCTGCCTGTAACTTGCCGCAAAATATATGTTATGTAAACTTCCTCTTTCCAAAAGATTAAAGACAAGTGCCTCTGCTCCATTTAACGATTGGTTTACATAATGTTCTATCGTCCATTCCGTCAGATTCCCGATTACGACAAGGATCCTTTGTTCCTCACACATGGTACGATATATCTTGCTTCCTGCCTCACCTGCCTTTTGAAGTATTGATTTTCTTTGATTTCGTTCCTTGAATACTTCTCCGAGTTGTTCGTAAAACGCAAAGAGTTCTTCTGTCTCCGTGTAATATCCTGCAATGTTCAAGTCCTCTCTTTCTTTCCATTTCCGTAGTTTCTTTTCTGACGAATCAATTATGTAAACCAAAGTTCCCTTCTTTCCTTCCAGCTGAATCATCAGCTTCAGAAAATTGGTCTTTCCGGTATTCCGTCTGCCGCCTATGGTAAGACAGTACCATTTCTCATAATTCAGCACACACAGATCTGCTGTCTCCGTATAGTAACCGATTGGTAATACATCAATGTTCCGATATGTCATGTCCTCCTTCATCCGGCTGACCAGCACGTCTTCTGTCAACGGCTTCGGTATACATGGAATCTGTCTGGCACGCCTTTCTGTTCCCCACTTATTCATTAGTTCCCTGCAAATCTTCTGTATCTGCTCCATGCGTGCGTAATCTTCCGTTTCCGGCAGCGCCAGTGCTGTCTGAAATTCCAGCACCTCCCCTTCTACCCATGCAAGCCCGCGGCCATAGATGCCGTTCTCCGGACAGGTTTCAACTCTGAGCACACGTAGCACTCCTGCATACTGATATTTATCCGTCATCCTGAGACAAATAGTTGTCCTGAAGTTTTCTGCCATCCTGTTCGTCACATCGCCTGCTCCAAAGCCTGCTGCCGTAACAATCAGATATAGGCCGTATCCTTCTCCGATGCGTGAAAATTCCATCAGATCACCTTCAAATATTTCATCTGTCTTTTCTTTCAAGATTGCGTAATTGTCAATGACCAGCACCACCGCCGGCAAAGGCGCAACAGACTTCACATACTGTCGATAGCTGCCGCCCTGAAGCAGTTCCTTGCGCTCTGCCAGGATTAAATGCAGCATATGGATTGTCTTTTTCATTTTTCCGAGATCGTTTTCTCCCATGAATCCGCCCGTGTGCGGGGCATATTGAAATGGAGAAAGAGAATGACTGCTACAGTCAATGATGTAAAGATTCAGTTGCTCCGGTGTATAATGCGTTACCAAAGCATATAGAAGTGTTTGCAAAAAGGTACTCTTCCCGCTCGTCACCATTCCGCAGACCACATGATGACCGCCTTCTGTCAGTTTAAAATAAAGTGTATCCTGTAATTGACGCTTCGGATCATCGTATCGACCGATGGGTACCACGATATCTCCGTTATATGCTTCCTGTTCTTCGCCCCGTTCTCCCATGCCCACCGTAAGTTCCGCAAGACACAAGACATCCGGCAGCATCGGCAGCCACAGCTTTGATACAGGTCGGCCTCTCTGCCTTGCGGCCGCCTCTCGGATACATTCGATGACTGCTTCCAGCTGTGTCTGCATATACTGACTGCTTTGCTTTCTGTCTGTTCCTTCCCTGTCTGTCTGATCATGTCCGTAACCTTCTTTCCTTCCCGACAACGTAATCAATGTTGCCGCATCCCTGTATCGATCCTGATTCTTCTCATAGGGTGCACTGCTCCACGCACTCTGAAACAATTCATAGAGTTCATCATTTCCGACCTGCAGATACGCCCGTCCCGCCTGCGTAATATATGCAGCGTCTGCTTTGTGCAGCATATCCGTACTGTCCTGCCTGTCCTGTACACGCAGGCATAATCTGAATCTTGCATTGCTGCGGATGTTATCGTCTACCGTTCCGCTGGGCTTCTGTGTTGCGAGTATCAGATGCACTCCCAGACTCCTGCCGACCTGAGCAACACTGATCAGTTCCTTCATAAAGTCCGGCTCCTCCTTTTTCAGTTCGGCAAATTCATCTATGATGATCATGATATGCGGCAGCGGAACCTCCACCTCACCCGCTCTGTAGAGTCTGATATATTCATGGATGTTATTAACACTGTTCTGATTAAAGATTTCCTGCCGTCGTTTATTTTCACTTTTGATCGATACCATGGCCCTATGTATCATCGCACCCGACAGATTGGAAATATGTCCGATCAGATGCGGCAACTTTAAAAAGAGATTCGCCATGCCGCCTCCCTTATAATCGATCAAAAAGAATCCAACCTCTTCCGGCCGATATCTCACCGCCATTGAAATGATATAAGTCTGCAGTACCTCACTCTTACCGCTCCCTGTCATACCTGCAATCAATCCGTGCGGTCCATGTGCCTTTTCATGTACATCCAGGCAACAGACACTGTTCCCTGCCTTGATACCGACAGCTGCCTTCAGATATAGATCGGGGCGGCTCTCCGACCAGTTCTTCTCAATGCATAATTCCTCTGCGTCACAGATGCCAAATAATTCAAACAAGGTCAACATCTCCGGCAGTTTAGCACTGTTTTTCGGCTCATTTGTCTCTATCCCGGAAAGTCGTCTTGACAGTGCGGCTACTTCTCCCGGCAGAACCACATCCATGCTGATCTTCTTTCGCTTCATCTCTCCCTCCTTAATGTCATATGCTCCGGTAAAATAAGCACTCTTCTGCAAAATATATGTACACATATTCGGCAGCTCCTCATACCGATCGGCAAACAAAACAGTCGTAATTCCACACTGTTCTGCCTGAGCAAACAGATAATGCAATGGCAGCTCGTCTTCTATACGTTTGTAATGCTCAATCAGAACGACGTAATGCGGCAGTTTATATGTATCCTCCTGCTCTGTTTCCATACGTCTTCTGAAGATATGACAAAGTTCATAGATCAGCTCCTCGGAATGTCCCTCTCCAAAATCCACAAAACGAATCTTTTTATCCTCCGACCATACATGTGGCAGCCACCTGATAAAGGCCCTGTCCTCTCCATTTCTGTTCCTTCTGCCGTTCAAAAAGAATACCAGCTTCACATCTGTGTATGAATGACTGACCGCAAACTGAACCGCCAGATTGTATAATATACCGCTTTCTCCATCCTCCTCTATCACTCCGACCAATCGGTGCTCTGCAAAGTCAATACAAATCGGTACATGATAAAGTGTCTGATATTTTCTGATCAAATCCCTCGGTTTCTCCTTCAAGGCATCTGCATGGACTTCAAACTTCTCCTTCGGCATCCGTATCTCTGCCTGAAATGCCACCTCCCCGAGTCCCATGCGATGTGTCAGGAAATCTTCATGCGTAACATTTCGATTCCACAATACATGCGTACTCTCATCATATCGACAGGCCTCTCGGGCAGAAGGATACATACTCCGAAGTGCATTTGCATTCTCCTCATATTGATCCAGAATCCTCTGCTCCTGCCGCGACAGATAGGCTCGATATGCTGACTGCCTCATCTGCTCTGTCTTCATATAACGGCTTTGGTTGTTCCTTACATTCAAGACTGCCCATACAGTTCCGAGCAATGCAGAGGCTACAGCTGTGATCAGTCCTGTATACAGATAAGCGCCTCTCATCTGACCGTTCGCTTTCGCACTATAGAATGCAACCGCAAATCCTAACAACATCGGTATCGCCATGGTGAGTGCCGGTCCGATCGTGAGCAGCAACGGCTGCTTATGCAACTCCTGCATAGCCGGAGGTACGTCCAGTTCTATTACCTCACGTCGGATCGGCAGCATCACACGCGGAGCCCTGTGGAACAGATGCTGTCCGGATGGCAATTCCTCCTGCAGTAATGTCACCACAGCCGTCTGCACTTTCTCAAGCGCGACATGCAGTTTCCCTCCGTAATGCAGGACTGCTGCCTCATCTCCCAATAAGATTATGCGCAGTCCGAAGATATCTATCATATCTCCAAACTCCAAGCATCTGCTTTCTTTAATTCGTTCACCATTCACAAAGAGTCCGTTGCTGCTCTTGTCTTCGATGATCCATTGTTGGTTTACATAAATCATATGCATGTGCACATTTGATATAAAACCCGACATATCATATTGAATGGTGCTGCTGTTCAGTTTTCCCAGGGAAATCTTTGTTTGACCTTTGATGGAATAATGCTCATATGCTTTACGGACATCGATATCCGTAAAGGCCAGTACGCACAAATAGTCTCTGTGTACTGTTTTGATTTGAAATACTGATTGATTCTGAATAGGCTGATTGGTAATCGGATGACCTCTGTCATAGATTTGATAGATACGATCCGGATCCGGCGAAAAATGCCAAGTCCCTCCCGTGTTCAGAATCGGAATCTCCAAAGTGTCATGAATCAGAAATTCATGTGCCGGTATCCTTATGATATCGGGGCTCGCAGTTCCTCCGAATACTCTGTAGGCTCTGCTGACCTCTTTGGAATAGATCAAAAGGATCAGTTCCATATTTTGTTTCCTTTGCGTTTCTATTTTTCCTGCACTGGTTTTTCATTATAAAAGGGAATTGCACAATTGGCAATCCCCTTTTATCGGAAAAAACATACAAAATATAAAACAAAAGTTTGTCAACATTTTTATATGTGACCGCTTATGTTACCATCAATTCGATTTTTTATGCAAAGTTACCAAAAATGTCGTTCCATGTTCTGCATCACTCTCAACACTGATCTTGCCATGATGTCCTTCCACGATACTCTTTGCAATGGACAGCCCCAGACCATAGCCGCCCTCTGTCCTCGCCCTTGACTCATCTGCCCTGTAAAATCGTTCAAAAATATGTGTCAGTCTTTCCTTCTCTATCGCAGCTCCTGTATTATTGACAGACAGCACCGCCTTATCCTGCTTCTTTTCCAGCACAACACTTACTTTCCCGCCGCGCTCTGTATATTTGCAGGCATTATCCAACAATATCACCATCAGCTGCTTCATCTGCCCCTCATCTGCATGTATAATGATATCCTTTGCAATCTGATTGTCAATCGTAATCTCCTGCTCATATGCGACCGATTCAAAAGGCAGCAGACAGCTCCATACCAGCTCACTCAGATCAAGTTCCGTCTGCTTCACGGAAGCCTTTGCCACATCAGATTTGGCGAGGAACAGCATGTCTTCGACCAGCTTCTTCATGCGGACCGCTTCATCCTTGATATAACCGACCCACTTTTCCTGTTTCTCTATCGAATCCTGTTTATGGCTGAGCAAAATCCCTGTATTTGCAAGAATGACCGTCAGAGGTGTCTTTAACTCATGAGAAGCATCTGCAACGAACTGACGCTGCTTGTCCCATGCCTCCTTCACCGGTCTGATCGTAACACGTGCCAAAAAAAGACTGATTCCGAAAAAGGCGGCCAGACCTATGATTCCGACCAGCAGCAGCATCAATGCCAGTCTGCTGAACTCCCGCATCGAACGCGATACATCCACAAATGCAATCTGCGTGTCCTGATTACCCTTTTCCACCAGATACCGCAAATTATAGGTTCGAAGATACCCCTCGCTTTTTCCTTCTGTCATAACCGCGGAAACTGCCTGCTCCAAGAACTCATCCGTCGCCTCTGCATTGTTCCCACGCATACCCAGAATCTTGCCATCCGAATCTACATCCACGCTAAAGGAAACCGACATAAACAGCGGCTTCGTATCACTGCTTCGCTTAGGTGCATGCGCAACATCGAACCGTTCTGCCGGCTGTTTAAAAGGTGTCTCCTCATTCATTCTCAGGGTCATGCGAAGCGTATTATCCCACTCCCGCTGTATGATTTTATAGTTCGTAAACAGAATCATTCCGAATGTAACCGCCAAAACGACAAACACAAGACTCATATTGATCAGTATGAACTTTCTCTTTAATTTACGCAGCATGACATTCCTCCGCTATTTCTCCGTTTTACTGCTATTTCTCCACTTCAAGCCTGTAACCGACCTTGCGTAAGGTTCCGATGCCGACCTTGGAGCCAAGAAAGAAGAACTTCTTTCTCAAAAATGAAATGTATGCCTCTACATTATTGTCCTCTGCTTCAGATTCCGCACCCCAGATCTTATTGATCAGGCTTTCCTTTGAGATGACCATATTGGGATTTGCCATCAAGAGCCTTAACACCTCAAATTCCTTGAAACCCAGATGCACGGATTTACCTCCTGCAGACAACATGTAATCAGAAAGATTCAGCGTCAGGTCTGCATATGTCATTTCCTCCAGCACCACTTCTCCCTGCCGTCTGGACAGTGCACGGATGCGTGCCAGCAATTCCTCCGGCTCGAATGGCTTCGTCATATAATCATCCGCACCCGAATCCAATCCTTTGATCTTATCTGTCGTCTCATCACGTGCTGTCAGCAAAATCACAGGCGTAGCATTTTTTGCCGCCCGCATCTCTCTGACAATATCAAATCCATTTTTATGAGGCAGCATCACATCCAAAACGATGACATCATACTCATTACCGAGTGCATAGTCCAATCCCACAGCACCGTCATGAACAATGTCAGTCATGTATTTTTGTTCCGTCATAATCTGTCCGAGTGCCTCTGCCAGACGAACCTCATCTTCCACGATCAGAATACGCATATGCATCTCTCCCTAATCTGCTAAATACTTCAATATTATATTATGAACTTCGACTCTGGTATCATAGCAAATCAAACTGAAAATAATCTGAAACGACTTTTTCAGCTTCTATTCCACGTTTACGATTCTCATATACCTTCGCATTGCAAATTCACCATCATGCGCTTCTCCACTGAAATACGCAGACATATTTCCTGCCGTCGTAATCCTGTTCAAACCGCAACCGGCAAGCAAATTCACAAGTTCTGCCCTCTGCTCATTGGGACAAATCAATCCGACAGTCTGCAGCATATCTTTATGCTTTCGCATTTCCTCCATGACTTGATCTCTTGGCAAAGGCTTCACCAGACAATTTCCGAACATATATGAGAGTTCTAATTCCGAATCGCTTGAAATCGTTATGCTGCAGCCCTCTCCTTTAAGTTCATCTTCATTTTGCTGTTGCTGATCTGTAATGATTTGTTCCAGTGTATCCGTATATTTCAACAGAGAAATCTGCGCCCTCGTTCCGATGGAGGCAGACTGATATTTCTTCGCCGCCCTTTCCAGATAGGGCAAAAATTCTGTACCAAAATCACGCAATTTTGATATGTCTTTCGTATCCAGATAAATCACCTGACACGAGCTGCATAAGAGCTGCTTCGTCTTTGCAATATGTTCTGCTAACGCTGTCCACTCTTTCCTTCGGTCACAACCATGCATGTCTCCTGCTTCTTTTGACTCAGTGCTGCTACCCTCATACCCTGCGATATATGCAAAACTTAGCCTCGGTCCCCATTCAATCAGTTTAGCACCACCAGGCGCCATTTGCCGAACGGCAGATATGGCAGCATCACTTCCCCAGACCACAATTCCGTTGCTTAATTCTGCCATCCTCTTCAGAGCAGTCACATCGCTGGATGGTGTATCGAATACGTAAATATAATCTGCGAGCACAGGCTCTATTTCAATTAGTCGACTGATCATTTTCAATGACACATCATTGTCTGCTTGCGGAAGCTTTAAAACATTGATATTTCCGGTCAGTAATCCTTCCACCAGACTGAATGCCGGAAGCCCGTCTGCATTTCCCGCCGTAATATGCAGCAAAACACCCAGAGGCATTCTGCGAACACCGACATCTGCAAGTCCCATGGGCGGCTGCGTCCTGAAGCCATCCTCATAGTCGTCACCCAACTCACATTTCAACTTATATAAGATGTTTTCCTTACTCAAAAGTTTAATTGCCTGCTCCTTATACTCCCCGGAATCGCCCATAGGGAGCGTATCAAATAATACATCAAAATCTCCTGCCGCAATTTCCCGACTCAATCTGTCAATTGCTTCAACGACCGTCATCGTCTGCAGAGATTCCTTTTGTAATGTATGTTGAATCTGCTGTTCCATGGATTCTAAAACAGAATTCTGTTCCTTAGAATCAAAAATCTTTCCCTGTGATAAAATCATCCTTTTACCCCCGATAACATTTCCGCTGCACCTGCGGCACAGGTCTTAATGTCCTGCACACCTACACGCCCTATCACTTCCAGATAGGGTGAATCAATTCCACAGCCACATTCCTTTCCTTCATGCAAAACTCCCAAATCATCGGTCATTACACTTAAGATCGGGGTAGCCTTTACCATAGGAGTCAGCAGATTCACAAGCCCCACCGTTCCCAACGGCACCGACTGCAAAGTCTCTGCATCGCGAATCAGAACCTCACTGTATACCGGCACATGGAAATGATGCCGCGGACAATCGCAATATAAGATAGGATGCTCGACTGCTCCGAAAAACTCTATAACATCACAGTCTTTGACTCCCAGAACCTTCTCAACCAGTTCATAAAGTTCCTGCTTATCCACCTGCTGTGTGTAGAACCGCTTCCAGCCTCCTCCCAGCATCACCTTAGAGCCTTTCCTCAGCTTTAACCGAACTCCCTCTTCCTCCATCTGCTTTAACAGGAAATATGTATAGGACGGAAAACCGATAAAGCGTACCGGAAAAGCGGATTTTGCATGTTTTAATAAAGCCTGTTTCATATTTGCAAAGTCCGGTTCATATTTCCCGTTTCTGTATTTCAGAATATATGTCCTGCTCAATGCCGGTGTAAACAAGGTAACTCCAAATGCTGTCTTCGCCACAGCCGTTTGATTGGAACGATGAGGCTTATAACCCAATACCATGTAATGGCTTGGCACAAAGGAAAAGAGATTTCTCAATTTTCCAACCTCTAGAACCATTCTTAATCCGCAGAGCAAACCGCTCAGCTCAAATCCGATCCTGCTGAACTTTCCCTTTGTTCCCGAAGATGTTGCTTTGATAAACATCTGACTTTTTCGCATAGAATATAGGTGATGATGTTTAAAAAGCAGGGTGGGAAGCGGCGGAATCTTAGTAATATCCTCTTCTGAAAATGCTTCATCCGGCTTCATTCCGGCATGTTCAGCAATCTTTCTGTAAGCCTCACAATGCTCATATTGAAACTGAAAATTTTCCTGCATCGCTTTGCAGAACAATTCACGAGACGCCTGTTGATCATATGGTTTTTGTCTAAATAGCTTCGCCCGATATTTCACTGTTATGCCACCTCACATCGCATCATATTATAGTAATTATACTTTTATTGATTAAAAAAGTATATTGTAAAAACAAAATAAGATAAAGATATTCCATATTTTGCATTATGATACTCTAATATCTCTTTGAATTTCCACATATTTGCTGTATAATTAAGACAGTATTTGTTACTTGAACATAAATCAAGCAAACGGGAGGATTTATATGAATATCAAAACGCGCATCTTTTCCATCGTTTTATGCATGTCACTTTTATTTACGGCATGTACTGCACCTACCGCAACACAACCGACACCGGAGAGCGAAGCACAGGCTGACGTATCCGCCGCTGCTACAACAGATACCCCTGCTGACACGACAGACGAAGCAGCACAGGTTGAAATACCCGACAAATATATTGATCCGGCAATTGAAGGTAATCTCACCGAAAAACCTTCTCTGCAAGATAATTATATTGCTTCACTCGGCTATGACTGGTATAAAAACACACAACTGCCCGCCGGAAAATCCAGATGGTCACGCTTTAACGAGCTGAATGAGACTGTACAAAAAGATATGATTGCTCTGCTGCAATCACCAAAGGAAAGTGAATATCAGCAAAAAGCCGGAGCTCTGTTTGCCTCCGCAATGGACTCTGAGACACGTGATGCCGCCTGAAACAGCACTCTTATGCGCAGCTTTCATGCAGTTGAAAATGTGCAGAGTCTGGAAGAGTTAAGCAATCTGTTGGCAAGTGACGGAGCGTTCTACAATTTTACGGGAATTGTGGTTGCGGGCGCGACCATTGATGCCAAGAACAGTACCGTATATGTCACAGGCATCGCTCCCACCGGTCTCTCTTTAGGAGATTCTGCGGAATACACACAGATGACAGAGCAGGGTGAACGCTTCAAAGCTGCCAACGAAAAATTTTATCAGGCACTCCTGACACACAATGGTATTGATGAATCAACGGCAGCCACCATGATTGCCGATGCATATGCCTTTGAAGAACAGCTTGCGCCCAGTATCTATCCGTTGGAGACCTCATATCGCGATGACTATTACGAATTGACTTACAATATTTTTTCCCGCGAAGAGCTGGCTGCACTTTCTCCTGATTTTCCGCTGATGGACATATTGGATCTGAGTGGACTGAAGCATGCCACGCGCTTTCAGGTCTCCGAACCGGATGCCGTTAAAATGCTCAATGATTTATACACTGAAGAAAATCTTGAACAAATCAAGGCATATCTGATGATCGATCTGCTCGAAACCCTGGCTGCATACGGAGACAGTTTTTCCGCTGATGCTGCCAACACATGGAGCAATGATAAATATGGCAGCTCCGGTTCCGAGCCGCAAGATGTAAAAGCCTACAATCTCTGCAATTCACTTGTCGGAGAATTGTTCGGCGTCATATATGCAGAACAGTACTTTGACGATGCTGCCAAGGCAGACCTCACAGATATGGTTGACGAAATCAAGCTTGTATACAAAGATCATCTGAACAATGCAGATTGGCTTACGGAAGAAACACGCGAAACAGCTTGTGAGAAGTTGGATACGCTGACTTTGCGCATCGGCTACCCTGATGTATATATGTATGACTGGGATTCCATTGATTTTGAGGCTGATACTCCATTTATAGAAAATGTTATGCATTGTATAACCCAGATGAGTGCACAGCAAAATCAAAAAGCTGACCAGCCGGTCGAACAAGATTGCTGGGTTATGGGAGCAAATACAGTCAATGCATACTATCTGCCCAATGACAATTCCATCAATTTCCCCGCTGCAATTCTGCAGCCACCGTTCTATGATACCTCTGCTTCACGAAGTACAAATCTCGGTAGCATCGGTGTCGTCATAGCACATGAGATTACGCACGCCTTTGATACAACCGGCAGTCAATTTGACAAAGACGGAAATATGACAAACTGGTGGACTGACAAAGACCGTGCCGCCTTCAAGGAACGTACCGATAAGGTAGCTTCTTATTACGGAGCCATTGAAGTCATAGACGGAGAATATGTACAGGGAGATCTTACCATCGGCGAGACGGTTGCAGATCTGGGAGCGGTTGCTGCCACACTGGATATCATGCAGAATCTCGAAGATGCTGACTACGAAGAATATTTCTCCGGCTTTGCAACCATCTGGTATGAGAAATGCACACCGGAATCTCGTGTGTATCTTCTGAAGAACGACCCACATGCTCCTTGCTATCTAAGAGCAAATGTAACATTAGCACAATTCCAACAATTCTGTGATACCTACGGTATAAAAGAAGGCGATTCGATGTATGTTGCACCGGAGGACAGACTGCAGGTATGGTAAAATAAGGTGTAACAGATCAAACCTGAACAAGCAAAGGGTGAAGTGCATGAAGCAACTTCACCCTTTGTCTGTATATGCGTCAGCTACGTCTCAGCCTAGCATGGCATACAACAACAATTACAGAACAGATTCAGACAGCACATACGCAGACACCAGCTGCCCACAGAGCTGCTGCGTCCATAGTCCTCACCTCTGCCGCGATACCATGAGCCGCCCTGCTGCAATCTATTATATAACACTTGATATTCCATATTGTTCGAATCCAGTCTCACTGCACGTTCAGCGTGTTCCAATGCAATCGCATTATTCCCGAGACCGGAATTTGCCACCGCACTGTAGTAGTACCATCTGGCAGTCCTGTTATACTCATCGATTCGATTCAGCACATTCAAAGCTGATTGATATTCACCGGCATTGATATAATTACGTGCCGCCTGCATATCGGTAGACTCTTCCTGATTCTGTCCGGCCGCCTGCTGCCATGAACCAAAGAAATCATCAAATGCCGAGCCCCTGCGATAATCACGTCCATATCCATAGCCTCCGAAAGGATTTCCGCTACCCGCTGTTCCATAGCCGCCCATAGAGTCATAAGCGCCCCGTTCACGCATTTCCGTAATATTCCGGTATGCCTCCTGTACCTCTTTAAACTTCTGTTCTGCCAGCTCCGGATTGTCCAGATTGGCATCCGGATGATACTTCTTGCTGAGTGCACGATATGCTTTTTTGATTTTCTCGTCTGTTGCATCTGATGCAACACCGAGTATTCTATATGGATCTGCCGTCATTCTTCTCTCGCTTCCGCTTCATCAATTCGAATTTGTTCCAAGAACCTGCATAAAGGATATTCCGCAAAATATCCGCATCCTGTACGATCGGCAGTTTCTCAAATGCCTTCGCTGTCTCTGCCATCATCAGATTCAGGATATCCTCTGCACGTTGGTTAAATCGCTCACCCGATTCACTTCTGTAGTACTGCTTCCATGGATTATATGAGCCATTCTTGACATCGGCCTTGATATCTTCATAAGCATCCATCAGATAGATAAACTTGCCCATGAAAAAGCCTATTCGCCGCAATTCATCCGCCCAGATATCTTCCTTCCAAACCATGATTTCAGCCATCATCGTACCGGTCAGTCCGGCAGCTCTGTCAATGCTGTAGTCTCCCTCATCTTCGCATGCCGACAATTCCCTGACATACTCCTCTACAGCACACGTCTGTCGGGGATAACATTCCCTCAAGTCATCATAATGCTTCCCCAGCATCTTTGCAAGCGCCTTGCTCCGACTGTTTCTGTCATCCTTCCAGTCATCCATCAGATTGTAATAGGATAAGAGGATTCCCATATCTGCCGCATATTCCGTAATCTCACCCAGATACATATCATGCAGCTTAGTCGGATGTACAATGCATGCATGCCGTTCCTCACGATAGGGTGGTTCATACAACGCATTTAAGAGAATGGTCAGAAACGTCATGTCATAATTGAGCGTCAGTTGACCTGCCTTCCCGTATCGCTCCTTCAGTGCACGACACAGACCACAGTAAAAAGCCTGATATCTCTTTACCGCTTCCGGTTTCAGTTCTTTCTTATTTGTCACGATATAGCCAAACAACGGTAGTCTCCTTTCAGGTTCTGCGTTCAAACTCACATCTGCACTTTGGGCACGTAATCCTGATCTGTCCCTTGCCTCGCGGCACACGAATGTCCTGTTTACAGGTAGGGCAATGGAAGAATTTGTGTGTTTTACATTGAGTAACGTGCGTTTTCTTATTATTGAAAAAACGTCGCATATTTGCCGTCATTCGTAGGTATATCGCATTTTCCGCATACCGTTTCTGTACATTCCGAGACAGCATCCTGAAATAGGCATATGCCAGAACCATAAGTCCCGCAACATCAATCACCGGATATCTGATAAATGCAGCAAGCAGGATCAGCACAACAGAAACTCCCAACAGAAATTTATTAAACGAATCTACTCCATACCTTCCAATCATAAATCGTTGTATTTTTTCACGCATTTGCCATACCCCTTTTATTTTTCAATGCATATATATTCTACTTTATCTTAGCGAAAAACAGGGCAAATGCAATAGACTTGCTCTAAACTTTTCTTAATTCTTTATAAACTCAACCGAAAAATCAAAACGGGAAAGCATTCTCCTCATAGGAACACTTTCCCGAAATCACCTTAACCAATCTCTATATCATATATCTAAACAATATGTATCTCACTAATATAATATATATCCTTCCACCTCTTCCAAAAACTCCAGTTTCTGACCTGTACACAGATATTGCAAACGATTCCCGATCTTTTCTTTCATTTTGTCATATGCTTTCTTTCCGGTGCAGTGACATGTATAAAAGGATGTCTGATCCCATTCCTCAATGATCTCTATCGTTTCATCTATCAATTTATCACTTTCATAAGAATCTGTCGGCTCATAATACATATGGAAACCGCCAAAGACCAGCATTGGTTTCTCCTGACATACCTCTACTGCACGATCCAGGATATTTGCAATGCCATTGTGTGCACATCCCGACATCAGCGCCCATTCCTTACCGTTTGTCAATAACATGTGTTGTTCATGTATGAACTCATCCGGAATCAGCTGATTTCCTCTGCGGACATACATGACTTCATTCGATTTGGGATAACCACGTTTCTTATTTACACCTGCAAACAGGGTAATCTCGCCGTCTACTTTCGTAAAATGATCCGTAAAAACGAAACGCTCATCTTCCTCATCTATCAGATTCACATCTATACCAATCGGACAGGGAATCCCTTCAACCTTGATAAAGTGCGGATCCATAACATTCCGGTTCAAATAGATCTTGGCAGTATCATTGACATTTAAAAAAGACTTGAGTCCGCCGACGTGATCACTGTGTCCGTGTGACAGCACTACCATATCGATCTCGGAAATATCAATATCAAGTGCAGCCGCATTCCGCAGAAATGTATCATTTGGACCAAGATCCATCAACATCTTATGATCTCGCATCTCAATATAAAAGCACAGGCCATGCCGTGCAATCAGATTGGGGGATGTAACCGTATTTTCTACCAAAGGTATAATCTTCAATGTTGCCGCCTCCTGTTCCACATATCACGAATTCGGCAGAGCCTCGAAAACCTTCTGCTTCATCGCGTACAGTATACCACAATTGGGCCGAACATCAAAGTCCCTTTTTCTTCTATTCTGTTTCCATGCCGACTCCTAAACGGCTTCTAATATGACTGCATGTGCGATTCCGGGAACGGACTGTCCTTCATTAAAGCTGACTGTGGAAAGCAGTGCGCCCGTCGGAACAAAGAGAACTCTGTTCCATGTGCCGCTCTTGATCTGTCGAAGTATATAGGCACTCAAGGTCACTGCCGAGCATCCACAGCCACTACCGCCCGCATGCGTATCTTGTTTGTCTGCATCATAAATCTCCATTCCGCAATCCATATGAATTGCGCTGATGTCAAAACCTTTATCCTTGAGTAAATCTATCAACAAAGTACACCCGATCGTACCAAGATCACCTGTGATGATCCTGTCATAGTCTTCCGGGCTCCTGTTATAATCCAGAAAATTGTAATATATCGTATCTGCTGCCGCAGGTGCCATTGCCGCACCCATATTCATGGAATCCTTGATTCCGTAATCCACGATCTTACCCGTCGTGATTCCGGTAATCCTCGCGGCTGCTGCATTTTTCTTAACCTCACGCTGTTCCGATAACACAAATGCCCCTGCACCGGTCACAGTCCATGTTGCGGACAATGGACGTTGGTTTCCGTATTCCAAAGGGAAACGAAATTGCTTTTCCGCACTTGCAAAATGACTGGATGTCACACATAACACGTGTTCTGCATAGCCGCCCGCAATTGTCATGGCACCGAGCGAAAGTGCTTCTCCGCAAGTGGAACATGCTCCGTATATCCCGAACATCGGAATATTGTAGCTGGCGGTTCCGAAAGAAGTCGCAATCAACTGTCCAAGCAGATCACCGGCAAACAGATACCGCATTTCCCATGCCTGCATCCCTGCCTTGCCCAATGCCATGGAAACAGCTTCCTTCTGCAATGTACTCTCTGCCTCTTCCCATGTCTTCTCACCAAACATAGCGTCCTCGCAAATAACATCAAACAAATCACCCAGCGGTCCTTCTCCTTCCTTCTTTCCCACAACGGAAGCCGAATTCAGGATATAGATCGGACTTTCAAACCGTATGCTCTGCTTTCCCATCATCTGCGTCATCTATGCTACCTCCAGTTCTTACTCGTCACTTATGATACTATTGATAGTATTTCCGGAGAAATGACTTTTATACAACTATGTGAAAATTTCTATTTATCATAAATTGCACACACTTCATGGCATCACTTCAATTCCCGTGCGCTGATATAAATTCTAAGGATGTGATGCTCACTTATACCATCAACTGCATCAAAATGTAAACACCGGTTGTTACAAAAATCGTAAGAATCATGTTTCCCTTCTTGATTGCCAAGGCAAACGCAATCGCAGCAGCAATCACAGCAAGCGGTATATGTGCCGTATCCAGATTCAGGATTCCCGGAAAGATCAGGGCTCCCAGTGCAGCATATGGTATGTACTCCAGAAATAATTCCGTGCGGCGGTTCATCTTAGTCTTCTCGATCAGAAATACCGGAAGTGCCCTGGGTATGTATGTGACCAGTGCCATCAGCAGAATCAATATCCATATTCTCATATTCATGCTCTTTGCCCTCCTTTCTCAATTTGAACTCACTTCCGATTGCCGCACCGGCTAACATCGCTATGATGATTGACCAGCCGGAAGGAATCCAGATACTTAATATGCAATTCAATACGATACTGATTAGGACCGTTATTAAGATTTCCATGTTCCTGACTGCCTTTGGTGCAATGATCTGAATGAACATCGCATACAGGGCAATCACCAGATAAGAACAGATTTCCTGCGGTATGAATCGGATCAAAAATGTCCCCGCAAGTGTTCCGATAATCCATGCCCCATAGGTCATGCAGGCCACTCCTGCAAAAAAGGGAGCCCCGCTGGATTCCGGCTCCACGGAATAGAGCGCAAACGTCTCATCCGTGACCCCAAATGCCATCACAAGTTTCGCCTTTCGTGTTGACTTATTCAGTCGACGCATCACATAGGTACTCATGATAAAATGCCGCAGGTTCAGAAAAAAGACTGCAAACACAATCTCCAGCATCCCGCTTCCCGCAATCAGCATCTGCATTGCCACGATCTGACTGGAGCCTGCCAGAACCATAACTGACATCGCGCTGGTCTCCAATGCGCTCATCCCGCTCTGGGATGCCAGCACCGCAAAGGTTGTCGCTACCGGAAAGAATCCAACTAAAATCGGAATTCCTGTCCTGACACCTCGCAGAAATTCCGATTTGTTACTGATCTGTTTCATAATTTCTTACACCTCTTATTTCATTTGTGAATACTCCTTGCAAGCAATACCTTCACCTTGCTACTCATCCGAGTAACCACTCATCTGCGTATTACCTACGATATCACGTTTTTGCCGTATATTCAATGTGCATTTTCTCATCCATGTACCATTCGTTTTCCCATCTGTCACCTAAAACATATTTTTTTCCAGACTTATTTTTTTCATTAATACTTCTTTACTATCATCAAAAAATGTGTTTCAATTATAAATATTACAATTTATTCTGTTTTAAAAGAATACATTAAGGAGGTGCTTTATTACGTTATACGAAAAGATGCTTTTCGAAAGCCAACAACTTGAAATTCAAATTGCACATCTGCAAAAACTTCTGCAAGATTTCCCTCCGGGAAAAATATTTATTACACATGATAGAAATCGCTATAAATGGTTCCACAGTGATAATGGCAAATGTACATATATTCCTAAGTCCAATCAAGCTCTCGCTGAACATCTGTCACACAAAAAATATCTATCTCATCTTCTTGATGAATCCATTCATGAAAAAAATGGCAATCGATTTATATCTAAGACATCACAGCACAGAAGTTCCCAAATCAGAGAAACTAATTACCGAAGCACCTGCATATCAAGAACTTCTTTCCCCTTTCTTTCAACCTGAATCCCTAGAACTGCAAGATTGGATCAACTCAGTTTATCCACATAATCCGAATTTTCCCGAGCAATTAAATAATAAGGCTTTCTCAGGAACCATGGTCAGATCCAAATCCGAAGCAATGATTGATATGATACTCTATACGAATAAGATTCCTTTTCGTTATGAATGTGCCCTGGAGTTAGGGGAAACAACAATATTTCCGGACTTCACCATTCGGCATCCCCAAACAGGTCGTTTTTTCTATTGGGAACATTTCGGATTAATGGATCATTCAGATTATTGTGAAAAAGCCATACAAAAGCTTCGGCTTTACACTTCGCATGGCATCATTCCTTCCATAGACCTGATTACCACCTATGAAACAAAAAAAAATCCTCTGAGTCTTGATGTAATTGAAAACATCGTACACCATCTTTTTCTATAACTCTTGCTATATCTCATATTCCATTACTCATATATAGCATGAGTGTGACGTATACTGATTTTTCTCACCCATTCATCCCAATATTTGATTTCTTTCCCTCGTTTGTCGTTTTCTTAACCAGCTTATGGGATGTATATCAAAAATGTTCTTTAATACATCCCTTCATTTTATGATTTGAGGGATGTATTAAAGTACTTTTTTGATATACATCCCATATTAACATTATTTAGGAAATATTGGGGTGCTCTTTTATGCTTTTTGTGACGTATATATCAATTTTTTTTCTATACGTCCCACTCCCTTCTCAGTTCTACCATATGACTGCCTTCCGGCACCAAATTATCATCTCTTTGGAACAACTTCCTTCTTCGAACCAGTTACCTTTTCAATTTTAATTCCTATGGCTACGTCATCCTTCAACGATTCATTAAGTGACTCACTAAATCATTCCCAACATCTTCCCAATCCAATAAATCAGCCCCAGTGCCCAGCTTGCAAAAATGCCATAGAGGATGACCGGACCGGCGATGGTGAATATCTTGGCACCGATGCCGAAGACCTGTCCTTCTTTCTTGTACTCAATGGCTGCCGCTGCGACGGAATTGGCAAATCCGGTAATCGGAATGAGGATGCCCGCTCCTGCAAACTTTGCAATGCTCGGATATAGGTTGAAGCCTGTCAGAAGTACTGAACACAGGATTAAGATCAGTGCACACCAGCCTCCTGCGATATCCTTTTCGATTCCTATCGATTCGCAGTAATTTAAGATCCATTGTCCTATGATGCAGATTACACCTCCGACGATAAATGCTTTCAACATCTGCAGCCACAGGTTATGCGTGGGTGTGGCCTGTTGTACTCTTTGTCCGTATTGCTGTTTTTCTGTTTCGTTCATTGATTCTGTCTCTCTTTCTTATTTGTTTATGATCCACTAGTTCACACCTAATGCAAATATAAAATAGATCATGGATCCGATCATTTTCCCCAATGCCATTGTCGCCACTACAGTACCTATGCCGTGCCGAAAGGCAATCCTGCGTGAAAAGATCGGTATGGAGTTGAGCATTTCGGCAATCGCAAGTGACAGACATCCCACAAAGCAGCCTGCAAAGAGTCCGTAAAATCCAAGCAGTATCTGCCCGCCGATCCCCAAATCTCCGAATTGCGGCTCGAATACACTTAGGATACAGCCAATAATCGTTCCGAATACCACCATCTCTTCATATAAGAAAACCCTGTCTGCTGTATGGGTCTTGCCTGCAAAGCGCGGCATAAGTCCAACCGCTATCAATACCGTAAATACACCTCCGGCTACCAATACACCAAAGCTAAAGCCGAATACGGCCAGCCATACCTCACTCCACATCTATGATCTTTCCTTCCCTGCTTCCTGTATCGACCAATGTATTATTGACATCATCCTCATACTTTTTGATTTCCACCTCCACAGGTGTCGGATCGACGGTAATCCGCCTTGAACCAATATGGTTGAAGAATACGATGATACCCAACGCAAGCCCGATGGAGTATGATACCTCCAGTACAGTAAATCCGGTGGTATATTCTCCTGTCACCATGGTATAGATGTTCCCGAAAATGCCTACAATATCCACATCATTGTGAAATGCCATAATGGTAAATGCCGTTCCGAAGAAACAAATCAGGCTGACAAATGTGATTTTAAAGATCAAACAGATGTCAGGTTTACGCTTTTCTGTGATGTATTCAATCAATATCTCGGCTTCGCCTTCGTTGCTGACGGTTACATTCGGATAGATTTCCTGTATCTGTTCTATGATTTTGAGAATGCTGACGATCTTGCGGTTCTCGCCTTTGCGGAACTTGCAGATGCGTATTGTTTTCAGACGGTTGACGATTGTCTTGTCGGTGCAGGTCATCTTCGCAATGTCGGACAGGCGAACGTCTTCGTTTTTTGTTTCGATGTTGCGATCTGCTTTTAGGTATAGGGTTTCGTTTGACATGAGAATGAGGAGCTCCTATCGTTTTTTTGTTTTGTTGAAGCTTGAAAAATGAGGAAGGAAAAGTTGGGGCTTGGGTGGATGGGGATAGTATGTGTGGGTTTTGGGGGGATTATGCATGAAGGTGTGGTGGTGGGGAGATGGACGTTATCTGCGAACGTAAGGGTGAGCCGGGAAATCCAAAGGGATTTCCCGGCTCATCCTTGCGTTCCAATGAACAAAAAGAATAAAGGCCCGGTGCTTGAATGCTAGCATTCAGACGCCGTGCCTTTACTCTTTTTGTTCGCAGATAACTGCTTATCGGGTTGAAAATTCTTTAACTAATATTCCTCTCATATCTTTGATGTCGAATGGTTTGCTTAAGTGGTAGTTCATTCCGCTTTCCATTGATTTTGTGATGTCTTCTGTGAAGGCGTTTGCGGTCATGGCTACTATGGGGATGGTTTTGGAGTCGGGGCGGTTGGCGGTGCGGATTTCTTTGGCTAGCATCAGACCGTCTTTTTTTGGCATCATGATGTCTGTGAAAATGATGTCGTAGTTGCCTGCAGGCATGTTTAGATATTTTTCGAGGGCTTCTTCTCCGTCGTAGGCTTTGTCACAGGTTAAGCCCATTGACATCAGGTTGTACTCTGCTATTTCCATGTTGACGGTGTTGTCTTCCACTAGCAGCACGTGCTTTCCTTGTATCAGTATTGTTTCAAGTCCTGTTTCGGCAATACACTGCTGGTATCTTGCAAAGCTTTCTGATGACTCGTCCACTACATCGGCATCCAATGTAACCGTTACTCTGGTTCCGTGCTCCGGTTCACTCTCAATCTCTATTCCTCCATGCATCAGATCGACCAAGCTCTTTGTGATTGGGAGTCCGAGTCCTGTTCCGCTGTAAAGTGCTCGGGCAACTTCCGCCCGTTCAAAAGGAACAAATGCACTCTTTAAAAACTCCGCACTCATTCCGATGCCATTATCCTCAATCACCATACTAATTCGAATTCTGTCTTTATCTAATGTCCTATACTCACACCGATAATCGACCCTTCCTCCCGGTCTGGTGTATTTCACGGCATTTGTCAGCAGATTGATCAATACTTGCTTGACTCGTCCCGTATCTGCGAATATGTATGGCATTTCTCTGCTGCAGATACATGTGTAGGTGATACCTTTCTCGTCTGCCATCGGTGCTATGATGGAATGCAAATACTCCTGCAATTCTTCAAATGACATTATATTTCTTCGCAGCTCTATGCTTCCGCTTTCGATCTTCGCCATATCCAAAACATCATTGATTAATCCTGATAAATGATTAACTGACATAATGGCATCATCCAACATCCTGTCATGCGCCAATTCCGGTCTTTGGTGCATGATGTCCAGGATTCCCTTGATTCCGTTGAGAGGTGTTCGCATTTCATGCGACATATGTGCCAGAAAATCCTGCTTTGCCTTTCCTGCAGCCTTGGCCTCTAACAGAGCATTTTTAAGCTCTGCCTCCGCTACCTTGTCATGAGTAATATCCAAAGTCATAACCAGATAATAGGGATGCTTGCCTTTTTCATTCTCTACAGGAATAATCTTATGACGATACCATATCTCCCTGCCGTTACGAAAAATCTTAGCTTCATAATTCAATTCATTTCTGCTCACGAACTTTGCCATCATATTCGGAAGGGATTTGATCGTATCAAGATATTCATAACTGTCCGGATGATAACAGCCATATAAAATACTAACCAAATCCGCGATATCTCCATGCATCGGGAAACAAATCGCCTGCTTATGGTCTTCTTGGATCACATCATATGTATAATCATTAAAATCCAATGCCATCACATATACATATAGCTGATCTGTTGCCACATGCAGTTGATTGAGCAACATCCTGCTGGTAGTCATGCGGCTCTTTTCATTCTCGGCATTTCTCGTATAGGCAACTCCGATTACATCATCCGAATCAGGATCACGCAACAGTTTCATATAGGTTCTTACCCATAGGAACTCGTTTTCGCCTGTCTTACGACGGTACTCCATTTCCGCCTCACGTTCACCGGCCTCGAATAGGGTCAGCAGCTTATCGCGGCTAAAACACCTGCGAAACGCATCACGTTCCTCTTCATCTCCCAGACATTCCAAAATCTTCTCCAGACTTTCCTCGTAAACTACATTTTCCTGACAAAAAGGGGCTCCTTCCAGATTACTCCTATGAAACTCAATGATTCCGGTCGTCAGATTGACCTTCAAGGAAGACGGAATCGCCTGTGAAATGCCATCCAGATACCGCATTTCACGCTTGTACATCCGCTGTGTCTTTCGATATTGCTTCTCAAGCAATGTTCTTGTATTTTCTATTTTCGTAACATCTGTTATTATTGCAATGAAAATAGGCTTTTCGTATTCCGCTACCTGTAAAGGCAGACCTCGCAAATGATGACACTGTCGATTACCATCTTTGTCAAGAACATGATAATCAAAATCAACTGTCTCACCTGTCCGAAGGGATTGCTGTACCAATCCCAATGCTTTCTTTTTGTCACTCATGGAAAACAGCTTTTTTTCACCATCTGCCATCAGTTCAAAATACTCTTCTCTTGCATATCCCAGCATACTAAAAAAACCGTCATTTACATATAAGTACCGAAGCTCATCATCAATCTCAAACACGCAAAGGCCACCCTGCATATTATCTATGATTGTACGCATCGGTATCTGTTTCAGTAAATTGCCGATTTCCTGACTCTGAATATCGATATTATTCATATAACGCCCCACGCTTTTCTACAATATCCCCTCTTTTGTTATTTTATCATATAATTCCCATGTATTACAATGAAATCTTAGTATTTTTTGGAAAGAATGTTGTAAAATAACAGAAAATTTACTATACTATATGTTAGGGTTACCTTACAAAAAGGGAAGGAGTACATCATGACAGGACAAAAACTCACGAAAGACACCGTGATACGGCAGGAAGGAGACCGTGATACACAATTCTGTATCATAGCCTCAGGCAGTGTCAAGGCTGTCAGCCAATTTTCAGAAATGATCCTTTCAAAAGGAGAAGTTCTGGGTATCTGCGAAACAGACAACATCT
This sequence comes from uncultured Lachnospiraceae bacterium, assembly GCA_964638005.1. Classification (GTDB taxonomy): domain Bacteria; phylum Bacillota; class Clostridia; order Lachnospirales; family Lachnospiraceae; genus JAAYYM01. Next base: position 46,505 of record CAZWXS010000004.1, read on the forward strand.
ACTACCCATTTGCGTACACTGCTCTCGAAGATACGACTTTATATGTCTATTCTTATACCTCACCTGCAGACATCGCTTCACTCATCGCCGAAAATCCGGGAGCTGCAAGCATGATCACAGGAAGTTTTGCCGGTAAATGCTGTTCCTTTTTGGATGTCTATACATCTCTGCTGCAGGATTGTCAGAACCTGTACGATTCAGCAGCCAGCCACTATGAAAAATATCAGGAGCTGTGCAGCATATTTCGCATCGAGCCTCAAGTTCTTCCGGGGCTTGGTCAATTAAACGAATTCACGATTGATTCCGTTATGGATGACTGGCTGATAGACTACTACACCGCCCTTGGCACGACCACACAGGCACAGTGGAAACAGTTCTATGACGGGCGTCCGAATGCCTGCGCCGGATTTATCATGAAAGCCAGTGCGGATATTCTATATATCCTGCCATTCTGCGAGCGTCTGCATCGTTATCTTGATATGATTTATGATTTATTCTTAAGCGATTTTAATATGGATATCTTTACATACTATCTTGCTTTATATGAATCTGCCGAGAGTTCTTCTCCTGATTCGGATCTGTCTTCCATCAGGAACATCTTGGATTCCATCATCCTCGAGATCAATAACGAAACACATATCGAAAAGGAATTGATTGAAAGCCGAATGAAAGAATACCGTGAGACACTCGGAACCAAAAGCACAAAGAGCTCCTCCGTAACTTCTGTGCTAAATGCAGAATCCATTGAAAAAGCCAAAGCATCACTCAATAACTCCATTGACACGATTACCGGCTACGCAGGCATTGCAGAAGTAGACGCGCGTCGATTCCGTACTCTGGTAAGACAATATACACAGACTGCAGATCGCAATGCCACCGATGACGAAACCAAGGAACTGCGCAAGCAGATTACGCTTCTGTTCTATGAGTGCTATCGTTCTGCTTTCTTTAAGAGTTTGAACGACGCTTCAATACCAACTGTTATTAAAATGTTTTTCTATTTCGGCTATGTGGATGAAGAGATCATCGGTCTCGAAAATGCCCTATACCTTTATGTATTGGCAGAAAAAATCACTCCCGATCCCGCCGGAAATGTCTTTCTGCTCTATGATTGGCTGATTGAAATCTATCATGGCAGGAAAGAGCCGTGCATCAATGATCTGAACATTGACTATACCGCTTATCTGCATAATCTGCGTGTCACCGGCAAGCTGACTGCGGATCAGGAAGCAGCGGCACTTCGTAATCATGAGCAGCGGGTCAATTTTGAGTTTGATAACATGTTCCGTCTGACCAATAAAGTGACATTCGGCAGAATTACAACTTTCTGCCCCATACTGTCTGACCATAATCTGTACAAGCAGCTGGAAAATGCCTTTTTGTCTCCCGAAGCAATCCATCAGACTCTGAATGATATACGGGCCGTCGATTATTCGGCCTATTATCGAGAAACAATCTATACCAACTCTGATAAAGGTATCGCAAAAGAACTTGTACAAGCGGAAATACTGCCGGATATCATCCTGATGCCCAACATCGGCTCCAGAGGTGTCATGTGGCAGGAGATCACCGGACGTAAGCGCAGTTCGCCTGCCCGCATGATGATTTCGGTATTTTCTACGGAAGACCTCTATCCAACGATGGTTCGCCTGACCGGAGAGTTCCGATGGGAGTTATGCCGCCGCATCCAAGGTGTGCGCTGGAACGATATTTCAGAACGTTCCCTGACCAGTGATTACTGTGAATACCTGCAGACCTATAAGAAAAACCGTGATCTGTCTCCCGAAGCAAAGGACAAACTCAAATTGGCGCTTCAGAAGGCTCGTAACAGTTCCAAAGAGATGTTCGTGCGCGATTACATTGACTATGTGACCTTTGAAGGCGTCGGCTCAATCCGCATGAACAAGCTGGCACGCTATATTCTCTTCAACTATTGTCCTTTCAGTAAAGCAGTCAGGGAAAGTATGGGTACGAATCCACTGTATAAGGACATCATCGAACGATACAACAACAAGAACAAGCAGGCATTGCATCTGAATGATCTGGTACTTCAAAAGATGGCAAATGCAAAGATTGAAGTACCGGAGGAAATGCGGCTGCACAGAATGTTCCTGCAAATGTAAAAAAAGAGTTCCAAAAACTAAGAACGCCCCGCGTAATATCAGCGGAGCGTTTTTGATTGATTTTAATTGTTCTGTTTACATTTTTTACAGGAAGCGCAATCGCCTTCACCGTTCCAGCAATAGGTACACAACTTCTCCGGAGCAATGCCCACGGATTTCACCATATCATCCAGACGATGAAATCTTAATGTCGTAAAATTAAGCTGTTTACGAATCTCCTCCAGCATTTCGGCATAGTTCTGACTGTCCGGATTCGCATAATCCTTTAACAGCTCATCGGAAACATTGTCACCCTCGCGCTTCTGAATAATGCGTCTGGTAATCAGATCCAGTTCCGAATTAGATCTTGAAAAATTCAGATATTTACAACCGTATAACAATGGCGGACATGCGGGACGGATATGAACTTCCTTTGCTCCGCTGCGATACAGAAATTCTGTTGTCTCTCTGAGCTGGGTTCCGCGGACGATGGAATCGTCTATGAGAAGCAAGCTCTTGTCTCGAATCAGTGCATCTACGGGAATCAACTTCATACGTGCAATCAGATTTCTCTGGCCCTGATCGGTCGGCATGAAGGATCGCGGCCACGTCGGAGTATATTTGATGAATGGTCTGGCAAACGGAACGCCTGAACGGTTGGCATATCCGATTGCATGTGCGATACCGGAATCCGGTACACCGGCTACGATATCCGGCTTGACATTGTCACGTCTTGCAAGCATATCGCCGCAGATATAACGCATCTCTTCAACATTGACTCCTTCATATGTAGATGTCGGGTAACCATAGTATATCCACAGGAAAGTACAGATCTTCATTTCTTCCTTCGGTGCACTGACAGTCTCACAGCTCTCGGGAGTCATAAATACAATTTCCCCGGGACCCAATTCCCTAACATCCTGATAATCCAGATTGATATATGCAAAGCTTTCAAAGGAAACACAATATGCATCCTGCTTATGTCCGATTACAAGAGGAGTCCTTCCATACAGGTCTCTTGCTGCATAGATGCCCTCCTGCGTCATGATCATAATGGTCATGGAACCGTCAATGATGCTCTGCGCGTATTGAATTCCCTCTATAATGCTGTCTTTTTGATTTATAATGGAAGCAACCAGTTCCGTCGGATTGATATAACTGCCGCTCATCTCCATGAATTGAGTCCTGCCGGAGGCAAATGCTTCATTGACCAGTTCGGTCACATTGTTGATCTTGCCAACCGTAGTAATCGCATAGCTGCCGAGATGGGATTGTACAAGCAATGGCTGCGGTTCGTAATCCGATATACAGCCAATTCCCAGATTGCCCTTCAATTCTCCTACATCGCGGTCAAATTTGGTACGAAACGGTGAGTTCTCGATGTTGTGAATCGCACGGTCAAATCCTCGTTCTCCATATACTGCCATACCACCTCTTCTGGTTCCGAGATGTGAATGATAATCTGTTCCAAAAAACAGATCCAGTACACAATCCGTCTTTTTTGCCACGCCAAATATTCCGCCCATGTCCATTCCTCTTTCTTATGAATTATATATCGATTCGTTCCGACATGAATAATCATACCATCATGTATCATTGAATGCAATTTAAAAGAAATTGTTTTAGGCAAAAAATTTATGAGAAGATAGCGTTGTCATACAATTCGTGCTATACTTGATATATTCTTCGGTAAAGGAGTCAGTCATGGACAATCATACAAAACGACTACGCTTCGAGCCATTTGTGCTCTTATTTGCAATCTGTATGCTCATCAGTGTTGCTTTGGACGGCACAAGAGAGGATCTGCGTTCAGGCATTACTCTTATTCTGCTCACCGCAGTCCTGTTAGGCGTATGGGCACTTCGCAAATCGCTTCCGCTTAATTGGATTACAATCACCATAGGTCTTGGCATTTTAGTCAAGATTGCTTATATTCTCTATACTCCGGTATGGTGCAGACAGCATGATGTCATCGACTTTGGTGCTGTGGAGGGTCATGCGGCATATATTGAATATCTGCTCAACAACAAAGCTCTGCCTGACTTTGATCCGCGTGAGAGATGGGCATTCTTTCAGCCTCCCCTGCATCATATCATTGCAGCCGTCTGGATGAAAATCTATACCAAATTCGGCATCCCGATTCAGCAGGTACGCGAGAATGTTCAGGTATTGACGCTCTTTTACACTTGTTCCGTCACTCTCTTCTCATACTATATCTTCAAGGAATTCGACTTGAAAAAATGGGGTATGAGGATCGCCTGCATGATTATGGCTTTCTCTCCCGTATTCATATTGATGTCGGGGAGTATCAACAACGACGCTCTCTGTATTGCTCTGCAGGTGGCGGCAATCTATTTTTCCATCAGATGGTATAAAGAACCCAAGCTGTGGTTCATCCTTCTGACCGCAGTCTGCATCGGCGGTTCGATGATGGCAAAACTTTCGGGCGGCGCCGTTGCTCCTGCCGTACTTGCAATCTTTATCCTGAAGCTGTTGACTGTTCCGGTCGATGATGATACGTCCGCATCTGTTGCTCCAAACGGCTTTCATATACGATATTTCTTCTCTAACCTGAAAGCCTACATTCTGCAGTTTGTCTCATTTGCCATAGTCTGCTTTCCGCTTGGCCTATGGTCACCGATCAGAAACAAAGTGCTGTTCGATGTTCCGTTTAATTTCACACCGCCTGTCGGAGAAGGACTCGAGCAGTATTCCCTGTTGCAGCGGCTCCTCGACCTGCGTCTGAACAGTGTCTATCCGGCCATGATCAATAACGGGGATGCTTATGATGAATATAATATCTTTCTGGCACTTGTAAAAACTTCATTGTTTGGTGAATATAACTTTGGCAATACTGATCCGCTCGTCAACCCATTTGCCATCCTTCTTTTCATAATAACGGTTCTGTTGATTACCTCGGCGCTGATTGCGACCCTCTATTTCTGTCTCAGCAGAAAGTCGCCTCTGTCATCGGAATGGAAGATATTTTGGGGCGTCTTCTATCTCACTCAGGTGTTCGTATATTTCAGTTTTGCATTTAAGCAGTTGTATTTCAGTTCTCAGGATTTTCGTTATATCGCGGGAATTCTCGTTCCGGAATCTCTGTTTCTCGGCATGCTTGCCGACAAGCTTGATCCCGGCGGAGACATAGATACAGGCATCTCTTCCAAGCGGCGAAGTCTTATGTTCTTTACCCTGCTGACCTGTGCGGAGCTCTTTGCACTTTGTTCATTCTGCCTCTACATCGGTATCGGATTATAAACGTGTACAATTGTCTGTCATAAAAATGCGAAGCCTACATCAGGCTTCGCATTCTTAATAAGATCTTCTTTTCCAAGCGGCTGACCTGCACCTGACTGATGCCCATCTCTCCCGCCACCTCTGTCTGTGTACGATTATAAAAATATCTTAAGAGGATCAGCCTGCGTTCTGTACTCTCCAGATGTTCCATCAGCTGCTTCAAGACCATATGATTGAGCAGTTTTTCCGTTTCCTTATCCCCACCGCTTTCTGTCGTTGCAACCTTATCAATCAAATAGACCTGACTCCCATCACTTCCATAGATTGGCTTATAGATGGATTCCACTTCCGCATTGGCTTCCGTCACCATGATAACCTCCTCAAGCGACAAGCCTGTTTCTTCTGCGATCTCCTGCAGTGTCACATCCCGTCCCAGCCGATAAGTCAGCTGTTCTGTCGCACTCTTGACCTTCCAACCGTTTTCCTTGATGGAGCGGCTGATCTTGACCATTCCGTCATCCCTAAGGAATCTCTTGATCTCTCCCTGTATCATAGGAACCGCATACGTCGAGAATTTCACGTCAAACGAACAGTCAAACTTATCAATGGCCTTGATCAGTCCTATGACACCTACCTGAAACAAATCCTCCGCCTCCTGTCCTCTGTTCAGAAAACGTCTGACAATGCAATGCACAAGTCCCAGATTGCTCTCTATCAGTTCCTCTCTCGCTTCTTTATCCCCTTGGTGTGATCTTTCAATCAAGGCAATTAAGTCGCTCATTTACCCCATCCTTCATATGATATGTCTCGTTCAGTTTCTTCGTCATATGTACTCTGGTTCCCACATCCGGCCCCGACTCCACTGTCAGCGTGTCCATAAATGCCTGCATAAATGCAAATCCCATACCGGAGCGTTCCAGATCCGGCCTCGTTGTATAGAGCGGCTCCATGGCTCGTCCTACATTAAGCATTCCCTTTCCTTCGTCAACAATCGTAATCTGCAGCATATCATCCTCAATCTCTGCCGTCATAACCACCATCCCTTCTTCCTCCGGATAGCCATGGATGATTGCATTGGTCACTGCTTCCGATACAGCCGTCTTTACATCGGCAACTTCCTCCAGTGTCGGATTCATACCTGACATAAATGCTGCAATTGCAACCCTTGCAAACCCCTCATTAATTGATTTGCTTACAAATTCCAACCTCATTTGATTTGTCATTATTCTTGACCTCCATCATTCTTTTCTTCAATCACTTCTACAACTTTATGTAAACCTGATATTTTGAAAATACGTCTCAATCCTCCACTTACATGAATTGCAAGTACCTTGCCACCAAGCACCTCCATCTTCTTATAACGTCCCATAATCACTCCGATTCCTGAGCTATCCATAAAATCCGTCAGTTCAAAATCAAAGATAACATGTGATATTTCCTTTCCTTCAATATAGCGATCCGCAGTCTCACGGATCCTCCTCGCCTGATGATGATCCACCTCTCTTGGCATCCTGATCATCAAACACGATTTTATGACCTGAAAATCTTCATTCATACTCCTATTCCCCTTTCTTGGTTCATTGTCAGCATCGCACAGACAGGTCTGTGCGATGACGGACATTCGTCAAATGAGTTTTCGTGCAAGCACGAACTCACTGACCCATTGTCAACGCATCCCACAGACAGGTCTGTGCGATGACGGACATTCGTCAAATGAGTTTTCGTGCAAGCACGAACTCATTTGACTCATTGTCAACGCAAAAAGACACGAACCCCTCGCGTTCGTGTCTTCTTTAGTAGTTTTTAATATGATTTTTTCTGATGAGCGGTATGGCTATCCTTCGTAATCGCCCTCTTCACTGTCTCCTGCTTCTGAGGAAATAAAGCCCTTTGAACTCTCGGCAATATCCGTATCCGGGAATAACTCGATGACCTGCTTGTACAATTCATCTGCCTTATCCTGATTATTGGAATTCCGATATGCATGCGCCAGATTGTACAATGCACTTCCGTTGGTCTCATCCAGTTCCCATGCCTTTGTCAATTCCGTTATGGCTGTCTCATTATCTCCTGAATCCAATGCTTCCAGTCCTACATCATAGTATGATTTGGCTGCCTCAGCCTGTACCGCTTCCTTTAGCAAGGTATACAGCTTGATAAAGGATTGAGACGCGGTTGTCAGATATTCCTCATCAATCTGTTCCAACTGATCCATAACTGCCACGGCGTTTTCGGAATCCTGAATGTATGCCTCTGCCGCATCTGCCAGAAAATCTGTTGCCTGTGCAACTCCGGTATCTCCTGTAAGTTCTTCGATCTGTGCCTCCTGCTCCTCATTCATTGTCCTAAGTGTATCAAGCGCTTCTTCAAGTTCCAGCTTAGACGCTTTTTCTGCCGTCAGTTCTTCACTGACCTTTTTAAATTTCTCATCATTCTTATCTGCTTCAGCCCCGACTCTTGCCGGCAGGATCAGAAACCATGCAATCGCAACACCGATGATAATACCGATCACAATGTTGATAACGCTTGAAAATGCCGGTCCCTCCTTCACATACATTGGCTGAATGATCGTATCGTTACCGCTCTGATAGGAGTATATATCCTCCTGATTCTTCTTACGTTTTGTCTGCATATGCTCATCGCGTTCGCGAAGCATCGTATTGACTTCCTTCAGATAACGAAGTGTCATGGTATTATTAGAATCAATCTGCGCCGCACGGTACAATGTCCGTCTGGCCTTGTCCCAGTCCTCGCTGTTGATATAGAGCAGTGCGAGCAACTGGTATCCGCAGATTAATTTCGGATTGATGGAAAGCACCTTTTTCAACTGTATGATCGCAAGATCATTGCTTCCCTGATAGCAGTATGCCAATGCCTGATTATACTTTTTAATGGTCTGGTTGATCGTATCCAATTTGGTTGGATTCGTCTGGATTGCACTCAAATAGTCATCTGCAATGTTCTTTTTACTCTGAAGATTCTTACTGATGACCCATTCGCTGAATGCGGAGACAGCCTCTCCCATCTCAAAATAGACAAGTCCCAAAAGGTTCCTTGCCTGTGTATTATTCTTATTGAATTTTAAACTCTGCCGTAAACTTGCAACCGCGCCGGACAGATCCCTAACGCTCGCCTTGTCCAGTGCTTCATTATAACACCGGTTGGAAGCATAGATGATCTTCTTATAAACAGTGACATCCGTACCGCATCCGGTGCAGTAATTCTTCTCAGACAAACGACAGCCACATACAAAACATTTCATATTTCCTTGTCCTTTGCCTCTTTGATCATACTCATCAGTACATCAGTCATATCCGTCAGATCATGGTTATATATTGCATCCTCAGCATCTTCTACTTCAAGACTCGGATGAAATTTCTTCAATTCTTCTTCAAAATTAATCACTGTATTCCCTCCTAAAAGGATTATGATATATCAGACAGTCAGTGACCTCGTGGAAACACCTGCCTGTCCGGCATCTCTGTAGAACTCTGCATAACTGGTATCACTCGTCAATACTTTGACCTGATCATCGATCACAATCTGCGTACCGGCATAAGCCTTGTGATTCACCTTGATGACAGCATGCTTTGCCGTCTCCATAGTGCTCGCAATCTTATCAAGCTCTTCCTTCGCACGCTCTATCATCTTATTTTCTCTTGTAACCTTCTTTTTGGCTTGAGAAATCTTGGCGGCTATGCTTCCTTCATTCATGATGTCCTTCTTTTCCTTAGCCAACGCTGCCTGTTCTTCCTTTGCCTTTTCGATGCTGGTACGAGCCATCGCAATTTTGACAGATAACATGTGTTCTCTATTCTTCATAGCTTCACTGACTCCGGTTGCCACTATGGTCTTTAATCCAACATCATTTCCGATTTCTGCACTCGTGATACCGGCAACCGCATACGCGCTGCCGCCCACCAGATGTCCCCGCTTTCCGGATACCGTAATAAAGCCGCCCGCCTTGACATCACAATTCATGATGACATTGGCCTGTACATTTTGTCCCGCTTCAATCGTTGTATATTCAATGAAATCCGCATAAACGCTTCCGCCTGCCGCAATCTTTGCTTTCTGACCGCCCTGCATGCCCTTGCGAATGACAATATCACCATTCGCCGTTAATTTTGCTGCCTCCACATGACCGCCGATCGTAATACTCTTTGTTGCCCGAATCACAACGCCTGATTCCACATTGCCGGATACGATGACATCACCTCTAAAATCAATCTTTCCCGTAATCAAGTCCACGTCGCCGCGTACTTCATATACATCCTTGACCTCGAGGTAATATTCCTTATATTCCACCTTGCCTTCGACCGTAGCTGTATAAATCAGACCGTCCTCAGAACGTTCAAAGCCCTTGCCTCGAAGCACCGGCAGATCCTTTGCAGGCTTCGGTTTGGAAACCTTGCCTTTAATGTCGATTCCCTGTTCACCCTGTACCGGCGGATGATAAATAGCCAGCACATCACCCATGGTAATATTCTGAATCAGGCTCATACTTTGGTAATCTACAGAACCGTCAGAACGGATGACCGGTCTCCTTGCTATGTCTTCTGCATTGAATTTGAACTCATAGTACCCATTGGTACCATTCACGCTTTCCGTCCCCTCTGCGACCTTGACCTCACGTAAATAGACACCCTTCTTAACCATAGCTTCTATGTTTGAATAAATAACACCCGCTATGACACCATTTTGTTTCAGATACTCGATAATCTGCTCACTCGAATAAAACTCCCCCGGAGCCGGTGCTCCGAGAAACAGGTAAGCCGACATATTATCAGGTGAAATTTTTACATAAGTTGAAGCACTCAGTTCCGGCATGTACCATACCTCCGACAGATAACCAAAAGTTCCGTTCTCATTTTATCACGAATCGATACGCTTAGCAATCTGCTGCTAACCAAAAATTTCTATACGTTTCGACTTGTTCAGCTGCGCCAGCCGTTCACGTACCTTTTCCAGCATCGGTGTATACTTGAGAAGTTTGTCCATTTCCGCATCCACCTTGGCTTTTGGCGCTTTTTCTGCAAAATTCTTATTATTGAGCATACCGTTGACACGTTCGATCTCTGCCATCAACCGCTTCTCTTCTTTCTGCAGACGTTCAATTTCTTGTGTTATGTCAACCAACTCAGCAAACGGAATATAAATCACAGCTTCTTCCAGCACTACTGATACCGCATCATCATCAATCCCGCTTCTGTCCGCCTGAATCTGAACGTCACTTGCATATGCCAGCGATGCAAAGAAAAGTCCTCCGTCGGTAAAAGTCTTGATGATATGCTGACTCTTGGTCACAATATATACTTTCGCCTTCCTGCTCGGTGCAACATTCATCTCTGCCCTAACATTTCTGATACCGCGCACCGCTTCCTTAATCGTCTCAATCGCCGCAACCTCTTCCGAGAATAACCAGTCTGCACGATACTGTGGCCATGCAGAAATCATAATTGATTCTTCTTCATTTTGTAAAGTACAAAAGATTTCCTCTGTCACAAACGGAATATAGGGATGCAACAGCTTCAGCGCTCCGATCAGAACAGTCTTCAGCGTCCACAATGCTGCTGTCTTTGATTCCATATCTGCCTCTTCCTTGTTGTAAAGACGCGGCTTGACCATCTCAATGTACCAGTCACAGAATTCATCCCAGATGAAATCATAAACCTTTTGTACGGCAATTCCAAGTTCATAAGCCTCCATGTTATCTGTTACTTCTCTCACTACATAATTAAACTTTGAAAGAATCCATCTGTCAACAGGCTGCAGCTGCTCAGCAGGTACCTCTGCAGGCACTTCATAACCTTCCATATTCATCATGATAAAGCGGCTGGCATTCCATACTTTATTTGCAAAATTACGGTTTGCTTCCACTCTTTCATAATAGAAACGCATATCATTACCCGGTGCATTACCCGTAATCAATGTCAGACGCAGAGCATCTGCACCGTACTGGTCGATAATCTCAAGCGGATCGATACCGTTTCCGAGAGATTTGCTCATCTTTCTTCCTTGTGAATCACGGATCAGACCATGAATCAATACCGTATGGAACGGTGAGCGCTCCATATTCTCTATTCCTGAAAATACCATTCTGATAACCCAGAAGAATATGATGTCATAGCCTGTAATCAAGACATCTGTCGGATAGAAATAATCCAGATCCTCCGTCTTCTCCGGCCAGCCAAGTGTCGAAAACGGCCACAGTGCTGAAGAAAACCATGTATCCAGCGTGTCCGGATCCTGTGTCATCGTAGTACATCCGCATTTCGGACAATGATCCGGTGCTTCCTTTGCTACAACAATCTCACCGCAGTCTGCACAATAGTAAGCGGGAATCCTATGACCCCACCAGAGCTGACGGCTGATACACCAGTCTCTGATATTCTCCAGCCAATGCAAATAAATCTTGTCAAAACGCTCCGGCACAAATTTGAGTTCACCGAGTTCGGACTTTTCGCCTGCCCTTGTTGCCCGCAGTACCTCGATCGCCGGCTTTGCAAGTTCTTCCATAGCCACGAACCACTGCTGCTTTGCCATCGGCTCTATCGTAGTCTTGCAACGATCATGTGTTCCTACATTATGCGTGTGTTCCTCGATCTTCTCCAAAAATCCCAGTGTCATCAAATCGTCAACGATTTTCTTCCTTGCAATATAATTATTCATACCCTGATATTTTCCACCCTGCTCGTTAATGGTGGCATCATCATTGAATACATTGATCAAGGCAAGATTATGACGTTTCCCCACTTCAAAGTCATTAGGATCATGTGCAGGTGTTATTTTAACCACGCCCGTACCAAACTCCTGATCCACATATGCATCCGCAATGACAGGAATCTCTCTGTTTACGAGCGGCAGCAAAACTGTCTTTCCAATCAGTTCCTGATAACGTTCATCCTCCGGATTGACTGCCAACGCAGTATCACCCAGCATCGTTTCCGGACGAGTTGTTGCTACAATGACATATTCAGACTCATCTGCAGCCATCGCTTCGCCTGCCTTTGCCGCATCTGCTGCAGAGGTTCCTACGATCGGATATCTGATATGCCAGAAGTGTCCCGCCTGTTCTTCATATTCCACCTCGGCATCCGATATCGTCGTCTGACACACCGGACACCAGTTAATGATTCGGTTTCCTTTATATATCAATCCTTTTTTATATAATTTGATAAATACTTCTTCTACTGCTGCAGAACATCCTTCATCCATTGTAAAGCGTTCCCGCTCCCAATCACATGAAGATCCTATTTTCTTAAGCTGTTCAACAATCGTGTGACCATATTCCTCACGCCATTCCCAGGTTCTCTTCAAAAAGCCCTCACGTCCGAGTTCTGCCTTGTCGATTCCCTCTGCCTTTAAAGCTTCCGTAACCTTAACCTCTGTCGAAATGGCAGCATGATCCGTCCCCGGTACCCACAGCGCATTATATCCCTGCATCCGCTTAAAACGAATAAGGATATCCTGCATCGTATTGTCCAGAGCATGTCCCATATGCAGTTTGCCCGTGATATTCGGCGGCGGCATCACGATCGTGAACGGTTTTTTGCTGCGATCCACCTCTGCATGAAAATATTTCTTCTCCATCCATTTCTGATACAATCTGTCTTCAAGACCATGAGGGTCATAGGTCTTTGCCAATTCTTTGCTCATATTCATCATCCTTCCTGTGCCATACAATACCGCACCATACCATATACTTCATCACTACATGCATAAAGAACGCCCTCTGCTGCAATTTACACTACAGCAAAGGGCGCAATCATCATCACACGGTACCACCTTCATTTATCACTCAAGGTCCGCTAACGGGGACAAGGCGTGCACTTCTACTTTGCATTCCGAAACATAATTCCATGCCGGTTCAAAGTGCCGATTCAAAAGCTACCTTCCGTATATCTTTCCTCAAGCAGCCTCTCAGCCGGTGAACTGCTCTCTCTGTTAAGAGTATATACGTACTCCTCTTTCTCACTATCTTTATTCATATAGATATATCATTGTTTTATATCATAAATCACGTTCATGCCTTTGTCAAGAAAATTCCTGCTGTCATACATGTAATAAGCGGTCTGCAGCCAGTTTGACGGCACCTGTGACCGGCGGTTCATTTAATATGCAGGGATAAGCATCGGGAGCACATGCATGCACCGCACGCATATAAGCATCAATCAGCAAAGGCTCCTCTGTACGAAACAAACTTCCGATCAATACCATCGGTACATGTTCTTTCTCCATATGAAGCCTTTTGATCAGTCCTGCTGCATACTCGCCCTCTGTTTGACCCATATAGTCAATCATCTTTTGACATACAGCATCCCCTTTTCGAGCCTCTGTAAATACAGCAATCGGAATCTGAAAACGTTGCTCCCGTGTCATCAGGTCATGACGTAGAACCGTACAGACTGCCTCCATATCCGTTGTCTGAAAGATTTCGGGAATGACGGATTCCAAAGAAGTCTTACAGCCTGTCCCTTCGTCGGAACGGAATGCACAATGTAAAGCCTCCTCTACCAGTTCACCGCCACCGCCGTAATTACCTGTTATATAATCCAGATTGCGCAGGATTCCCTTCTCTCCGTTACGGTTACGTCCTGCATGTCCGGCTCCGGTTCCGCATATGGAGACAATACCGACATTATCCTCTGTTGCTGCCCTCAGGCCGATCCACGCATCATGCATAACCTCAAACGGTACTTCTCCCATAATCTTTGCCACCAACGGATTCAGTACTGCATAGTCTTCGGCCGAATCTGCTCCTGACATACCAAAAACCGCATAAGAAATATCAGACAGCGTAAGAAAATCTTGCTCGGAAATTGCATTTTCATTCCGCTTTGCAAGTGCGTCCTCTATGGCTTTTTGCAATGACACGCGTGTCGTTTCTGTGCCGCAGACCTGATAGTTAGCGGCTCCGCCAAATCCCTCCGCCAAAATATGACCATGTTCATCTCCGATAGCTGCATGCGTCTTTGTTCCGCCTGCATCAATTCCCAATACATACATAGCAGCCTCCTGTCTCAGTGCACAAATCTCGTCAAATGCGCCTTGTGTGCTTCATACAGCTCTTCAAACACCTGAACCGCCGTCTCTCTGTTTCCGATGAGGGGATTGGTTGTAAGTGCCTGTACCGCAAGCTCTTTGTCTCCGTGTACCGCCGCCTCTATCGTCAGTCTTTCATATTCCTTGATCTTCTTCACCAACTGCATGAACTCTGCCTGTTGTGCCTGGTAGCATTCCCGTATATCTGCTCTGTCTTCTGTGATTGCAATCGGAGTTGCGCCCTTACTGCTGATGATACAGTTCGTCTCAATGACCGCATCCGCCGGCAATTCCGGTATTATATTCCCGTTCAGGGTATCCACCGTCTGTATATCACATGCGTTATTAAATATACTGTTCACAAGATTGATTGCTGCCTCCGAGTATCTGGAACCGCCTCTCTTGGATAGCTCTGCGGGCTTTTCCTCCAGATTGGTATCTCGATACTTCTCGAACAAGGCTTTCTCGACTGCCTGTACCTGATTCGCACGTGTTCCCTTGCCGACAGCGACACTTTCCTGTTCTTCCTTCACCATTTCATTTGTAAAATAGAAATACTGCATATAAGGAGACAGCATTGCTCCCATTGCAGCTGCCTTTTCATCCATTCCGGCAATCTTATTGATATTCTTAACAACTCCCTCTGCCTTACGAACCTTCAGCACTTCCTCGATATAATCATGTCCATGCTCCATGCCCGGTATGTCTGCATTCTCCTTCAGGTACACATGAGGCATGATACTCAGATGATTCAATCCGACAAATCTGCAGTCAAGATCTCCTTCTGCTACGGACTCTCCCAATCGCTCTGCCGCATCATGGCACATATTAATCGGACAATTGCATAATCCGATGCATTTTACCTTCGTATACTTATTGACCGCTTCGGTCACTATTCCTGCGGGATTTGTAAAGTTGATCAACCATGCATCCTTACATACCTTCTCCATATCAGCACAGATGTCCAACAATACAGGAATGGTTCTGAGCGCCTTAAAACAGCCTCCGGCTCCTGTAGTCTCCTGTCCGACCAAACCGTATTTCAACGGAATCCTTTCATCCTGATTACGTGCTTCGAGACCACCTACGCGCAGCTGAGTAATCACAAAATCAGCTCCTGCAAGTCCCTTCATCCTATCAAATGTATATGATACCTGAATATCCATCCCCGCCTTGCTCAGCATACGCTTCACAAACGCAGTATTGATTTCAACCTTTTCCTTACCTGCCGGAATATCAATCAATACGATTTCCTTCACGGGCAATGTCTCTCTGTGTAATATAACCCCATCAATCAGTTCCGGTGTATAGCTGCTTCCACCGCCAATGATTACCAGCTTCAAATCCTTCATATTAAGTACCTCCTCTAAATAATTATATATACTATCATACCAAAAAACAGAGATAAGAACTATCCTTATCTCTGTTTTTAATAAAATAATGTGTGCTATTTTATATTACTTATCCACATCTATGAACTCAAATTCAAAATCATCGTCCAAATCAAGCTTGGGCTGTTGTGCCGGTTGTACAGGCTGTTCATAATATGGTTGTTGTACGGGCTGATTGTACTGTGGCTGCTGTATTGGCTGTTGTACAGACTGCGCATATTGTGACTGCTGTATCGGCTGTTCATAGTATGGCTGCTGTATCTGCTGTCCATAATACGGTTGTTGCACGGGCGCCTCATACTGTGGCTGTTGCATCGGCTGCTCATAGTATGGCTGTGACATTGGCTGTTCGTATCGAGGCTGCTGTACCGGCTGTTCATAATATGGCTGCTGTGCCGAATGTACCGGTTGTTCATACTGTGGCTGCACAGGTTGTTCATACTGCGTCCGTGGTGCAGGCTGTCTTGGCGGCTGCTGTACCGGCTGTCTCTGAACCGGCTGAGACAACGGTTTCGCTATCGGCTCCACCGGCGGCTCTGCATGCGGAACATGTGGTGCCTCCACCGGCGGCACTGCTCCCGGTGCACGCATGGTGCGTACATGTGGTTCTGTAGGCGGTTCTGTCACCGTCATCTTAGGTGCAGTGACGGGTCTGCGGGTTCCGGTCAGCGGCCTGCGCTCATCTTCATCCGCGCCCTGCATCGCACTCTGCATTTCGCTCCAATCAAGCTGTGTCGCCTCTACAGGCTCCGGAGCCTTCTTTTTCTTTCTGCCAAAGAAGGAATGACGCTCTGTATAGTCGTCGTCTTCATCATCGTCCTCGTCATCCTCATCGTCCTCATCCATATCATCATCGCCAAAGTCATCTTCTTCATACCACTTGGCAAGTCGACTCTTTTTCTTCTTATTCTTTTTTCTGCCTCGTCTGTCTTCTTCCTCGTCCTCATCCTCATCGGGCAACGGTTCAGGCAGAGATATGTCTTCAAAGACCATATCCTGTGTCTCATAGCCTACAGGCGATACCGGCGCAGTCTGCTGATATGCCTGCCCCTGACGCACCGGAGGCTGCTCCAGATAGATCTCTCCTGTTTCCTCAAGATCCTCTCCGGCTTCATAACGTCTGGCGCGTATCTCATCTGCACTTAATCGCTCAGACCCACGGCCGTTCCGACTATTGTATCGGTTATCACGCGTATCCTCTTCATCTTCATCCTCTTCATCTTCATCAATATATTCATAGCTTTGATAATCACGAAGCTTCAAAAACAGATTGACCAACAATATAATCAGAATCAAGATTACAACTGCCATAACACATATCACAATAAAGCGTGTATGTGACTGTGCCTTATATGAATCCGTATCCGAATCAAACACATCCAATACCGAAGGTTCTTCCGCAGCCGAAGCATCCAGTTGCAGATACCGCTGGTAAGTGCCTTCTTTCATATCATACATATACCAACCTTGGTTTCCGTCACTGTTCAGTGCATATAACAGGAAGAAATCACTTGTATTTACACCATTGGCAGTTGTTTCGGGAACTCCTTCTGCCTCAGACTCTGCTGCACCATCTGCTGTGCCTTCTGCTGCAGTATCAGATGATGCAGGTATAGCACCGTTGATTGCATATGCCTGCAGGGTCTTTCCGTTCCACTGCAAAGTTGCTTTGATAAATCCATCCGGAACGACTACTGACTCATCCGGTATCATGATGATGATGTATTTGCTTTCGATTCCGTTGATGCTTACAAAATCAATAAATGTATCTGTTGCCTGATCATAAATGCAGAACTCTCCATTTGCACCGCCTGCATCCGTCACATACAGCAACGTCAGATCACCCATGTCAAACTGCGCAGACTCTAACATCTGCTCCTGATAAGTAAAATCAGCCTTGTGAAATCCTGCCGGTATGATCTCATTCGGAAATGTCGTTGACAGCATCTTCTCCGTGCCGTTAATCGCAATCAAACCGTCCGCAATATTGCTGGTTGTAGCTGCTTCGCCTCCTGCAGGTGCTGCATTTACACCGTCACCGACCGCTACGGTCACCTGATCTGTAGGTACATTGGCTCCGTCTCCGTCCAATACGGCAGATACTTTCACATCCGTTGTACCCGATGCAGCTCCCTTAAATGTAATGGTCGCTTCCGTGTCAGAGAGCGTGATCAATCCGCCTCCTCCGCCTCCGTATGAATTTTCCTTATCACATGATTCAAAGCTCAGAACCGCTGCATCATATTCCACTGATATCTCCGGCTTTTCTGCAGATCCTTCTGGATTCTCCGCCTTGATGGTTACGGATACTTCTCCTCCGACTTCAACCGTTTCGGCACTTGCTGTTATGGATACACTGCCTGCAGCCATAACATTCTGTGAAATCATCACACAGAATAACAGCACGGTAAACAATGATCCTATCAGTCTCTTTCCGACTTTTTTCATCTCATTTCCTCCTAAATTCATATCACAAATATAGTGTACCCATCCTCTATTGATTTCTTGTTATATTCATTACATAATTTCTGGTATTTCCGTTTTGTGCCTTACATACAACCGTAATCTGGGTCGTTCCCACAGGAATGTCATAAGTACCTGTTCCCGCTATGGATGCACTTCCGTTGACCGGAGTCGCTCCGATACCGATCTGCCCGATTCCGTTATCAATCGTAAATGAATATTGATCCGTTGCCGAATTGAAATTCGGTATTGTACCGTAACCATCTATATACAGATTGGAGAGATAGCAGTTCGGATTGGCCGAGGATTCAGGCTTCGCACATACTGCCTCCGGCATATTATTATATACGGGTATCTTGAATACCAGTGATGTATTCAGATCCGAATAAGCTTTTTTCATTCTTGCAGCTTCCGAAGACGCTGCCTGAATATTGGTCATATATTGGTGCGAATACAATCCGTTCTCCGTATTCACAACATTGAATTTCTGGAAATAAAGTGTATTCTGTCCTCTCTTTATATAACGCTCACTGACATATTTGGCGCTTCCCATAATAGATTTGTAACGTGTATTCCATGGTCTGTAATAAGCATCCTCTGTTCCTGCCGCATATATCAGTCCATTGACAACTGCTGTATTTCCGTTTGCAGCATATGCTCCTATATTAAAGAAATTAAACAGATTTTCAAGTCCTGCAACCGTACCCGTAACGCTTCCGCTCGTGCCTGTCATTCCCTGCTCCTGCAGGCTGCGCGCTGCCAGATGATAAGGTGAAATACCCATCGTCGTTCCCGCTTCCACAAAGGTGCTTGCATACGATCTTGCTGCACCATCCGTATCCGTAAAGCTCGAGCTCATAAAGGATGATGCCAGTATATTGGAAACACCTGCTTCGTTCTGATAACCCTCATATTCCAACGTCTCAAACTGGAAGATTCCATTTTCGTCCAGGAAATTACGAGGATCCAGATAGAAAAGTGTAATCTCGGGTGATGCTGCTACCCAGCTTGCTCCATCAAATCCGTACCAGTTATCCGTATTCCAGTCATATGCCTGCGGACTTGTGGATTTCCACGAGGAAACGCTGGACTTGGAAATCAGATTCTTACCGACTGCCGTTTCTGCTGCCGCCACATTGCTCCACTCCAGATTTGTCTTGACCGGCTGGAATGTCCAGTTCGGATATTTTGTATGTAATGTCCGCAAGGGATTCTTATATGCTTCCGGAAAATCTGCAATTGCCTTTTCAAATTCCTCACTGGTCGCAACCGTCGTACTGGCTGCCGTCTGTATGATATTCACGAAATCCGAACGAATAAAGCCTGTTTTCGCAGCTCCGCCGTACTCAAAGGAAATCTGATACCATTTATATCCGTCCGATCCCGTTGTCTCTCCCGTGACCGTCACAGAATGATCTGTATTCAGCTGTACGACAACCGTTCCGTTCACCGCGCTCTCTCTGACCCTGACAGCCGTTCCTTTCACGGTTCCCTTGGTCGTTCCGTCTGTATTGCTGTTTGTCGCTGCCGGTGGTGTCGTAACAACTGCTTCCTCAACAGTCAAATAATCCGAACGAATATATCCGGATTGTGCCGTACTGTTATATGTATAGGCAATTCCATACCATTTATTTCCGTCCGATCCTGTCTTTTCCTCAGTCACCGTTACAGAATGTCCCGTGCTGAGCTTGCTGACAATCTCACCGCTGACCGGCTCCTTCCGCACATTTACATTGATACCTTTCACGGCTCCCGTGCGATGTGAAGATGAAGCGGTATTGGTCGTAGTCGTAGTTGTAGTCGCCGCAGCCGGTGTAACAACTGTCTTTTCCTCCACCGTTAAAAAGTCTGATCTGATAAATCCTGACAAGGATGAACCGTTAAGTGTAAATGAAATGCCATACCACTTATTTCCGTCAGATCCGGTCACCTCGCTTGTAACCGTAGTCACCTGCCCTGTATTCAGCACCGTTACGATATCGCCGCTTACAGCTTCTTTCCGTACATTGATCTTGGTGCCCTTGACTGTTCCTACCTTTGTGGTTGTTGTCGTTCCCGCTGTCGTCGATGGTGTGGCAGAAGCGGATGCCTTTTCCACATAATCACTGCATACATAACCACTCATCGCTTCATTATTATATGTAAATGCTACCTTGTACCATGCCTTACCATCCGCCGAAGCCGATTCCAGAATTGTCACCTGCTGTCCCGTGCTGAGACCGCAGCATACATTGGATGTCAACGATGCAGTCGTTCTCACCCTGACTCCGGTTCCTTTGATAACACCCGTTGCGTTTGTCGTACCAGCCGTTGTCGATGCATTTCCCGTCGAAGTCGTTGCACTTGTGCCTGTTGACGTAACCGTAATCAGATCCTCTCTGACATAACCCGATACTGACGCACCGTTATTCATACAGGCAATCTCATACCATTTCTTTCCGCTGTCATCTACTGTAGAATCCTTGATGATGACTACAAAACCATTATTCAGGGTCGTAACAATGCCTCCCTGTGTTGTTGCGCTGGAACGGACCCGTACATTGCTGCCCTTGATTGCTCCTGTGGAAGCCGTTCCCGTTCCGGTCGTCGTTGCCGTTGATGCAGCTGCACTTGTCGTTGCTGATGCAGGTGCCGTAACCCCATTGAGCAAATCTGCTCTTATATATCCTCTGTAAAACAAATCGTTCTTATTTACATTCACACAATACCATGTATTTCCATCCGTTCCTTTGACAGAAGATTCGACCGTCACCACTTGTCCCGTGCTGAGCGTACACTGTACATCCGATGTACGTGCCGCCTCTGTCCTAACAATGACATTGGTTCCTTTGACAGTCGCTGTACCGGCTCCTGCCGTTCCTGCGGTGGTTGTCGTCCCCGAAGCTGATGCTGTCGGTGCCGCAGCTGTCGATGCCGCTCCCGCAATCTCATTCCCCTTTTTGACCAGATCCGAACGAATGTATCCTTCTACACCCGATATTTTTACTTTATACCACTTGTTTCCGTCTGTGCCTGTCGTCTCATCCGTAATGATGAGCGTCTCATCCTTCTTGACACAGCATACCACCGCTCCGCCTGTGGATGCTGACTGACGCACACGGCCACTGGCACATACTACAGTTCCGTTGGCTGATGTATAGGCATAAGCATCGGATCCAAATAACGCAAAAGAAGCAACAACTAATACAATTGCCGCTCCTGCCGCAAGGATAGAATATCCCCTTCTGCTTTTCCCCTTAGTGCCTTGAATCATAGTACGATTCTCCTCATCGAGTGCTGACCGCTATGGTCATTCAAGTGCATAACCATTCTGTTTTAGATGTATATTTCCCCAAATTACACATCTAAATGAGATTTCCCCACAAACTTATCTCAACATTATCATACAACTGATAAAGGCTTATGTCAACCAAATGTTGTAATATTTTTTTAATATTTACAACATTTTGTACCTATTTGTCGCTTTTTCTCTTATTCTCTTTTTCATATTGACTTTTCGAGTCAATACAAATTCAGCCGTGCAATATGCCTTTATGCATATCACACGGCCATCTTCTATCCGCTGCTCTTCTCTTCTTCTATAATATCTTCTACAATATCTTCTATAACATCACTGCTCCTGTCAGCACGCATGCAATCATCAATACCGCAGCTGCATCTGCTCCTTGAAAGCAGTACTTTTTATAACCGCTCTGTCTCGTGCGCAGATGAAACCCTCTTAGTTCTGTTGAAACAGCAGCACCGTCGATTTTCTTAACAGAGCTGATCAGAAGTGGTACGCACAATGGCAGAAGCAGTTTGATCTTCTTAAAAAAATTCTTTGTATCAAATTCTACACCCCGTGCAGTCTGTGCCTCCATGATGCCTGCCATCTCCTGGGTAAACAACGGGATAAAGCGTATCGTCGTCGTCAGAGCAAATGTATATTGATACGGTATTCCTACCTTTTCTACCAACACATTTGACAAGTCACTCATCTGTGTAACCGACAGCATCAATCCAATCGGCATTGTAGCCGCAAAGAGCCGCAGTACGAACAGCAAGGAAAAGGAAAGACCCAGGTCCGTGATTACCAGTCCCAACGGCAGATCCAACAGAACAGTTCCATCTCTCACAAATAGGATCTGCAGGACAAAGAGAAATATCGAAAACTTAACAAGTGCTTTCAGCATATTGAGCGATCGTCTCAATACCGCTCGTCCTGCCACACGGGCAAGTATCAGATTCAATGCAATGACACCAAGCACAAAATAGTGCTGATCGCTGATAAAGCAGGCCACACACAGCAGAAACGCTGTGACCAGTTTAGTCAACGGATTCAACCTGTGTAAAACAGAGTTTCCCTGTACGTAATCCAAAAAACCGCCCATCATTATGCCCTCCTTTGTTTCAGATAATGAATCCGCTCTGTCATATCATTGACGCTGCCAACGTCCACAAATGCTTCCCCCAGCATCAATGCCAGCGCCGGTATCTGCGCCGGCAATACACTGGCCTTTTGCAGCAGTTCCACATCTGTCATGATAACATCACTGCTACCGTCCCCGATCAGACTTCCTTCGTTCAAAACAAGAACCCTGCCCGCATAATCATGTACCAGTTCCATATCATGTGTAATCATCAAAATCGTCGTACCTGCCTGATTGAGCTTTGCTATCATATCCATGATCTGTATACATTCACGATAATCTAATCCGGTCGTCGGCTCATCCAGAATCAACAATTCAGGCTCGCATACCAAGATTGATGCCAGCGCCACCCTTTGACGCTCTCCACGACTCAGGCGAAACGGATCCTGCTCCGGTGCAAGCCGAAGCCGTTCCAGCATACACTCACAGCGTGCTTCACATTCCGCATGATCCGATAACAGATAGGACAAACCAAACATGATTTCACTCTTCACTGTATTCTGGCATATCTGTCTGTCCGGATTTTGAAAGAGATACCCCACCGTCTTTGCCAATGCAGACGATTTTGTGGTTTTTGTATTCTGTCCGTTCACCAGCACATCACCTGTATCAGGTTTTAAGAGACCGTTACACAGCTTGCTGAGCGTGGATTTTCCGGCTCCGTTTTCACCGACCAAGGCTACAAATTCTCCTTTTTTCACATGAAATGATATATCTCTGATCATCATCTCACGATCATATGAAAAACTTACATTTCTAAATTCCAGCATGTTCCATGACCTCCTCTACCATACTCTTTGCTTCCGACAGATTAAGCGGCACCTGACCGACTTCATATCCTCGTACCTTTAATGCATCTGCCAAAGTCACGATTCGCGGTACATTGACACCGAGTGCTTCCAGTTCTCGCTTATATTTCAGAACCTCTCTCGTCTCACCGTCGTATTCTACCCGCCCTTGCTCAAGGACGATCAGCCGCTTCACAAATTCGCATAACAGCATAATCTTCTGCTCTACGACCACAATCGTCATACCATATTCCTGATTCAGCATACGCAGCATCTCGAAGATCTGTCTGGAACTTGCCGGATCCAATTCACCTGTCGGCTCATCCAGTACCAATAACCTGGGACGCAATGCAATGATTGCCGCAATCGCAACCTTTTGCTTCTGTCCTCCGCTCAGTGTACTGATATTTCTGTATCTGAGATGCTCAATGCCAATGGTTTGGAGTGATGTCTGAATACGTTCTTCGATTTCTTCTCTCGGCACCTGGAAGTTCTCAAGTCCGAAGAGTATCTCATCCTCTACCATGGCCGCCACCATCTGGGCGTCTACATCCTGAAAAACACTGCCTACGAACCGCGACAGTTCCACCGGCTTCACCTCTACCGTATCCAAACCATCAATTTGCACCACCCCATAGAAGTCTCCTGCATAATGATGTGGAATCATTCCATTTAGAGCACATGTAAAAGAGGTCTTTCCTGCACCGCTGTTCCCAATGATCCCGACGAATTCTCCCTCTCTGATGTCCAGATTGATATCCTGCAGCGCAAATTCGGTTCCTTGCTTATATTGGAAGTTCAGCTGCTCTATATGAACCATTACCTTATCCATTGTCATTGCCTCCGCATCTCATTTTCGTTCTATTTCTTCAGTGCCAGCTTGAGTGGTATGAATAACACCTGTACTATAATTGCATTGATAAATGCAGTCCCGAATATAATTGCCATGAAGGCTGCAAGCGGCGTCGGTGTAATATCTGCACCCGCATAATACATCACATACATGATTCCGATAAAGGCAAAACCACTGACCAATGTGCTCAAGAATGTACACACGATCGGGCTAAGTGAAAACTTTTTGATGTTCATCGGAATTTTGAGCAGCAGTACCATTGCTACCGCACCGAGCAGTTCACTGCCGAAGTTGATATACGGCTGTCCCGGAAAGAACTGGCACACCGCACCTGCCAAAATGCCGATGATTGCTGCTTCCCTGACACGCGGGCGAATGAGCAGAACAATCAGACAATACATTGCTATGATAAAATTCGGCTTCATTCCGAAATTGATGACGGAGCCTACAAAGAACTTCAGTACCGCTCCTGCTGCAAGCAAAATTCCGATTAGCAGGATATCCTGCACTCCCAAACCCTTCTTTTCCTCTGTTGCTACTTCTCTTTTCTGCATAACTACGTTTTCCATGATCATACCATCCTTTCTTCGAGACCTTGTCTCATTGGTTCCGGGATCCCCGGTAAATTGATTGGTTGCCATCATGTTGGTTTGTGAAGATCAGACTTGATTGCGAAGAAATATACGCAAAAAGAGTCTGCCCTTATAAAAAGGACAGACTCTGAATATTTCCGTCTGCGGTACCACCTTAATTGATTTGTATAACAAATCCACTCTCACAAAAATGCCAACACATTTTCTGCCGGTAACGTCGGCCTACGTCTCGGGTACTCAGCTTGCGCCTTTACCTCGCCCTCCATGGTCCATTTGCCATCTCGCATTTCCGCAGGATTCTCAGCTCCACCTGCTCTCTGTGGGTGCGTCTTATGGTTTGATCTCCACATCAACGGTTTGTGTATTATTTTCAGATAATATCACGCCTATTTCATTTTGTCAACTATATTATCTCATAAATCTGCGCTCGCCGTCTTCGCCTCTCTGTGCATGTCCGAAGCCTTGTATCTTGCTGTTACGGCTCTCTGTCGCCGCATCCTTACGAATCTTCGTCTCACATGCGGCACAATACCTGCCGGAACGAATGTCAATGCCACACATTTCGCAATGCAAAAATGCCACCGAATCAGGAGTTACTTCCAATCGTTCTTCCTTCAGCATCTGTCTGATCTTTTGCTGCGTCACGCCCGTTGCTTCAGCAATCTCCGCCGAAGTAGCACCATTATGCAGCTCTATGTACAAACGAACCTTGCCATAATCATCATATTCCAGACTATAACACTCACTGCACTGATATTCCCCTATCCCCTTATAAATCAGTGAACCGCCACATACGGTACATTGTGTCGGTCTGCCATACGTGATATATCCCAAGTCTTTAGCCATACTGTCATCCCCTGTTCAAGTGTAATTGAAATCACGCAAATTAACAGATAGATAAATCCTAGCAACTTCTTTACACAGACTACTAACTATAGTTTAGCCTATTTGTCACGCTTCGTCAATGGCTTTGCCAATATCACTGCGGCAATATTTATTGTCAAATGTAATCCAGCCTGTAGCTTCATATGCATTCTGTCTGGCTGTTTTGAGATCCGCCCCCTTTGCGGTAACTCCGAGCACACGACCTCCGTTCGTTACGATTCTGCCATCCTTGCACTTTGTCCCTGCATGAAAGACATAATATCCTTCCTCATCCTCAAAACGTTCCAATCCCGAAATCGGTAATCCTTTTTCATAATGCTCCGGATATCCTGCCGATGCCAGCACCACACATACTGCCGCGTTATCCTCAAACTGCAGATTGATCCGATCCAAAGTCCCATCAATACATGCCTCCATGACATCAATGATATCGTTTTTCATTCTCGGAAGCACTACCTGCGCTTCAGGATCTCCAAATCTTGCATTGTACTCCAACACCTTCGGTCCATCCTCTGTCAGCATAAGTCCGAAGAAAATAATACCCTTGAATTCACGCCCCTCAGCCGCCATGGCATCCACGGTTTTCTGATAGATATATTTTTTACAGAAAGCATCTACTTCATCGGTATAGAACGGACTGGGTGAAAAGGTTCCCATACCGCCTGTATTCAGACCCTGATCTCCATCCTTCGCACGCTTATGATCCTGTGCCGAGGTCATGATCTGAATCGTCTTGCCATCTACAAAAGACAGCACAGACACCTCACGTCCCGTCATGAACTCCTCAATCACAATACGGTTTCCCGCTGAGCCAAACTGCTTATCCAGCATGATCGTCTTGACGCCGGCACGTGCCTCCTCCAGCGTATTGCAGATCAATACACCCTTCCCGAGTGCCAATCCATCTGCTTTCAGCACAATAGGTACCTTTGCCGTCTCCAGATATGC
This sequence comes from uncultured Lachnospiraceae bacterium, assembly GCA_964638005.1. Taxonomy (GTDB): domain Bacteria; phylum Bacillota; class Clostridia; order Lachnospirales; family Lachnospiraceae; genus JAAYYM01. The sequence continues at coordinate 73,222 of CAZWXS010000004.1, forward strand.
AAGTGCAGCTTCGGGCGTATCAAAGTTCTCGTATCCCGCCGTCGGGATGTTGTATTTCTTCATCAGATCCTTCGAAAATGCCTTGCTGCCTTCCAGAATCGCTGCATTCGCCCTCGGTCCAAAAACCTTGAGTCCTGCCGCTTCAAATGCATCTACAGCACCAGCCACCAAAGGATCGTCCGGACCGACTATCGTCAGATCGATCTGCTGTTCTTTTGCAAATGCAACCAAACGATCAAACTCCATAACCCCTATTTCCACACACTCAGCAACTGCTGCAATACCGGCATTTCCCGGTGCACAATATAGCTTATCTACCTTAGGGCTCTGAGCAGCACACATTGCGATTGCATGCTCACGTCCGCCGCCGCCTACGATCAATACCTTCATGATGATACCTCTCCTTCGTTATGTTACTATTTGATGCTGATTCCCTTGTCACCCGCTTCGATCTGACCTACAATATATGCCTTCTCTCCTGCTGTCTGAATCGCAGCCAGTGCTGCATCTGCCTGTTCGGGAGATACGGCAAGCATCATTCCGATTCCCATATTGTATGTATTGTACATCATCTCTTCCGCAATATTTCCGGTCTCCTGCAGCAGTTTGAAGATTGGAAGAACCGGATAAGAATCCTTATTGATCACTGCACGCACTCCGTCTGGAAGCATTCTCGGTATATTCTCATAAAAGCCGCCGCCTGTAATATGAGAACAGCCTTTAATCACGACACCTGCCTCCTTTACACTCCTCAGCGCTTTTACATAAATCTTGGTCGGAGTCAACAATGCCTCTCCAAGCGTCATTCCCAATGTATCGATATATCGTGCCAGATTGGACTTATCCATAGAAAATACCTTACGCACAAGTGAAAATCCATTGCTGTGCACACCTGATGACGCAATACCGATCAACGTATCTCCCGCCTTAATGGTAGCACCCGTTATTAAATCCTTTTCATCTACAATTCCCACAGAAAAGCCTGCAAGATCATATTCATCCTCAGGATAGAAGCCCGGCATTTCAGCCGTCTCTCCGCCGATCAATGCTGCATTCGACTGCTTGCAGCCTTCTGCCACGCCCTTCACGATCTGTGCAATCTTCTCCGGTTCATTCTTGCCGCATGCTATGTAATCCAAAAAATACAACGGTTCTCCGCCGGCACATGCAATGTCATTGACGCACATTGCCACACAGTCAATGCCGATCGTATCATGTCTGTCCAGCAAAAAAGCCAGTTTCAACTTTGTTCCCACACCGTCTGTTCCGGATACCAGCGTTGGGTTCTCCATATCCTTAAAATTCTTCAGGGAAAATGCCCCCGAGAATCCGCCAAGTCCGCCAAGCACCTCTGGTCTCATGGTACCCTTGACATGCTCCTTCATCAGTTCCACAGCCTTGTATCCGGCTTCAATATCCACTCCTGCACTCTTATAATCCATTTTTTCTCTCCTCTACATCTGATTCAGATACTCTTTGTATCCGATCTTATTCAATTTATCCGCCTTCTTCTCGACTGCCGTCTTCAGGCTCTCAACATACTCTTTCAATCTTCCCAACAGTTCTGCATCCGACACCGCAAGAATCTTTGCCGCAAGAATCCCGGCATTGGCTCCTCCGTTGATTGCAACTGTCGCCACAGGAATGCCTGATGGCATCTGAACGATGGAATACAGAGAATCCCTGCCGCCAAGTGACGATGTATGCATCGGAATACCAATTACCGGCATCGGAAAGATTGCCGCACACATGCCCGGCAAATGAGCCGCCATACCTGCTCCTGCGATGATGACCTTAAATCCCTTCGCCTCTGCACCCTTTGCATACTCAAAAAATACATCCGGTTCTCTGTGCGCCGAGATGATCGTCATCTCATAATCCACTCCCAATTGATCCAATATCTCCGCTGCCTTACTCATAACCGGCATATCGGAGTCACTGCCCATTACGATACCTACTTTCGCCATTTTCCCGCTCCTTTTCTTTATGTCAATTCTTCCTTTTTCTCATACCAATACTGTTCTATTTTACTAACTATGACCACATTCGTCAATGTTTTCTGTGAAATCATATGCAATACCATATATCTTGAATAGATTATGTCGCTAAATTAAATAACCGTCGATATTATATGTCGGTCAGCATTTGATTCAATGCCGTACAGCACTCCGGAACAAATCTCCCGTTCCTGATAATCGAAATCTCGCTCCCGTCTGCTCTGACCGCAGTCAGCTCACCCAACTCCTCATACGGAATCGTAATATCGGTATGACACTGGTCATATGCCTTGCTCATATCCGTCTTGCGCAGGATGGACTTCTCATTATCCCTCGCAACAATCTCCTTGCCATCCGGATTGTATACCTTCACATCCTCGCAATGGCTGTAACAGGTATCACCCACCGCAAAATGCGGTCCCATCTTCTCCGCAATCAAGGTCGGCAGACGATCCTCAATGCCGTATTTCTTCGCCATATGATATGCAGTCGTATTCGTGCCGATTGCAAACTCTCCCATTGCAAGCGTCTCATGATGATAAAGTATATGATCCTTGATCAGCTTCTTATTTTCGGCCTCATCCTCATAATTGGTACATCGATATCCCGTTACATATCCATCGTTAAATGTAAGTTCCAGGTTCTCATACTTCATCTCTTCCAAATAAGATTCCCTGACATGCAAAATTCCGCTTGTGCCGGCGAGTCTGGGCGATGTAAACACCTCTCCGACCGGTATATTGACATCTGCCACACAATTTTCGAAAATCGTTTCATGAGCAGCATCCCGGAGGGGATGTAATGCCACTGTCAGATCGGTATGATTTCCGTTCGCACCCTTCACACGCACGCATACTGCCTGATCCAGCAAATCGATCAGTCCCTGCTGCATCTTTTGATAACACTTGTAATCCAATGTGTTCACTTCTACCGTTGCATCAAAAATTTCCTTGAACCGTGCTCCGATTTCGGGAATCGGAAAAGAGATAATGGTAAAGCTTCTTTCCTCTCCTTTGATGTAATAATTCACGATTTCCCCTGCTTTGGCCGCATAAGAAACAACATACTTCTGCTGCTTGTCCGTAAGCCTCCATGCCGCCGCATTCGGAACCGGAGTAAACGGTCGTTCGCCGAAAGTCTCGATACATGCCGGGCCTGCATGTACGGCTGCCCATTCTTTATATTGCTCATAGCCTGCCTTCAGAACACCGATACGACGATTGACAAAATCTCTGTCAAGATACAGCGCCCCGTCTTCACTGTGATCATATTCATATTGCTGATTGACAACAGCTCCGTAATAGCCTATCTTCAATTGTCCCTTCCTGTTGATGCTGTGCGATGCTGCACGATATATTGTAGGTCTGAGACCCATTCGCTCGAAATTACCGATTGCTGCCCTAACCATCCTTTCAAAACCAAGACGATATCTGATATTAACGACCTTCTTCTTGCTCAGATCCCGATTGTTATTGACAAATCCCATACGATATCCTTCCGTATAGACATCCGCAAGTCTCTGAATCTCCTGCGCGGACATGGCATTCATATGCTTTGCCGTCTCCAGTTCGTTCTCAGATACATATTCTCCGAACTGATACAGATATCGCAAATCCGTCAGATCAGCCCCCATGATAATCCTTGTGGCAAAGTCTCCATCTGGCGTCAATTGGTTTTGACACATTTCCTCCGCAAGCTCCGGAAACGGCGTCAATTGGTCTTTGATGCGCTTGGTGACACTGATGTCACAAGTGTCGCTAACGAACCAATAGAGCGTATTTCGCACCTCTTCCGTATTTGGCAGCGGCAGTGTATCGTCATAGCCGGATTCAAACATATTATAGATTTCGATGAAAAGTTCCTGATACATCGTCAGCATTTCAAGCTGCTGCTCAAAAGCATCCGCAATCAATCCTCGGATTTCAGCGTACAGAAAGGATAGATATTTGCCGTATTCACCAAGCTGCTCTGCCGCATATGTCGGATTCGCATAACTCATGCCGTAATTATCCGGCAATATATCCTCATAAAGCTTCCGATTTGTCAGTTCCAGCTCCTGCATCGGCAGCACGCGGTATTTCTCGGTCTTGACGAGTTCGTACACCTGATTCACATACAAAATAAAGGAAGCCACTTTTCTGAAATAAGACAAATACGGCTCCCTGACTGTTTCCTCTGTAAGGCACTGTTTGATTCTCTCAATTGAAAGATCGTAACGCTCCATTTTAAACTCCTTCATTTTTCATATTCCTAAAAGGATATCACGCCATTTCACTCTGTTTGATACCGCCGCTATATATTGATTCCATAGATTCCGATGATGATGATATAGGCCCATGCAAATACAGCCAAACCATTCAGGATGACCCCCATCCTCGGAAACAGCATGTAGGAATCATACTCCTTCGTACTCATCAGCCCTACGACAAATCCAAATGTACCCGCAATCATGCCGACAAGTCCTGCTCCTCCCAATCTGAGCGGCGTCGTACCCCTGTTGGCAAATGAAATCAAAATAGCCGCGACCAATCCGGTCAACGAAGTGATTCCTAAAATAACAGCTATTATTCCATTCTTGGAATGTTTTCTGGTTGTGAACATATAACTTTTTCTGGGCACCGCTCATCACCTCTATTCTTTCATCGATCCATGTACATGCTTTCATACATTGTTTCGACTGCTTAAATTCTATCTGGCTCCATAGGTTGCATAATAAGCATCTATCGCTGCTTTCAATGTATCGTCAATATAGATCTTCCCCTGATACGGGCGATTATACAAATGTTCCACAACTTCCTGCATCGTTACGATTGCACCGGTTGCAAACCCGTATGTATCCTGAATCTCTGAAAGTGCACTCTGCTCTCCCTTTCCCTTTTCCATACGATTCAGTGAAACCATCAGACCCACGATCTCAACATCTCCCTGTGCTTTGATGATCGGAAATGTCTCTTCGATAGACTTGCCGGAAGTCGTCACATCTTCAATGATCACAACTTTATCACCATCTTTGATCGGAGAGCCAAGCAGAATGCCTGTATCGCCATGATCCTTGACTTCTTTGCGGTTAGAACAATACTTGATCTGCTTTCCGTATAGCCTGTCAAATGCTATTGTCGTTGCTACGCTGAGCGGTATACCCTTATAAGCCGGTCCGAATAAAACGTCAAAATCCTCTCCGTAACGGTCATGAATTGCCTTTGCATAGTATTCTCCCAGCCGGTTTAACTGCCCACCGGTCACATAAGACCCTGCGTTCATGAAGAAAGGAGACTTTCTGCCGCTCTTCAATGTAAACTCTCCAAACTTCAGTACATTAGAGTCCACCATAAATTCTATAAATTCCTGTTTATATTGTTCCATTCCTTAAATTCCTCCCTATTTATGCACCTTTCCGTTGGTGCTAATATCTACTTGCTAACTCTCTTTATACAGAATTCTCGCATGAAATTCATTATGTTTATATCTTCATTGGTTTCATAGAATTGAATCAGAAGCATTTTAAATTCTTCTAATCTGTCTATTGGAATTTGAAAGATACCAATATTTTTCTCAATCAGGATTTTATTTGCCATAAGCTGCGCTACTCGTTTATTTCCATCAATAAAAATTTGCGTTCTAGCAATGTAACAAAAATATTTCAATGCTTTCTCTTCTATATCCGTAATCTTTTCCAATTCATCAATTGCATCAATAATCATTCCGGTGTGTGGTATTTCAGGTTCCCACGGTGTTCCACCAATTTGTACTTGTAATGTACGGATTTCACCAGCATAATGAAATAGTAATTCACCAACAATCTTATTATATTCTCTCAGTAACATGATATTATTTCCATATTCAAGATTATCTAATAAGAACTGCCATGCTCTCTTCATATTAACAATAAAAAGAACTTCTTCCGTTTTGGTTGTAGTTGGTGCATTTGCCAGAATTGCTTCTGTTTTCGGGAAAGTTGTACCAAGACCTTCTAGGTTTGCGCTTTTCCATATACTATCTACAAGAAGCCTTTTTGCCATTTCAATTGCTGTATCAGTCATTGATCATCTACCCCTCTCTCTATTAAGAAAAAATTAGTCACTAGTTGCTTACTCTTCTTTAATAGTTATGTATCCGAAACATTGTCCGGACAGTTTTATCTGCCAAGTGCCTCTGCAATGTCCTTTTTCATATCCAGCACAGCCTGACGAGATGCTTCTGCATACCCCTCCGCTCCATAGGATGCATACTGTTCCGCCTTATAGGCAGCAATGATTCCGCGGGAGGAATTGATGATTGCGCCCAGACCGTCTTCGTTAAAGAAATGAACCAGATCCTTGCCTTTTCCACCCTGTGCTCCATAACCCGGCACCAGGATATAGGTCTTTGGCATCAGCTTGCGCAGCACTTTTCCCATTTCCGGATAAGTTGCGCCTACAACAGCTCCGATATAACTGTAGGGATATGTTTCACTCATACATTGTTCACCCCACTCGGCAATTTTTGCGCCTACCAGCTCATACAACGGCTTATCCTGCCCTTTGATCAACTGATCCTGGAACTCTCCGCTGCTTGGGTTAGAAGTCTTTGCCAGGATGAACAGTCCCTTCTTCTCTTCCCTGCACACTTCTAAAAACGGATTGATTCCATCAGAACCGAGGTATGGATTGACCGTTGCAAAATCCTCGTCAAATACTGCGATTCTATTTGCTCCTACCTGTACCCTGCCAAGATGTCCGACTGCATATGCTGCTGATGTCGAACCGATATCGCCGCGCTTTACATCACCGATCACAACCAGTCCCTTTTCCTTGCAATACTTCGCGGTCTTATCAAATGCAACCAGTCCGGGAATTCCAAACTGCTCATACATGGCAATCTGAGGCTTCACAGCCGGTACAAGGTCACAGACTGCATCCACAATTCCTTTATTATACTGCCAGACAGCTTCTCCTGCACCCTCCAGCGTCTCGCCAAAATCATCATAAGCTTTGCGTAAAATATGCGCCGGAATGTAGGAAAGCATCGGGTCAAGCCCTACTACAATTGGCGCATTGGTCTTTTGGATATTTTCAATTAACCGATTGATCATTTCATTCCTCCTCTGTCTCTGAGTTCATCTTTTCCAATCATCTCTAATCCTGTACCATTTTATCACACATACGACAAGAAAAAAATACTTTTTATCTTAAAAATGTAAAAAGAAAAAGAAGGAAATGCTGTAATCACATTTCCCTCTCCTTGTCGATCTGAATAGATTACTTCGACTATTTCAAAAACTTCCCTCATCAAAAAGTTTTTAAACCGATACCGTTGCCTTCTCTTCCACATACTTCTTGATGTTGAAAGCATTGGTGTATTTATTGATTTCATCGCCATCTACAACCACTAAGGTCGGTGCCTGCATAACCTTATAGCGTGTCGCAAGCTCGATATTCTCTTCCGCATCAATCATGATGTACTTCTCATTCTTGAGATATTCCTTAGCTAATTTGCAATTTGGGCATGTCTTTGTCACAAACAGATATTTAACCTTGCCTACAGGCTCAACGATAACCTCTTCCTCCGTATTCTCGGCAAGTGAAGTAATCTTAACCACACTGCTCGTCGGACGCTTCAGGCTGGAATTCTCAAGATCGTATACTACACGGTTCTTATATTCCTGCGTCTTACCGTCATTCCAGTTCTGTACCGGTCGGTAATAACCTGTGATTCTGCTGTATACCTCTGCACTTGCTCCACACTGCGGACAGGTTGCATGCTCTCCTGCGATATAACCATGCTCTTTACATACAGAGTAGGTAGGTGAAAGTGTGTAATAAGGCAGTTTGTAATTCTCCGCAACTTTTCTGACAAGAGCTGCTGCAGCCTTCCAATCCGGCAGTTTCTCACCGAGAAATGCATGGAATACCGTACCTGACGTATACAATGTCTGCAGATCATCCTGAATATCCAAAGCATCAAATATATCCGATGTATAATCTACCGGCAAATGAGAACTGTTCGTGTAGTAAGGAGTATCTCCCGGATTGCCAGCTGTCTTGATATTCGGCCAACGCTTCTTATCATGCTTAGCAAGACGATAAGTTGTACTCTCTGCCGGTGTTGCCTCAAGATTATACAGATCACCATACTGCTCCTGATAATCCGACAGACGATTTCTCATATGATTCAAAACTTCCTTTGTAAATTCCTGCGTTTTCTTATCTGTCATGTCAGCGCGTAACCAATTGGCATTGAGTCCGACCTCATTCATTCCGATCAAACCAATCGTAGAGAAATGATTGTCAAAGTTGCCCAGATAGCGCTTCGTATATGGATATAAGCCTTCATCCAACAGTTTTGAAATGACGCCACGCTTTACCTTCAGGCTGCGTGCAGAAATATCCATCATTCTGTTGAGACGCTTGTAGAAATCATCCTTGTTTGCAGACAAGTAGGCGATTCTTGGCATATTGATTGTTACCACACCTACAGAACCCGTACTTTCGCCGGAGCCGAAGAATCCGCCTGTTTTTTTACGCAGTTCGCGTAAATCCAACCTTAATCTGCAACACATACTTCTTACATCGCTCGGTTCCATATCGCTGTTAATGTAATTAGAGAAATATGGAGTACCGTATTTTGAGGTCATTTCGAACAACATGCGATTGTTCTCGGTGTCTGACCAGTCGAAATCCTTTGTAATGGAATAGGTCGGAATCGGATACTGGAATCCGCGTCCATTGGCATCGCCCTCGATCATCGTCTCGATGAATGCCTTGTTGACCATATCCATCTCTTCTTTACAGTCCTTATATTTGAAATCCATTTCCTTGCCGCCTACCACTGCCGGTAAATCTGCAAGATCATTCGGAACCGTCCAATCCAGAGTAATATTGGAGAACGGAGCCTGTGTACCCCATCTGCTGGGTGTATTCACTCCATAGATAAACGCCTCGATACACTTCTTAACATCCTTATAGGAAAGATTGTCCACTTTAACAAACGGAGCCAAATAAGTATCAAAGGAAGAAAATGCCTGTGCACCTGCCCATTCATTCTGCATGATACCAAGGAAATTAACCATCTGATTGCACAATACGGAGAGATGTGCTGCCGGAGCTGAAGTAATCTTGCCTCTGATGCCGCCGAGTCCTTCCATAATCAACTGCTTGAGGGACCAGCCTGCGCAATAGCCTGTCAGCATAGATAAATCATGAATGTGTATATCTGCATTGCGGTGTGCTTCGCCGATTTCCTGGTCATAAATCTCTGTAAGCCAATAATTAGCGGTAACCGCACCTGAATTGCTTAAAATCAGACCACCGACCGAATAGGTCACTGTGGAGTTTTCTTTCACACGCCAGTCTTCAATCTTGACGTAGCTGTTTACAACATCTTTGTAATCCAAGATGGTGGATTTCATATTACGAATCTTTTCTCTTTGCTTGCGGTAAAGGATATAAGCCTTTGCCACATCCGTATAACCTGCCTGCTCCAGCACTGTCTCCACGCTGTCCTGAATATCCTCCACGTGAACACGGTCTTCTTTCATCTTATCCTGAAAGTCAGAAGTAACGCGCAGTGCCAACAGATCGATCATATCATTGTTGTACTGCTTCTCGCATGCAACAAACGCTTTCATAATTGCATCATTGATCTTTGCTAAGTTAAAATCTGTAACTTCCCCATCTCTTTTGATTACGCTAAACATCCCACTACTCCCTTCCCTGGTCGGTTCAAAAATCCATTATTTTGTTTACATAAATATTGAAGAACCAACTAGGAAAATTATAACATCGAGATTCTGAAAAGTCAACAGAAAAACACTAGATATTATGTCAACTTTTTGCTTCAGACACAATATCTAGTGTTTTTCGTGTTTTTGCACAAATGTCGTTTTTTGTCCGCATTTATGGGGGGTTCACATCATTTGGACACTTTTTCATACCACTCTTTTGGCACAAGTGCCTTAACATAAATTCCCTTTTCTTCGTAACTTTCTTGTAACAATTGCCCATATTTTCGGATGATTTGGAGTTGTCCGGCAGATTCATACGGAAATACTCTCTCAATCAAAATATTTTTTTCTTTAAGCAATTTGACCAAAAGTTCTTTCAAGGTCTCAGTTCCGTCTCCATTTTGCGCCGATATTTCCAAGGTTTCTCTTGCTTTCAGATCTTTTAATATCATCCGTTCTTCTATTAAATCCTGCTTGTTAAACAGCGTAATGATTGGCTTTCCTATGACATTTAATTCCTCCAATGTCTGATATACCGTATACATCTGCTGATCCATCTGCGGATTCGATGCATCCACAACATGCAAGATAATATCGGCATATTTAGCCTCTTCCAGAGTACTTCTGAATGCCTCAATCAGGTGATGCGGCAGCTTTCTGATGAATCCGACCGTATCGGTCAACAATATCTGCTGCTTGTTGGGCAGCTCCAGAAGCCGTGTCGTCGGATCCAATGTGGCAAACAATTTATCTTCGGACAGCACCTCTGCCCCTGTCATCCGGTTGAGCAGCGTGGACTTGCCTGCATTGGTATAGCCCACAACAGCAGCTACCGGTATACGGTTGCGCTCCCGCTGCTGCCTCGTTACCGCACGATGCTTCTTGACCGCATCCAATTCCCTATTAAGCACAGCAATCCTATGTCTGATGGTTCGTCTGTCTACCTCCAGCTTCTTCTCGCCGGGGCCTCTGGTTCCGATACCTCCGCCCAAACGTGACATTGAGCGTCCGTAACCGGTCAGACGTGCCTGTGCATAGCCAAGCTGTGCCAATTCCACCTGTATCTTGCCTTCCGCCGTCTGTGCCCTTCCGGCAAAAATGTCCAGAATGACCAGTGTACGATCCATTGCCTTGACATCCAGCTCATCCGTAAGATTCCGCAGCTGTACCGGTGACAACTCATCGTCACATACGATGCCTGTTGCATCACATTCCCAAATCAGTTCCTTTAATTCCTGTAACTTTCCTTTTCCCAGATACGTAGCTGCATGTATCTGCTCCCGGTTCTGTATACACCGTCCGACCGTTTCCGCTCCTGCAGTCTTGACCAGTTCCTCAAGTTCCGACACGCTTGCTTCGGTATCATCCGCATCGGAAACAGACACTCCGACCAGAATCACCTTTTCCTGTTGTCCCCGTACATCCATACTCGATATCCTCTCAATGCGTGTCAAAATCTGTCCTCACGCTCTATCTTGTTTTTAAGAATTCATATTCCCGGATTGCCTTCTTGTCATCCGGATATACCTTCAGGTAGGCCTCCATCAATACAGTGGCCTTTTTATAATCCGTCAGGTACTCATAAGCAACGATCTCATTGTATTTCAGGCTCTGTATGACAGCATTGTCCTCAATTGCGATTCCCTTTTCAAATGCCTCCAATGCACTGCTGTATTCTGCCGCCTTTATTTTGCAGAGTCCCAATTGATTATATACCTCTGCCGCATCGGTATGCTTCTCAAGAAAATTGCTGTACAGAGATGCCGCATAATTCGCATCTCCCAGCGCCTCATAGGTCTTGCCGAGAAACAAGATCATCTCTACCGTATCGTTTGAACCGCTTGCCTTCTCGAAGCTGTTGCGTGCATCTTCATACTGTCCCAGATAGTAATAGAATTTGCCCTGCTGGTAGATACTCATTTTGGTATCTCCCTCCAGTGCCTTTCTCAGATAAACATCGCCTTCACTCTTATAGTCTGCCCCAAGCAGGTCCTCATATATACGGATATACAGATCATAGTCCTTCGGAGTCAGACTGATTGCCTTATCAAAATCAAGAATTGCATCATCATGTCTGTCATTCTTCAGTGCCACCGAACCACGCAGATAATAGGCCTGCGCATTCTCGTCATCCAGTGCAATCATCGCGGAATACGTATCATATGCGCCCTCTGCATCCCCGTTCTTATACTGAGCAACCGCCAAATAATAAGAAATATCATATTCTATATCGCCCACGATACCATTCGACTGCGCGAGTGCACGTTCGAACGCTCCGATAGAATCCTCATACCGTGCCATCGCAAGATATGCCATACCCTGCCCGCGATATGCCTGCTCTGCATTTTCACCTGCCGCAAGTGCCGCCTCAAAGTTCTGTTCGGCTATCTCATATTCAAGATTCTCCAGCGCCTTCATCCCGGCACTGATCTTCGATTCTGATTTACCCGCGCATGCTGTCAGCATCATAAACGCAAGCATCAAAACAGATACAATTTGCTTCTTTTTCATTTGTAACACTCCCGATGCTAATTACATTTGCTCTGGAATTCCTTCCATATCTCGGCATGCAGATCTTCTGCTTCCTGACCGAGATTCTTTATGCTCTCTCCGGATGTGACACTGTCAGGTACGACCAACGACGCTTTCAGATCATCTGAGATATATTCCTCCGCTGCCTTATTTGTACAATAGTAGCCGATATACTCAAAGCATTTTGCCGAGATCTCCGGCTGCAGGATATAGTTTAAAAATGCATGTGCCGCCTCCGCATTCGGAGCCTTAGACGGAACAAATCCTGCCATCATGCCAAAACCAAGTCCTTCAGACGGATATGCCACAGAAAGCTCCGGATTCGCCGCCAGTGCAGTATTAACCTGTGATGTATACAAAAATGCAGCACTCACCTCACCGCTCAGGATATAGTCCTGTGTATTGCTGTCACTGATCAGTCTGATATTCGGGGCAAGGTCATATAGTTTATCTCCCGCTGCCCTGATCACGTCCAGATCTTCCGTATTAAACGATTCTCCCATTGTCTTGAGTGCGATACCGTTAATAACACGATAACTTCCTATAATCGCTACACTGTCCTTCAGTGCAGGATTCCAGAGATCCTCATAAGAGGTGATTTCAAATCCGACTGCGTCCTTATCATATACGATCAGCGGAATACCGGCTCCGTACGGCACCGTATACTCGTTTTGCTCATCATAAAAGAAACCCTGATAAAGAGGATTGATATTAGAGACGTTCGAAATCTGTGATAAGTCCAATTTCTGAACCAGCCCTTCCTGAATGGCCAGTTCGATGATATAGTCATCTGCAATGACCAGATCATAATCTCCTCCCTGTGTCTCCTCCAGCTTTGCCAACATATCTTCATCATAATCAAAGTTAGAATAATTGATCCTGATACCTGTTTCTTCTTCAAATCCCGTCAATACTTCCTGCGGAAACATACCGTCCCACGTATACAGATTCAGTTCTCCGCCCTTTTTGGCTCCGCAGCCGTTCAGCAGCATTGCTGCAACAGCTACCGTCATCAATACACAAATTAACCTTTTCATCATTTCTCCTCCATTTAATAACATTTGCTATTTATTCTTTCTGTTAATATGTTCCGTCACCAGTACAATCATCGTCGTCGCCAGCAGCATCAGCGTTGCCAGCGCATTGATCTCAGGGGTCACACCCGTTTTCATCTTTGTGTAAATCTTGATCGGCAGCAGATTGACTCTGGGGCCGGTCACAAAAATGCTGATGACCACATCGTCAAATGACATGGCAAAAGCCAGCAGTTCGCCTGACACGATCGCAGGCATGATCAACGGTAGTATTATATCAAAGAATACTCTGATCTGTGAAGCCCCCAAATCACGAGCCGCTTCTTCCAAACTTTTGTCCATGCCGATCAGCCTTCCACTGACCATAATAAAAATATACGGAATACAAAATGCCGTATGTGCGATTACCAGCGTCAACATGCCAAAGGGCAGCCCCATCAATGAAAATAACGCCAGAAATACCATACCAAGAATAATTTCCGGTATCATCAAGGGTAATGTTGACAAATAGGATATAACAGAATTAAACCGACATGTCGTCTTGCTCATACCGACAGCCGCCAGCGTACCGATAACCACTGCAAGCATACCGCTCAACAGTGCAAGGACAATGCTGTGCAGCAATGCCTCCATGATATCTCTTTGTCTGAAGAGTTCGACATACCACTTTAGGCTGAAACCGCCCCACACCGTGGAAATCTTGGATTCATTAAAAGAATAGACCACCGTCACTGCTAACGGAATATACATCAAAACAAGCATAACTGCAAGGTATACCGCAGGAAACCTCTTCTTTCTCCTCATACCAGCCCCTCCAGTTCCCTTGTGTGAAACAGGCGCTTATACAAGCCGATCAGCAGTGTGGTCAACAGCATAAGCACCACCGACAAAGCCGCCGCAAATGGCAGATTCCGTCCCTTTGTCAGCTGCTCCTGTATCAGGCTGCCCACCAATACGATCTTGTTGCCGCCAAGGATATCCGCAATGAAGAAAAGTCCCATCGATGGAATAAATGTTAAAATAACACCCGACATCAATCCCGGCAGTGTCAGCGGCAGTGTCACAGTCCAAAATGCTTTTGTTCTTGAGGCTCCCAGATCATTTGCGGCATCGACCAGATTCCAGTCCATCTTATCCACGCTGGAATATACTGACAGTATCATAAACGGCACCAGTGCATACACCATGCCTACCGTTACGGCCGGATAGGAATACAGCAGCTTGAGCGGCTCCCTGATGATATGAAGCTTCATCAGCATCGTATCCAGTACACCGTTGCTTCGAAACACAATGATCCATCCATACAGGCGCAGCAAAGAACTGGTCCAAAACGGAATCATCAGTAACAGCATGACTCTTCTCTTCCACTTTGCCGACAGCTGCGCCATATAGTATCCGAAGGGATAGCCGATCAAAATAATAATCGCAGTTGACAGCACTGCCAATTTCAGCGACTCGACAAACGTATTCAGATATAACGGTTCGAAAATACGCACATAATTATCCAATGTAAATTCCGCAACAACACCCCACACCTGTGCCCTGCTCATAAAACTCAGCAAAACCATGTATACAAGCGGAAATACCACAAATAAAATTGTAAAGGCATAAATCGGAGCCAAGGTAAAATATATCCATTTCTTATTTTTCATTTTGCAATCTGTTTTCCTTTTTCTATAAACTGCCGTACAAAGGGAGTTGCCGGAGTCTCATAAATGTCCTGCGGCGTTCCGGTCTGCTCAATATGTCCTTCATTCATCACGACGATCCGGTCGGACAAATACTCTGCCTCCTCCTGATCATGCGTAATATATATGAATGTCATATTTAACTGCTTCTGCAGGCGCTTGAGTTCCACCTGCATCTGCCTGCGCAGCTGCAGATCCAATGCCCCCAAAGGCTCATCCAGTAATAATATCTTCGGGTTATTGATGACCGCACGGGCAATCGCTACCCTTTGCTTCTGTCCTCCTGAAAGTTCCTCCGGCTTTCTCTTCTCATAGTCCTTTAATTGTACAAGTTCCAACACATCTTGAACCCGACGCTTTATTTCCGCCTTTGACACTCCCTTGATCTTCAATCCGTAGCCGATATTATTTTCCACATTCATATGCGGAAACAAGGCATAGTTCTGAAATACGGTATTCACATTCCTCTCGTTCGGTTCCTTCAAGGTGACATCCTCTCCCTCCAGATACACCTTTCCTTCATCTGCCTCAGTCAGACCCGCTATGATACGGATCGTAGTGGTCTTTCCGCAGCCGGACGGACCCAAAATCGTAATAAACTCTCCTTCATCTGCACGGATATCAATGCCTTTCAGCACCTGTACCCCATCAAAACTCTTCTTTAAATCCTTGATTTCCAAAATCGGATTGCCCATTGACTATGTTCCTCTTCTTTCAAGCTTCTGTTGTCGTCTTCTGTATCGCAAAAAATGCAATCATCATCCCGATTACCGTAGCAATGCTGCCCACCGCCAGCATGCTGTTGACTCCGCGTGCATCTAACAGCCAACCTCCAAGCAAACTTGCAGATACACCGCCGAGCGTAATTGCCCCGGTCACAAAGGCCTGCCCTTTGACCAGATCCTTCTGCGAAATTATTTGATTTACATAATATATAGATGCAGGAATGAACAACGCATACGATGCAAACTGAAATATCTGTGCAACGTACAACATAAGCACGCTCGGTGCAAGCATCGTTAAGATTGCCTTGATCATAAAAAATACAAATGATGATTTCAGGATTGTCGAACATCTGACTTTCCTGACCATATAGGTAAAGAGTACCATACCGGGTAATTCGATTGCCGCTGCCAGTCCGAGACCAAATCCCATATTCTTGGCATTTCCTCCGACATCCGTTGTAATCTGAATGAAATAATTGTTAATCATGCTATGCGACGTGAAAACAAATGCAATCGCAAGCAGCAATAAAAGAAATTGCTTATACTGCATGAAAAACGTAAGAACATTGCTTGCTTCTTTCTTTGTTTCTTCGATATCAATATCGATATGTTCCTGCATATCAGCTGCCGATATATATTCTGCCTTTGATTGAATTGGCCGGTTTTTCGTGAATGTATATACAAAAAAGATCAATATTGCAAAAAAACACACTGAAACGACCGGCGATGCCTCAGGTCCGAATCGTTCCACGAGAACACCTACAATATAAGAACAAACGGCAAATGCAACAGACCCCAGTCCTCTGGCAAATCCGAAGTTGATCTTGACACCCCTATTGATCAACTGCATCCCCAATGCACTGATCAGCGGCTGCAGTGAAAACAGAATCGTCAGTTCCAATACCAGCAGCACAGCGAGTACCGTCAACACGTCCGGAATAAAACATCTGACTGCTGTCAGCATACCTGCCGCAAGCGCTAAGAGCGCCGTCAGGTTTTTAAGAGAAATCTTCTTGGTCGTATCTGCATAGACCGCAATCATCGGCTGAAGAAATACGGCAAATATGTTCGCCAGTGCCAGCACAATTCCTATCTCACTGTTATCAAATTTTCTGGAAAGAAGGAAAACCGAAGCAAAACTGTAGCTACTGCAAAAAATCGGCCAGTAGGAGCCTTGTATCGCTGCATACTTTGTTGTATATCGGACTGCCTGCTGTTGTTCTGTCTGTTGTCTCATTTCTATTTTTCTGCCCCTTCACGAAGAATGATGTCTGCTTTATGAATCCCCAGTGCTTCCAAACCTGGCACCTTGACGGGCAGCGAACTTTCCTTCTTCAGTGTCTCTTTCATCTGTTGAAACAATACTTTCACTACCTGCTTTAGTATTTCCTTGGATTCATCATCCATATCCTTAATTGCTGTAATAATGGCGTTGGCATGCTTACGTCTGTCGGCATTCAGATCAAGCAGCGTCTTGATATTGGCTGCTTCCACGACTCCGTACAACGTCTCGACAAATCCCTGCAGCTGCTCCTGATTCAAAGAACTGACCCATTGATTAAGTCCCTCATCCATGATCTTTGCTCCGATTCCGAGTCGATCCGTGCGCTTAAAATCATAACCGTCAATCAACCAGTTAAACGGATCGTGCTGCAATAATCCGACACTCTTGCAGTCGACTACCTCATAAGCCTCCTGCTGCTGCAGCAGCATACCTACCATCGAAGAGTGTGGCAACAGCTTATGAATCCTGTCGCGGACACTTGCATACTCCTCGCTTTGGAAGATTTCTTCACGGAATCCGGGACCGTCATGACTATAGATTCTGAGGATTCTGTCCTTTGCAGATTCCTTGCAGTGCATGGAAGCATAGACAGCCAGATTACCGCCCTTGGAATGTCCGCCGACAATGAATTTTCCCGCAAACAGATCCGTTACACAATTCAAATATTGCAGCGCCTTTTCCTGTGCCGGAATCGGCGTGATAAATGCCATATTAAAGTCTTCCTTCCATCCGACCAGAGTCTCATCGGTACCACGAAATACCACATATACAGGGCCGTTTTCCAACAGACATGTAGTTGCGGAAAATTGCAGTTCCCATGCCGAATCTATGATATTGACATGAAAATTCACCTTCATGCGTCCGAATCTCTTGCTCTTTCGCATCGCATCAAACAACGCCCTGTTATCCTTTGCATATCTCTCATCCGAAAAAAGCTTCTCAAACTCCGGATGTGCTTCTATCTCCCTGAGAGATACCGCGCGCTCATTGCCTACACTCGGCACAATCTCATCAAATTTTAAATAAGAGAACTGAGACAGGATCAGCGAATCCACGTCGCAAAACGCTCTCTCATCCATCTTCTCATCGCCCGATTCCTTCAGATAATCTATAATATTCTTCATTTGGCACCTCCCGATGCTTTTCATAAAATATTCCTACTCCTACAGTATACTAATCTAAAAAATTTATAGCAATAAAAGAATTATAAATTATTTGGAAAACCGCATGGGATGTGCTATATTAGTATAGACGCTTCATCATTGATTATGAATCAAGAATGTGAGATGTGACAAGTATGCCATTATTAACCTGTAAGGATATCACTGTTAAATATGAAAACCAAATCGTCATCTCAGGCTTAAGTCTGGAAATCAACGAAGGGGATTATCTGTGCATCGTCGGCGACAACGGTACCGGCAAGACCACCCTGCTCAAAGCAATGCTGGGATTAAAAAATGTACATTCCGGAACCATTTCTTTTGACGCATCCATGAGCCGCAACGAAATCGGCTATATCTCCCAGCAAAATGACATCAATCGTGATTTTCCTGCTTCTGTTAATGAAGTTGTACTGTCCGGCTGTCTGAATAAGCACGGTCTCGCACCGCTATATACGCATGCCGAAAAAGCTGCCGCCATTGAAGTTATGGAGAAACTGGGAGTCGAAGCAATCCGAACAAAATGCTTTCAGGATCTGTCCGGCGGACAGCAAAGACGTGTACTGCTGGCAAGAGCCATGATGGCTTCTTCAAGAATACTGTTTCTCGATGAGCCTGTAGCTGCGTTGGATCCGATTGCTACGGCCGACTTCTATCAATTACTCAATCTGTTGCGAACGGATGGCCTGACCATCATCATGGTGTCACATGACATCCACAGCTCCATCCATAATGCATCCCATATCCTGCATCTTTCTGCAGATTCCTATTTCTTTGGCACGACTGCAGATTACATCGCCAGCAGCTTCGGTCAGACATACCTTGGCGATCAGGGAATCTGCCGCGAATGTCACCATACACTCGCTCACTGATCCATTCTCTGGATGCTGGGGAAGTATTTCAACACCGCTTTTCCTACGATCTTGTCTCTATATACAAAAGGATTGTTCCAATATCTCGAATCTGCAGAGTTATTTCTGTTATCTCCCATCATAAAATATGCATCCTCCGGTATCGTAACAGGCCCAAAATCGCCTACCGGCACAACCCGCAGATACGGCTCCTCGAGCGATGCCTCACTGCCGTCTATGTAGATCTTTCCGTCCTTCATTTCCAATGTCTCACCCGGCATGCCGATGATTCTCTTGATAAACAGCTGTTTCTCATCATCCGGGAATTTGAACATCACGATATCTCCGCGTTCCGGATCCTCCTTGATATATGCCAGGCGGCTTCCGAATACCCTGTCTCCGGTCATGATCGTCGTCTCCATAGAAGCTGTCGGTATCGTTGCATTGACGATAATGAACATGTTCAGTATGACCGCAAACACCACTGCTACTTCTATTACTATGATCCACTCCATGATTTCGCTTTTCCATGAAGTCTTCTTTTCTGTTTTCTTCTGTTTGGAATTCTCCATCCTGTTTCCCTTCAACATTTCACTCTGATTTGGTACTGCATAACACGATTCAGTATAGTATAAAACTAAGCAAATTGCAAACCTTACAGGTTTGACATCACACTATGATTATAGTACAATGACAAAAGCGTAAAATAACCCGTATGGAGGTACAATATGCTCTTTAATTCCATACCATTCCTAATATTTTTTCCGCTTGTCGTGCTGCTGTATTTTCTGATTCCTTATAGGTTCAGAACAATATGGCTTCTTTTGGTCAGTTACTACTATTACATGTACCTGGATCCCAAATATGCGCTGTTTCTCGTTGCCTCGACCCTGATCACCTACTTTGGCGGGCGGTTTGTAGCAGCGGCCGATACACAAAGGAAAAAGAAGCTGTTCGTCGCACTCAGCGTCGTACTGAATCTTTTCTTTCTGATCTTTTTCAAATATGCCAATTTCCTGACCGATACCTGCAGCGGACTGCTGGCTCTGCTTGGTGTACAATATGAGCCTGCAAAGCTTAACCTGATCCTTCCGGTCGGTATTTCCTTCTATACATTCCAGTCACTGTCCTATATCATCGACAGCTACAGGGGCGAGGTGAAGACAGAAAAGAACATCATCAAATATGCTCTGTTCGTATCCTTCTTCCCCAATATCCTAGCCGGCCCTATTGAGCGAAGCAAAAATCTCCTGCATCAGTTTGATGAAAAGCATGACTTTGACTATGAACGTGTCAGAGATGGCCTGATACTCATGCTTTGGGGCTATTTTCAGAAGGTTGTGATCGAAGCCAGATTGTCAATATTGACTGATATGGTCTATGGCAATTTCAAAGAATATACAGGTATAACACTTGTTATCGGAATATTTTTCTATGGATTTAAAATTTATTGTGATTTCGCAAGCTATTCCAACATCGCCATCGGTGCCGCTAAGGTCATGGGCTTTACCCTGATGACGAATTTCAAACAGCCTTTCTTCTCGAGAAATGTGAAGGAATTCTGGCGCAGATGGCATATTTCACTGAATACATGGTTCGTAGACTATCTGTATATCCCAATGGGAGGAAGCAGAGTTCCCAAATGGCGTAAGTATTTCAATACAATGGTTGTATTTTTGGCAAGCGGCATGTGGCACGGTGCAAGCCTGACCTATATTATGTGGGGTGCTACCAACGGCATCTTCCAGATTGCAGGTGATCTGCTGAAGCCTGTCCGCAGAAAATGCTGTGCATTGCTTCATTATGATTTCAGCAACCGCTTCGGAAAAGCATTACAGATTGCATTTACCTTTATCTTATTCCATATATCATTGGTCTTCTTTGTATCCGGCTCAATTACAGATGCATTTGAAATCTTCGGCCGTATGTTCACCGACTTCAGTCTGCTCCCGTTAATCGACGGCACGCTGTATACACTTGGACTCGGCGTTTCCAACTTCTACATCCTGCTGTTTTCGCTTGTGATCCTGCTGATCGTAGATCTGGTACAGGAGAAGAAGGAAGCCTTTGCCTACCTTGCTGCCAAACCGTTCGTGGTACGTTGGGCATTTTATTATCTCTTGATCGGTATGGTATTATTATCCTGTAATCTGTCGACACAGGAATTCTTATATATGAATTTTTAGGAGCCTACATGAAAAAGTCTGTCGGAAAGTTTTTCTTAAAATGCATACTGGCAACATTCCCGTTAGTGGTATTATGTCTCTATACCGCTCTCTTTCCGTTTGGCTATATGGATGAAGAATATCCATCCTGGAAGTATCAAAAGGATATGGCAATGACCGGACCGGCATACGATACCTTGATACTCGGCGATTCTACGGCTAAGGCCGGACTGATCCCGAACAACCTCAGCAGCAATGTCATCAATCTGTCCATGGGCGGCGCAACCCCGATTGAGATTTATTATACGCTGGAACGCTACCTCGCTTCTCATGAAGCACCCGAAAATGCATTGATCATGTTCACGCCTTATCATTATTCATTTCTGGATAATTTCTGGCAAAGAACCATGTACTTTAATTACTTTGACTCTCGAGAAACTCTTGAGGTCTTTCGGAATGCTCATGCCGTTTCGGAAACAGCTGTCCTAACAGACGGTTATTTCATTGATTTGATGAGCTACCGGCTGAGACTGCCCAATAAGTATCTGCCTGCCATGTATAACAGCGGTCTCATCGGACGGCGTACCACCAATGAAGCCATCTACAATGAAATCGCATCTAACCGCGGCCAATACTATTTCGGCACGGCAGACGGCTGCTCCGATCATAATTATGAATCCAATTATACCGCACTGAATCTGTCTCCGATCGTCGATCTGTATATGCGCAAGCTATTGGATCTGTGTGTAGAGAACAACATCCATGTCGTATTGGAACAGGCTCCGATGAACACTGCCTCATACAGCCTTCTGAATGAAAATTACGTAACAGAATATACCGCATATATGGAACTGCTGCAACAGGATTATCCGGAAATCATGATTGATACCATCATTGCACACTATGAAGACGCATATTTTGGCGATGCCTCTCATTTGAATGAAAAGGGTGCCGTTCGATTCACAGAGGAAATCCTGACAGAATACCCGGAACTCTTTACGCCGCAAAACTAAGGAGGCTGCCCATATGGCAAAAAGAATTTCCTATATAGACGGCATGCGCGGAATCGCATGTATCCTCGTATTTGTCAATCATTTTTTGATGGCGTTTTTCCCTGCTTCCTATCTGGGTGGTGATACTGTCTCACACATCCCGGGCGGATTGGACACACGATATGCTGTTGCTCCGATCTCGGCACTGACCAACGGCAACTTCTGGGTCTGCGTCTTTTTGATCCTGAGTGCTTATGTCCTCAGCTGCAAAATCTTGCAAAATGCCGATTCCGAGCATGCGCTTGACAGCATTTCAGGCAGTTTCCTAAAACGTTATTTCCGGCTGTTCCTGCCGGTTTTCTTTGTCTGTGTCTTGATCTTTTTGATGTCCAGGCTCGGACTCTTTTTCAACAATACGGCAGCCATGATCACCGGCTCTTCCCTGATGACGGGACGTTATGAATATCCTTTGTCACTTCGCGAACTCTTCTCATCCTCCTTTGCACGGATCTGGTTCAAGGCAGATGAAACCTTCTCCAACTCCTTTTGGATGTTAAGCACACTGTTTCTGGGAGGTTTTCTGTCCAGCATCCTCAGCATCATGGCTGGCAGACGCAATCGCAGAATGCTGGTATTATATGGTTTCTTTGCTTTGATTTTTATACACCTCGACAGCCTGTACCTTTCCTTTGTACTCGGAACAGCGCTAGCATACATCACCATACGCTGCACAGACAGATGGAATGCATATAAGGACTCCGTCCTCGGCAGGGTTCTGTCCGTCGCCATGTTATGCATGGGATTCTTCCTCGGCGGTTATCCTTCAGGAGTTGCCGCACCGGAAAATATTTACCGTTTTCTGAATCATCTGCCTGAAACGCTGACCCCCTACAAGTTCTATCACATCCTTGGTGCTTGCCTGTTGACGGCAGGTATTCTGGGGCTTTCCAAGATACAGCTGGCACTTTCCGTCCGTCCCATCAGATTTCTCGGAAACATTTCTTTTGCTGTTTATTTGTTAAATCTTCCTTTAATATTTTCTCTGTCATCCGGCATGCTGATTTGGTTGAACACCACCGGAATCTGCAGTGATTATCTGCTTTGCAGTCTCATTGTATTTTTGACATCTACCGTTACTTTATTATTACTTTCCTACTTATTCTATCGTTTCATAGAGCCCGTCTGCAATAAAATCACCGATGTTATTGTATCTTTTTTCATACGTGCTTGATTTCCTATTGTAAAAGTATGAATTTCATGTATACTATTGGGAAATCAAAGAATTACCCGAAGGGAGCAACGATATGAAAAAGAAACAATCTACCAAATTCATTGTAACGGCGGCTTTACTCGCAGCATTTTCCTGTGTCGCCACCATGATCATCAAAATACCGACACCGACCTTTGGCTATATCCATTTGGGTGATGCTCTGGTATTGTTATGCGGTATCATACTCGGACCATTTTACGGCGGGCTTGCGGCAGGCATCGGTTCGATGCTCGCAGACATCTTCTCCGGATATGCATCATTTGCCTTTGCCACGCTGATTATCAAGGCCGGTACTGCCACTATCGCTGCACTGCTCTTCAAGGGGCTTAAGAGACTGTTCCATACGGATAAAGCTTCCTCCAAGTATCTATGTCTGGCCATCTCAGGCGCTGTCGCGGAGTCCTTTATGGTAATCGGTTACTTCGTATTTGAAATTTTTTTGATGATGTTAGCAAGCGGTTCTTTTAATCATACTTCATTTGCAGCAGGAATCACTTCCTCTGCCACAGGCATACCTTTTAACATTGTACAGGGGGTTGTCGGCATTATCATTACGCTGATCCTCTTACCGATTCTGGAGCGTATCATTAAAATGGAGCCGGACTGCTGATGCAGTCGGCTCCGTTTTCTGTATAATATTCTCTTTTAATTTTAAAGTGGCTGTTCCGGTATAACAAGTGCTGCAATCAGATAAGCAATGATTCCGCCGCCGGTCAACGCAATCAGCACCATGATCAACCGTACGATGGTCGGATCCATCTTTAAATATTCGGCAAATCCTCCGCACACTCCGCAAATCACCCTATCTGTTCTTGACTTATATAATCTTCTGATTTCATCCTGCATAATTCATTCCTCCTCTATGCTTATTTTATAACATTCAGTCTTCAAATTCAATGACAATCCCACCAAGATCACAATCGACATCCATCGTCTTCGCCGCGCTGTTATCAATTCTTTTTTCTCCTGCAACCGCCGCAAACTGACGTCCCCCGATGGTAATAGAACCCATAGCACATTCCACCTGATAATCGAAATCCGCTTCTGATCCCTGCACATCTAACTCCACATTTCCCATGTCACACGATATGCTTACATCCTCTTTCAACTCTCCCTGATAGTATATCGTGCCCATTCCGACCTCGTATTCCGCGGTTCCAAAGGAACAGTCTCTCAGATTAACAGCACCTGCACTTACCTGTATGTCTGCATTTCCTGCAATGATATCGCTTCCCTTTAGTTCTCCCGCGCCGACTTCTGCCATCAGATCCTCTGTCTTAAGTCCTAATATCTGACCCGTACCTGCACCCAATTCGATTTCAACACTGTCCGGAGCTTCATCCTTCGGTATGTAGAGAACGACACGCTGCTTTTTGATGCCGGCATATTCATTTGACCAGGCTTTTCCTCTGATGATCAATACCGAACCCTGCTTATAGCATCTCAAGTTATAGGTATTGTCAGCTTCCATCTTATAATTGCTGTCCTCTGATTCTTGAATGAGAAGTTCTCCTGCCTCAAGACTGATTTCAATTTCATCAATCTCATCTGCCATTCCAAGTGCTTCTTCTTCATAATCAATCAGATCGGCATCTTCGATTTCGTCCTCATACTCAAAATCTCCTATATCAATATCATCACTGCCAACGGAAAAATGGATTCCGTTCGGCGTAATGCTCCCATAGTTGAGCCCGCCTCTTCTACCCAGTTCATAAGTCTGTCTCAGTCCGCCGAATACCGCGCCCAGTACAAAGAATACCAAGCCGACTGCGGCCAGAATCCCTGCCACATAAAGGCAGCCTTTTATAAATTTATTCATACCACTACCTCCTTCTTACGAAACGGCAATCCACAGACATATACAATGCCTTTAAAAATAGCCGGAAGTGCCTTTCCGCACAGCAATACCGTCAATAGTACAAACAGCAGTCCAAGCGCTGCCATCAGCAATGCCGCACCTATCAATACAAATCCTACGAACGGCATCGACGGAAGATTGATGCATGCAACAATAAACAGAGCGACCGCTGCTGCAATCAGCCCGACTGCCGCTGCCGCAAACCCGATGATCAATCCGAATAACGCAGAGAATATCGTTATAACAACCGATACGACCAATGATAAGACAGCTGCCGCACATGGCAGTCCCACCGGAATGAGCAGGATACACAAAATCACAATCAATGCTGTCTTCCCTGCACTGTTTTTAGGTGGCGTATAGCCATTTTCTGTACTGCTGCTCTGTGCATTTCCGGTCTTTGTGCTGTCATTTGGTGTATTTCCCGTCTGTCCTGCCGCAGCATTGACCGCCGGTACTGCCTCCGCACTATAGGCAGGATTCTTATATCCTTTTTCGGTAAACTCTCCGCTTTCCTTATCTTTTGCATTCAGCTCTGCCTTGATTGCCTGCGCAACCTTTTGCGGTGATTCCAGTTCTTTTATGACTTTCTCTTCATTTTCTGTGCCTGCTTCGTCGAAATAGTCTGCATAGTATTTTAAAGCTTCTGTTCTTTCACTGACCGGAAGTTCTCCAAGCAATGCACCCAGTTGCTGCATAAATTCTGCTCTATTCATCTTTATCCCCTCCTGTAAACATGCTTGAGATCTTGGCGGAATACTCATTCCATTCTGTTTCATATAAATGCAGCTGTGCAGAGCCCTTGTCCGTCACCTTGTAATAACGTCTGTTCCTGCCTCCGCACTCCATATCATATACTTCAAGGCAATCGTCTTTCTGCAGCCTCCGAAGTACAGGATACAAGGTCGATTCCGATATTTCTATCACGCGTCTTACATCCTGTGTGATCCTGTAACCATATGTACCGTCGCGTTCTTTGGAAACTACCGCCAGCACAATCGCATCTAATAATGCCGCGCCTGTATTGAACACCATAGTATCAACTCCTTTTCTGTATTGCTTCTGATGTGATTACTATACGACGTATAATATTGCCTGTCAATATATATTATACATGTCATGACAAATGTCATTCAATGTTGTGACAAGCGTATTAGCAGTAGCCGACAGGACTCTTTTTAAGCAACAGAAAACGTCCACATTTCGCATGTGGACGTTTTCTGAGAGTTCTTCCTATTAAATCTGTTACTACCTTGCCTAGAGTGAGATATCCTCTAACTCCCGCTGTTTCTGTTGTACCGCTACATCTTCCATGACTGCTGCACGGGACTTTCCTGCCCTGACCAAATCCATCATATCGGAATACAATCCATATGTATTTGATCTGCCTTTCTCGGAAGGTGTATATACTTCCTCTGCTTCCTTCACGGACGAAGCCGCCGCTGTCGCTGTTTCCGTCAGTTCATCTTCATCCTTGAAGATCTCAGCCTTCGGTATATCCGGTACGCGGGACATATCCTGCATCATCATGGCAAGATATTGATCCGATATTCCGCTGATATTCATATTGGCTGTCACTTCCTTCTGTCTCATCCTTGATACTATATATTTCGGCAAAAAGAGAAATTTGATTATAGGAAGCGCAGAATTTTCTCATTCCAAATTCTTTTTTCGATATACACTCGGTGAGCAGCCGATGACACTTAGGAATTCCCGATTATAATAACTTATGTTATTGAATCCAACCTGCTGTGCTATCTCTCCGATCTTATAATCTGTCTCTTCCAACAGCGTACAGCTTCTGAGAATCCGAAAGCGCACGACATATGCAATCGGAGACATATGCAGGATTTCCTTAAAGGAACGGCAAAACTGTCCTTCGCTCATGGGAATCATGGATGCCAGTTCACGCAGAGACAGTTCTTCATTAAAGTGCTCGTGAATATGGTTTAGTACAGGCTCGATCCTCTTTAGTTTATAATTTCGACGCTCACCGGCCTCCTGTGATATCTTTTCTGTCGGATTATGATAGCACAGATTCCATATCTTCAAGAGCTCGCTTCTGACCCACAGTTCCTCACGCGCAAGCTCATCATCCTTCATAACACAGATGCCGTTCACCCGTGCTATTACCTCCTGCTGCCATTCTATCGATGAATTCAGCATACTGCACAGGATTCGATTGCCGACAAGCACAGGATAGATGTACTTCGCATATGCCGGTGCATTGACATGATCTATGAGGACTGTCGGCTGAAATACCAGCGCATGACAGTCACATTCCATTCCTTCATAGGAACGAGCCATGTGCAATGCATTTGCATTGACAAATACACCCTCATTCTCTCTGAGGATGTATTCCTTTTCTTCTATCGTATAGATCACTGCGCCCTTCGTCACCACGAAGAATTCTAATTCACTGTGCCAGTGCAGATAAAAAAAGATATCGTCCTCACATGAATAGTGAAGACGATGTATCCCTATCGGCAACAAGGGCGTCCCATGTTGGTTCTGTTCCAATAACATTGACTTGGATTTCATCTGCTACCTCCGAATCATCCGCACGAAATATGAACCTTGTGACAATATGGGCATTCATACTCGTCTGCATCCAGATTGGTAATGATAAATGCCTTGCCGCAACCCGCATTCTGACAAGCAAACATAAATCCCTTGCCTGCTCCCCCTTCTGCCTTCAATCCCACTACACGTACTTTGCCTTTGCTCTTGCCCGGAAGAACTCCGCCACTTACCTTGTCCAGTTCATCATCCTGCAGCTGTACTGCCTTTTCATTCATAAGTTATACCTCCTGTCCTATGTAACCGTCTGTACTGTTCATCTGTCCACTCATAAAATAATACGATGTCGGACATATTTGGTCACAATATAGACCGTTATTTGTTTTGTCAATATTGTGTTATTTTTCGACGATATTATTATAGATAAGCGTCAAAAAAATGAATATACTATCATTATACACAGATGTACAGCATTTGTACAGCGTAGTTGATGCGATTCTATTGTAAAAAATCGCTGCATTCAGGAAAGGATGGATATGCTCATGATATTTTCAGATGGATTCTGGCTCACCAGAAACGGATATGAAACAAACTATGCCACACACGCTTATGAAATAGAAACAACTCAAAATGCAATCAAACTGCTTGTCACGCCTGCCAAGGTCACAAACCGCGGCATGACTCTTGCCGGTCCGAACCTTGAAATCACATATTCTTCAACGATTCCTGATGTCATCAAGGTGAACATCGTGCACTATAAAGGAATCGTAGATCGTGCTCCGCATTTTGAACTCAACACGGGGACTGACACCGACTATACCCCTGATATTCGGGAAACCGATGAATACGTGGAACTCATTTCCGGCAAAACAGCCGTCAAGATTATGAAAGATACCTGGAAATTTAGTTATACCTATGAAGGAAAGATCATGACCGGCGGCGGCTGGCGTTCCACTTCCATCATCGAGGAAGCACCCTACCGTACGGCAGAACGTTTGAAGCCACTTGAGAATGACACATTCTTTGCATATCCGGCTGACAACCGCTCTACCTTTATCCGCGAACAGTTATGTTTGTCCTCAGGTGAGTATATCTATGGCTTTGGTGAGAAGTTCACACCATTTACCAAAAACGGACAGAACGTAGAAATCTGGAATTCCGACGGCGGAACCTGTACACCGCAGAGCTACAAGAGCATTCCGTTTTATGTATCCTCACGCGGCTACGGCGTATTTGTCAACACGCCTGACCGAGTATCCTACGAAGTCGCATCAGATACCGTATCCAAGGTTTCCTTTACCGTACAAGGTGAGGAACTTGAATACTTTGTGTTCGGAAGCGACAGCATTGCCGATACGCTGAAATTGTATACGAACCTTACAGGAAAGCCCGCCCTGCCGCCTGCATTTACATTCGGTCTATGGCTGACGACTTCTTTTACAACTACTTATGATGAAAAGACGATTACCTCTTTTATAGACGGCATGGCCGACAGAGATATCCCCTTGCAGGTTTTCCACTTTGACTGCTTCTGGATGAAAGAATATGAATTATGCAACATGCAGTGGAATCTGGAGCAATTCCCGGATCCCAAGGCAATGCTCGGCAGGTTGAAAGAAAAGGGACTCAAATCCTGTGTTTGGATCAATCCATACATCGCACAACGTTCCTCTATGTTTGATGAGGGTGTAGAAGGCGGTTATTTCATCAAGAAAACAAACGGAGACATATTCCAGTGCGATCTGTGGCAGCCCGGTATGGCTATCGTGGACTTTACAAATCCCGCTGCCTGCAAATGGTATACAGATAAATTACGTGCGTTATGTGATATGGGTGTCGATACCTTTAAGACGGATTTTGCAGAACGTATCCCAACGAAAGACATTGTATATTATGATGGCTCTGACCCGATTAAAATGCATAACTACTATACATTCCTTTACAACAAATGTGTATTCTCACTGTTAGAAGAATACTACGGAAAGAATCAGGCATGTCTTTTTGCCCGCAGTGCAACTGCCGGCGGACAGCAGTTCCCGGTACACTGGGGCGGTGACTGCTCTGCCGAATACAGTTCCATGGCAGAGACTCTGCGCGGAGGACTTTCGCTCTGCATGTCAGGTTTCGGCTTCTTCAGCCATGACATTTCCGGCTTTGAAGCAACCGCAACACCCGATATTTATAAGAGATGGTCTGCATTCGGACTGCTTTCTTCGCATTCCCGACTGCACGGAAGCAGCTCTTACAGAGTGCCTTGGCTCTTTGATGAGGAATCCTGTGATGTACTCCGTTTCTTCACAAAGTTAAAAGGTCGCCTGATGCCTTATATCTTCGCGCAGGCTGTTCAGACACATGAAACAGGTGTGCCGATGATGCGTGCAATGGTCATGGATCACGCCTATGATCCGACCTGTCTGCCGCTTGACAGACAGTATATGTTCGGTGACAATCTGCTGGTAGCTCCGATTTTAAACGAAGACTCCGTGGCTGAATACTATGTACCTCTTGAGGCCGACGGAACGCGCGGCAGCTGGACGGATATCATTACCGGCAAGCAGTATGAAGGCGGCAGCTGGTACAGACACACCTGCTCCTATATGGAAATGCCGATACTTGCAAAACCTAACAGCATCGTTGCTTACGGCAATTTTGAAAGAAACTTTGAATATGACTATCTTGCAGATACCGAATTCGTAATCTATCAGCTGGAAGAAGGCAAGACAGCAACATGCGCCATCTATAATACGCAGGCAGAAAAGGTCTTTGAATTAACGGCAACAAATTCAGACGGAAATATCAGCGTTACACATAAGTGCTTCGGTGCGCTGACAGATGCCGCACTCCCTACATTCAAGGTTACCACTAAATAAGCTTACTTCTACATTTTGATAAAGTCTGTGGCTGCTTCACCACAGATTCCTTCCAAATCCCTTTATGAAAAGGACACCCTCCGCCGATGCTACCGGCGCGGATGTCCTTTTTGCATGGCAGACAATCAATCCCGTATTCGAATCAATCTCTATTCTGGCATCCTTCAATATAACATCCATGTCATAGTATTCTCCGTCTTAACAGAAGTCACAATTCCCGATATCAGGCATGCCAAGCCGCTTCTGATTGACCGTCTGTGTGAAAAATTCCGAAAATCTACTCATATCTCATCCTCCAAAGATGATTTTTCTCCCGTGTAATCCTTTTTATCTGTTCAAATTGTTATTTAGACTGCTGTTCCTGTACTGATTGGTAAGCAATAAATTTTGATAAATTCCATGTTCTGAAATTCAGATCCGCACCGGCCCGATGGCCTTCATAATACACATCGGTTCTATAGTCCTCCTCATATGCCGCGAAATCCTCCTCATTCATATAAGCATTCATTGCCGGGATCTTATCCACAGACAAACGATGCAGATAATCGTAATCCATATTAAAAGAACTGCTTGCATGTGCAGTGGTCAGATTGTACTTTGTAATCCAGTAATCCTGATGGCTGAAAGACAAGCACAGATAGGAACATGTAACCACGATCATGCAATAACGGAACAGAGGAAATACCGGTTTGAAAATGCTTATGACCACCCCGGTCAACAATATGATCAATACCACCAGACTCCAAAGTACCAATACACGCGTGAATGTCAGGCAATACGCCTTCACATAAAGCATCATACGATAAATGGAAGATGCAATCATAATATAGGTGCATCCGGACAGCACTGTCAGAATACCCTTCAATACTTTATGCTCTCTAAAACGACCTAGACACACCAATACCAGTACCAGATTCAGCAGACATACAAACAGCAGTTGGAAATATCCCTGTCTTGCATACTCTGCATAGGAACGTCCGTATGGAATCTTCATGCCGCCCATAAACAGATACACGACCTGAATCAGACAAAATACCACGTAGACAAACGTCAGAACCGAGGTAAAGGTAATTGCGACGATCGGCTCGCCTGTACGCTTATTGACCATCTCCTCCCTCAAGTCCTTGCTGACCACCGCACACAGATAAGAATATGCTGCAAAGAATGCAAAGATTGTCAGGAACAAGATACCAAAGAAATCGATCGGAACCAGATTCCCAAATTCAAATACCTTGCCAAGCAGACGGTCGAATACCATATCCGCAGATGACAAAAGCACAAGAACAACCAGCAGGAGCGGCACTGTAATCAAGAGACCATACCACACATATTTCCCTTTTCCGTCCGGCTTCTTGGAACGGTTCTTCATAAAGTAACTCAAATGTATGAACGGCTGTATGACATGCACCATTGCCGATATCGCTGTATACAGGACAGTCCCCAGATATTTGGCAAAATTCCATTTGGTGTCTTCATATGTATGATGAACCATGAAACTGCCGATCAACAACAAGATTCCAAAGAAATTGAAGGTCTGTATCGGAGCAGAATCCGTCGTAAAGGTAGAAATGCCAAGCAGCACAGAACATATGATATAAAACAGAGCATCTTTCTTCAGCTGCATGTTCAACGTCTTCATACAGAAAACCAGATAATAGTATGTGCCTCCCACAAACAGCGGGAACGTAATACCCACCAGATTCTTATACAGACAGAAGGTATAAAAAACTGCATACACTAAAGTTGCAAGAGCAATCGGGCCAAAGTGGTCACGGATCTGCCGTACTCTCAGCTCTGATGCAGACGGGTGATGCTGCGGCACCTCCGTCTGATTTTGTGTTGTGATGAATTCTACATTTTCAAGTTCTGACATTTTATTCTTCCTCCTTACGATATTCCAAGATATCTCCCGGTTGACAGTCCAATGCTTCACAGATTGCCTCAAGCGTAGAGAATCTCATTGCTTTTGCTTTATTATTTTTCAGGATCGACAGGTTTGCCATGGTAATGTCTACCTTCTCAGCCAGTTCCGTCAGTCCCATCTTTCGTTTGGCCATGACAACATCCAGATTTACGATGATCGACATATACACTACCTCCTATATCGTCAGGTCATTCTCAAGCTTATATGAGACTGCCCTGTCAAACACCTGTGACAATACTTTGCTGAACATACCGGCTACGATGAATACAAGAATAACGACTAAAATTGCCGGAGTGATATAGAAAAACAATCTGACCGCAGAAACGGTTGCAATGGCAAATCCGTAATTGCCCATCTTCTGCAGGCTGACCACATTTTCCTTGATAAAGCAATCGTCCTTCAGCACCGTCTTGAACATCCTGCGCAGTTCGTTGACCAGCATGACCGCCAGCACACCATCGATGAAATACAGGATCACTGCCTGCCAGTAGAATTCCTCGAACTTATCATAATAAGGGGCGATCGCCCGAATTGTGAATGGCAGCGTAATACATGCAAGAATTCCGCAATAAAACATAAAATCCAGTATGAATTTCGTTGCCTTCGTAATCGCTGATTGTGTACTCTGTTCCTGACTCATTTCGTTCCCTCTTTCCATATATCATCTCACCCGTTCTCTATGCAAAATCTGTTTCGCTTGAAAAGAATATACCACATCGCAAATCGAATTTCAATACTTATTTATTGTTTTTCGATAACTTTTCATTTTTTATCAATAAAAAAGCTGAACTCTTCGTATGTTCTACGACCGTTCAGCATTTTTCTCACCGAAATATTTATTTTAAGAAAATAGAACCATTTCAAATTCATTTATCTTGCATAAACAAAACTGTCTTCATACGCGTTATTGGCACGGTTCATATAATAAACACTGAAGCCGATGCCGCTCTTGCCGATCTTGGCTTTTTCGTCTTCAATTTCCTGTTCCATGGACTTTGCAATATTGTCTGTCGTGATTACTTCCATGATCTTATTGATGTCTTCCGGTGAAAACAGATCCAATATCTTAGAAATATCACCGATGTTATCACGATTAAAGCTAAACGCATACCCATTGGAAAGCTTACCCACATTGATAATATCATTACCGGCTGACATATCGCCAACCGTCATAATCCCATTCTGAAAATCAAACGCAATCGGAACACCATTATAGGTAGCCATTCCGGTCTTGCCATCGCCACTCTTTCGCGCGATTTCCTCTACCTGACGGAATGATTTTGCAATATCCTTTTCACGCTGCGCCTGCATATCCTCGTATTTCTGAGGATCATTGATGCGGGCATCTTCCAGAGCCTCATCGTATTCCTGTTCCTTTAAAAGCTTATACTGCAGGGTCATAATATCTTGGAACGCTGTAGAATCAGAACCTGGTATCGGAGGTGTATAAGTCTTCTGCACTCCCTGTGTGCTCTGTAACTTTGAGGTCAGTACATCGCCGACAGGGTTCAGAGAATCACTTGTAAGCCCGACTTTATTTGCCGAACTGTTATAGAGATAACTATAATATGAAGTGTTCAATCCATACCCTGAAATGTACATA
>CAZWXS010000005.1:0-89342 GCA_964638005.1 uncultured Lachnospiraceae bacterium
AATCTGAACAGAGAACAATCTATCTTAAATAAGGAGGATCATATATTATGGGATATGGTAAGATTACAACCAAACAATCTGAAATATTGGAATATATTAAGAAAGAAATACTTGAAAGAGGTTATCCGCCTGCAGTACGTGAAATCTGTGAGGCCGTTCACTTAAAGTCCACTTCTTCCGTACACTCTCATCTTGAGACATTAGAGAAGAACGGATACATCAGAAGAGATCCGACCAAACCGCGTGCGATTGAGATTATGGATGACAGTTTTCAGATGGTTCGTCATGAGATGGCAAGCATTCCGATTGTCGGAACGGTTGCAGCCGGACAGCCGATACTTGCAGAACAGAATATAGAAGGTTATTTTCCTCTTCCTGTTGAGATGGCTCCGAATGCTGAATCCTTTGTCCTAAAGGTAAAAGGTGACAGTATGATCAATGTCGGCATTTACAGTGGTGACAGTATCTTTGTGGAGCGATGCAACACTGCCCGTAACGGAGATACGGTAGTTGCTTTGGTTGATGATTCTGCAACCGTCAAGACCTTCTATAAAGAAAACGGTCATTATCGTCTGCAGCCCGAAAATGATAACATGGATCCGATCATTGTTGATCAGGTAGAGATTCTTGGTAAAGTATATGGTGTATTTCGCCTGTATCGTTAATTCATATAATACCGGAGGTTTTTTCATCTATAGTTTTGATTTCATTTATATATTGAAAAATGCAGTACTTCATTATGATTCATTTGAAGTACTGCATTTTCTATTTACGATTTATATGTAAAAGCTAAAACTATCCCTCTTCTATCGGAAAAAACACTTCTTCATATTCGCTTGCTTTCCATTTTTGTTTGTCCGCATCATATTTTTGGCGTAAGAAACAGATGATTTCACCACCCTGTATTTCTATCTCCAGTTCCGGTGCGGCAAAATTTTGGATTTTCACATCACGAATTACGATATAGGTTACAGTATCAGCATTCTGACATTGAATTTCCACATACATTTTTCCTCTTTTTTTATATGCATCTGAAGAGATTATTTCGATGAGACTGTTCTCTTCTCCCCTGATCACCGGACCGTCAAAGGTTG
Source organism: uncultured Lachnospiraceae bacterium (assembly GCA_964638005.1). Classification (GTDB taxonomy): domain Bacteria; phylum Bacillota; class Clostridia; order Lachnospirales; family Lachnospiraceae; genus JAAYYM01. Next base: position 1,095 of record CAZWXS010000005.1, read on the forward strand.
GATTTCCCCACATGGTGTCGAAACTTGCCGTAAGACACTCTTCCTTTTTTGCTACACCTATATCAAAGACCAAAACCAGCTCCTCTTGTGTTTGTGTAATCTGAGTTAATCCAAGTATATTGTCTTTGTCATATTCATAACTGATTTTAGAGGAATCCTCTTCTTTTGTGGTACATCCGATTAATATTGTACACAATACTACCATCGCAGTAATCGTCCACTTTTTCATAACGAAATCATGTCCTTTCGGTCTATCGGAATTCTTCCGCCGACATCATTTTTCCATCTCTCCAGATTCGTTCCAGATCAAAGAAAAGTCTATTCTCTCGGTCAAATACATGCACAATGATATCCAGATAATCCATCAATACCCAATTAGCGGAGTCATATCCTTCAATCTGCTTCGGCTGATATCCTGCTTTGTGGAGCTTTTCTTCTACATTGTCGATCAAAGCCTGCACCTGGTTGCGATTGCTTCCGTCTGCAATGATGAAATAGTCAGCCATGACACTGACCTTACTGATATCAATAATCTTGATGTCTTCCGCTTTCTTGTCTTCCAGTGCCTCGATAACGATTTTAGTCATTTCTTTTGCTTCATTCATAAATATCAAATTCCTCTCTTACTCAATTGGTTTATGCTTCTCGATGTTTCATATAAAATTCATAGGTCTTTCTTGTCATATCATCCACTTCTCCCTTGATCGCATCAAGATAATCCAGTGTATCTTTGAGGATGATCCGCATGGCATCATCGAGATCTGTAAAGGCCAGATGCCTGATCTGTTTGAGGTTGGGTGCTTCTATCCGGTTCGGCTCGATATAATCGGCAATGAAGATGATCTTTTCCAACAGGGTCATATTTGGATGTCCTGTCGTATGCCATTTGATGGCATCCAATATTTCTGTGTCATGTACCCCATAGATTTCTTCTGCCATTTGTCTGCCAAGTTTTGCATGCAACAAAAACGGATTGCGACGTTCTACATCTGAGACTTCAATTTTGTATTCTTTACATGCTCTCAACATATCCTCAGCATTCATGTATTTGGCGCAATCGTGCAACAGACCGGCAAGTTCAGCCTGTTCCATATCCGCTTCATAACGCATTGCAAGTGCGGCTGCCGTATACGCGACCCCAAGCGTATGCTCATATCTGCGTTTTTCAAGTGTACGTTTTATTATCTTGCGAATCTGATGTTTGTCATATACCTTTTCTTTTTGGCTCATTTCTGCAGACCTCTGTATCATGTTCTGTTGATTTGAAACATCAACCTTTATATAATCTTTTCTCTTCAATATAAGAAATCACATCATCCTGCAGCAGATACCTGACAGAAAGTCCGTTCCGGATATGATTTCTGATTATTTCAGAAGAGATATCTATATTAGGCGTATCCATAAGGGCGATTCTGGCATGGTATGCCTGTTCCAGATGCTTTGCCTGCTCCTGCAGCTTCTGATCTTTGATATGATTTCTGCCGGCGGCAAGAATATGGCAACACTTAAAAATCCGTTCTGCATGCATCCATTGTTCTATCCCATACAGATTATCTGCTCCCAGAATGAAATAGAAATCGGTGAAGGGATACAATTCGCATAACAATTCCATGGTTTCATAGGTATAGGTATTGCCGGTACGTTCCGTTTCGATTTCACTGAGTTCAAAGTGCGGATTATCCCTGATTGCCAGTTTTACCATTTCAATGCGCTGTACGGCAGGCAGGACTTCATCGGCTTCCTTTTGATAGGATACCCCGCTCGGCATGATCAATACCTTTTCCAGGCGATACATGGAATAAGCATTTTCGGCTAATATCAGATGTCCGTTATGAATGGGATTAAAAGTCCCGCCCAGAACCCCTATTTTTCTGTTCTTCACAATGCATCACCTCTTTAACAACCGTGTTATGCAAGCGGCAGCTGAATCTTCTTATGCTCCTTTGATTCCTTGTAGAGAACGATCTTCTTACCGATGACCTGTACCACTGTAGATTTGGTCCTACCGGCAATCATCTCTGCAAGTTCTCTCGGATCATCCATGCAGTTTTTTAATACACCGATCTTGATCAGTTCACGTGCATCCAGTGCCTCGCCGACTGCCTGTGTAACCTCCGGTGTGATACTGCTCTTCCCTATATTCATCAAAACGGTTTCTTTGCTTGCAAGGCTCTTTAAATATGCTCTTTGTTTACTTGTCATAATGACTCCTTTGTTCTGTATAAACTCTATGCTGATGACGATTATTTGTAGTAATCAAACTCATGACCATACATGCAGACCGTATCTCCGTCCTTGATACCAAGGTCTTCAAGTTCCTTTAAGATACCTGTATCCTTGAGGAAGTTCTGGAAGAAAGCAAATCCTTTTTCTGAATCAAGATTTGTATATCCCAACATTTTTTCGATGCGAGGGCCTTCAATCCGATACTCTTTTTCTATTTCGTCATATGAAACCGTATATGGTTCATTTGCAAATTTGGATGTATCGACAAAATATTCGCGTTCAAATATAATCGGTTCATCCGGAAGTTCCTTGAGCAATCCGCTGACATAGTACAGTAATTCTTTGATACCGGTGCCGCTGACAGCGGAAATCGGAAACACCTTGATTCCCTTTGGTTCAAATTCATCCTTAATCTTCTGAATGGTCTCATCCGCATTTTCAATAAATGCATCTATCTTGTTGGCAGCAATGACCTGCGGTCTTTTTGCAAGTTCTTCGCTGTATTTTTCAAGTTCGTGATTGATGGTGTAGATATCCTCGATGGGATCCCTGCCCTCTGTGGAAGCAGCATCCACAATATGAATGTACACCTTCGTCCTTTCGATATGACGCAAAAATTCATGTCCCAGACCGACGCCTTCGGAAGCTCCCTCAATCAGTCCCGGAATATCGGCTACGACAAATCCTTTGGCATCTTCCAGATCAACGACACCTAAATGAGGACTGAGTGTTGTAAAATGATAGTTTGCAATCTCAGGACGCGCATTTGAAACACGGGACAGAAGCGTTGACTTTCCTACATTCGGAAATCCAACCAGCCCTACATCGGCAATGACCTTCAACTCCAACAACAGATTCAGTTCCTTGGCTTCCTGTCCGGGTTGTGCATATTTGGGCGCCTGCATTGTAGATGTCGCATAATGCTGATTACCGTTTCCGCCGTGCCCGCCGGTCAATAAGACCTGTCTGGTATTGTCCCCTGACATATCTGTAATGACCTTGCCGCTTTCGGCTTCTTTCAGGATTGTCCCCTTCGGAACTTTAATAATGATATCGGCACCGTTCTTGCCATGGCAGTTTTTTTTGCCGCCGCATTCACCGTCCCCGGCTGCATACTTTCGAATATGTCTGAAATTGGTCAGTGTATTCATACCTTCATCCACTTCAAATATTACGCTGCCGCCATTACCGCCGTCACCGCCATCGGGTCCGCCGTTCGGCACATATTTTTCTCTTCTGAAGCTGACGTGTCCGTCGCCGCCTTTTCCACTTCTGACATATATCTTCGCATGATCTGCAAATGCCATATCATCACCTCTTTTTCATCTTTCCTTACTATCATGTCCAAATCTTCGTAGAAACAAAACGGATTTTAAACATGAAGTTCAAAATCCGTTCTGCTTGCAACTATTCGTTTAGTTTTCTACCGGATAAACGGAAGCCTGTTTCTTGTCTCTTCCTTTTCTTTCGAATCTGACAACACCGTCTACAAGAGCAAATAATGTGTCATCACCACCGCGTCCTACGTTCACACCCGGGTGAATCTTGGTTCCGCGCTGTCTGAATAAAATATTGCCGGCCTTAACGAACTGTCCGTCAGCTCTTTTTGCACCTAATCGCTTTGATTCGGAGTCTCTGCCGTTCTTGGTAGAACCAACTCCCTTTTTATGAGCGAAAAATTGAAGGTTCATATTTAACATGGTTTTACACCTCCTCGAATTTGAGTTCAAAATACTTTTTACCGTATTGTTGTTCGATACCTTTGAGTCCAAGTACCATGGAATCCATTAGCAATCGACCTTGTTCTGAGATCTCTTTTGAAAATCTACAGTCAATGAAGCCCGTTTCCTCATTTGTCTTGAGGTCGATTTCTTCTTTGGTCAATTTTTCAAGTGAATTCACAGTATTGATTACAAGCACTGAAATCGCTGCACATACAATATCCTTTTGTCTCGGAAATCTTGCATATTCGGCATGTCCCATACATGTAAAGCGTTCATAGGTACCTGAATTGTTCTTATTGATCACTATTGTAGTCATATTAACCACCGAAACACTATGTTTCTTGACTCATGCACTAAGCATTGATCTTATCAATCTTAACTTGTGTGTATGCTTGTCTATGACCGTTTTTCTTATGATATCCGCTTTTTCTCTTATACTTATAAACAATGACTTTCTTACCTCTGCCATTATCCATAACGGTCGCAGTAACTGTTGCTTTAGCAACGTCATCTCCGACTGCAAGCTTCTTATCACTAACGGCAAGAACCTGATCAAACGTAACTGTCTCTCCGGCTTCCACACCAAGCTTTTCAACTTTGATGACATCGCCTTCAGAAACCTTATACTGTTTTCCACCTGTTGCAATAATTGCGTACATAGGGCACCTCCTATTTACATTACTCGCTAGATATGGTAGCGCCTTTGGCGCGTTTATAACCTCTCTATGCGGCATACCATAGTATAATAGCACAAACCTCACTTTACGTCAACCAATAATTTTTGACATGATTCTTTCATCATTTCATATAAGGGTCTGTCCACTTTCTTTCTCGTGATCTCCACCAGATAAAGTTCCGTCATATCATGCACTTCTGTTTTAATCCGATCCGAACTCACATAAGATCTCATTGCATCCAATAAGGTTTCCCGATTATGTGCATCTTCCATATTGATAAAATCAATTATCACAATCCCTGAAATATTTCGAAGCCGTAATTGTCTTGCCGCTTCCTTTGCTGCTTCCAGATTGATCTTAAGAAAGGTGTCCTGCAAGTCCTTCCTGCCGTCATATTTGCCCGTATTGACATCAATGACCGTCAAGGCTTCAGTTGGTTCAATCACCAGATAACCGCCCGATTTGAGCCACACACGCTTGCACAATGCCCTTTCCAAACGAGAATCAATACTGTATAATTTCTCAAGCGGTAACAACTCATCATGATATCGAGTCAGCAGTTTCTGATAGCCTTCTCCCAATTCATCTGCCTGCTCTTTTATATTCTGATAAATCTCATCATCATCCGTAACAATTTCACATACCTTTTTCTGATTCAGATCTCTGATCAACGTCAGATATTTTGCAGGAGTCCGATACAGGATGCTATAGCAGGTTCTGTGCATTGCTGCATTGATCAACTGCCTGCGCCTTTCATTCAACATCTGAAGTTCTTGCATTATCTCGTCGATTGAGACATATTGAGCGTTGGTTCTGATTACAATGCCCGTATCCTCCGGAACATAAGGCGTCAGCTCTTTTCTTAAGGCATTCCGCTTCTCTTTGCTCAGTTTGGCAGATACTCCGAGCTTTTTGTTTCCGGTTGTCAAAACGATATATCTGCCCGTAAAGGAAAGATTCGTCGTCACAACGGCATCCTTGGTCTTCACCCTGTCTTTCATGACCTGTACCAGTATTTCATCACCCTGTACCGGTTTTGCATCTGCATTCTGATGAATACGGTTCAGATAAATCGGTTGTCTTGCATCCTCCATGGACAGATAGCATCTTGTACCCGGCATGATCTCTACAAAAACAGCATTGATATTCTTTACGACATCTTTTACCTTTGCAATATAGATATTCCCGACACAAATATCAGACGGCTCATCATATTGCAGTTCAATATCAATATCGCCCTCCAGCAACATCGATAAGACACCCTGTTTCCATCTTGTAACAATCAACTTCTGTTTCTGCTCCACGAATCACTTTTCCTCCGGTCTTAACAATTACATAATATATATTGATACAGATACTATAAAATATCAGTACCTATGCTCCCTAGCGGAACAAAGGTTCCGTTTTCTGACGCGTATAGTTCCCTGCGTGTGATATAAAGTGCATATTCCGGCAGTTCATACCCTGCAAATGTATATAAGGCATCCATCACGAGTCCGGGCTTGATGTTTGCTTCACTGCCTGCAGACAACCGCATGAAGGCAACCGACGTATCGGCCTCATAGAAATCACCACATTGACCCGCATCCATCATCTGCACCTGATACAGATATGGCTTTAAGTCAATTTCCTTTTCGCCTCTTTTGGACTTTTTCATGATCAGCATTTCATTTTGTGCCATAAATTCCGGTAACATCTTGTGTACATCAAATTCCGGCATATATTCACTGCGTATTCCGACGATATAGTCTGCCGCAGAGATACTTGACATTGCATTCTGCGCATTGTCCGGAAGTTCTTTATATTCTGTCACGATAATTCCATCAGACATGACTGCATTTAGCCGCTCAATCGATACTGCAGAAGCGTCAGTACTGTTTACTTCAATATCCAGATATTCACCATCACTTTCATATCCGACACCGAGCGGCTGTGCAAATGACATAATCTGATGAGGACTCATTCCGCCTGAATATTTAATGTCTATTTCAGCACGTCTCATTGCCTTTTGAAAATAGCGCATAACATCCAGATGCCCAATGTATCTAACAGCGCCATGCTTGGAAAATTTAATTCTGATTTTCATAGCAGACACCTCCTCCAAACTGTTTTGCTCCGCATCCGGAACATGCCGTACGACAGTTCGGTGTTACTTCTTCTGCCATCGCATGCGCCCATTCCCTCTTCAAAAACTCCTTTGTCACTCCGACATCGATAAAGTCCCAGGGCAGGATTTCATCAAGATCTCTGGTTCGGTTGTTATAGAAATCAATCGAAATATCATTTTCCGCAAAGGCTTCCAGCCACATATCATTTTGAAAATAATCCGACCAGGAATCAAACAGACAGCCTTTTTCATAAGCCGACAGCAAAGCCTTTCCGACTCTTCTGTCTCCTCTCGCAAGAACACCCTCCAAAACACTCAGATGAGCCTCATGCCAATTATACTTGATACTCTTCTGATTCAGTTGTTCATGCATTGCATGATTGACATAGCGTGCCTTATCCATATATTCTTCTGCTGAGTACATCGTAGCCCACTGGAACGGAGTGAACGGCTTCGGAATAAAGAAAGAAGTACTTGCTGTAATCTGTACCTTACCGTTACGCTGTTCCTTCGGTATCAATTCATAATATAAGCGGGCAATCTTGTCCGATAATTCCATAATGCCCCGCATATCCTCTTCGGTTTCTGTCGGCAGTCCCAGCATAAAATACAGCTTCACCTTGTTCCAGCCGCCCTGAAAGGCAAGTGAAGCACCATTCAGTATCGTTTCTTCGGTCAGTCCTTTATTGATGACATTACGAAGCCTTTGTGAACCCGCCTCCGGCGCAAATGTCAGACTGCTCTTTCTGATATCCTGTACCTTGCTCATGATATCCAGGAAAAAAGCATCAATTCTAAGTGACGGCAGAGAAATGTTGATTCCTTTCCCCGCGAATTCATCAATCAAATAATTTACCAGCTCTCCAAGTTTGGAATAATCACTGGAGCTTAAGGAGCTTAAGGAAATTTCTTCATGTCCCGTATTTTTAAGCATGTCATGGGCATACTCTTTCAGCATCTCAATGTCTCGTTCTCTGACGGGTCTATAAACCATTCCTGCCTGACAGAACCGACATCCTCTGATACAGCCACGCTGAATTTCAAGCACGACCCGATCCTGTGTCACTTTAATAAAAGGAACAACCGGCTTTTTGGGGTAAAATGTATTGCTGACATCATTGACAATGACTTTTCTGATGTTGCGAGGAACGTCTGCAGTCGGTTCAAAGGAAGCAATTGTTCCGTCCTCTTGATACAAAACTTCATAAAACGCAGGAACATAGATTCCCGGAATCTGTGCAGCTGCAAGCAAAAAATCCGTCCTGCTTTTTCCTGCATTGCGATACTCCTTGTATGTATCTAATAAAATGGCATAAGAAGTCTCTCCTTCGCCAATATAAAACATATCAAAATACTCCGCAAGAGGCTCCGGATTATAGGTACACGGCCCACCGCCGATGACAATCGGATCCTCCCATGTACGCATGCATGCCTGATAAGGAATATGGCTTAAATCCAATATCTGCAGGATATTGGTATAGCACATCTCGTATTGGATCGTAATGCCCAGAAAATCAAATTCGCGAATGGGATCCTGTGATTCCAGTGCAAATAGCGGTATATTCTGCTCCTTCATGATCTTATGCAGATCCACCCACGGAGAATACACCCTCTCACACCAGACATCTTCCCGCTTGTTGAACATATCATACAGAATCTGAATGCCCAGATGGGACATACCGATTTCATATACATCCGGGAAACACATAGCAAATCTGATATCTACTGCATCACGATTCTTGACGACTGCATTGACTTCATTTCCGATGTAGCGGGCAGGTTTGTCTATTTTCATAAGGATTTCTTCCGGTAATGCCAGTTTTATCATTGATCAGTAACCTTCCTGACGTTTCATTTGTGCAGATTTGTCATTCGATATCGGCACTTGTTAAATTATACGGTAATTCACCGATAAAATCAATTGTATTCAGGTTTATTTCCTCTTGCAGCAAATGCCTCAAGGATTCATAGTTCATGCTTTCCGAGGTCTCGCCGACCGAAAATCGGAACCATAAACAGAATAAGAATAACAGGATTGATAAGAACAGCCGCACCTTGCCAAAGCCAAAGTGTCCGCCTCCGATAGCTTCTCTGCCGGAATCGGACAGGATAGATTCCCGTCCCGTAATCAGGGATTGGTTATGATTGGATTCCTCACGTATCCTTTTGATCAGCTCCAGTTTCTTTTCGGTAGATATTTTTTTCATGTCACACTGCCTCCTTGCATCATTTCCGAGATATCACTGTAATTCTGTACAATCATATATATGAATCTGTAATCAAAATCAGACCACGACAGCATAAGGGCATTTTGCATGAAAAAAGCGGTCAACCGAAGGCTGCCCGCTTTACTGAATCATATTTATTCGATTGTATTTTGCAGAATCGGTGTTTCAACCACCACTGTCTGATTGATGTTGGCCGTTGTCGGATCTTCCTTTGTTTCAACTTTCGTATCGGCATCAGTATCCATGATAGCAGTCGCATCTTCGTCGGAAGTGCTGCTCTCATCTTCTGCTTCTTTTTTGACGCCCCATGCCTTGATGGCGCGATCCTCTGTTACATTATTCCAATTGCCTTCCCAGCCGATGAATTCGATTCCTTCTACATCGGGATCCATCGGATTCGGAAGAGTCCCTCCGTAGGAAACGACATCCGTCTTGAATATCTGCATATCCCAGCTGTTGTACCATCTGACGATACATGTCACTCCCGGAACTCCCATTTCGGGAGATGTAATCGACCATTCAGGTAAGAACGGTGCCGACATATTTTCATTTACCTTCTTGATGTGGCTGAAGGAATTCGTCAGAGGTGCATACGGAATGTTGTTTGCGTACATACCCAGGATAATCTTATCCTGTCTGACATTGACCGCACTGTCTGACCAACCGAGAAATGTATACCCCTGTATTGAAGTGTCCGTCGGTATCTTGGCATAGGCACCGTCAGATACCTCCTGCTGACTGATCCTGTCACCATAGATAAATGTGACGGTATGCTTCTTGGGAGCGGCCTGTGCTTCCGTCGGCAAAATCAACAGCATCATTGCCATTCCTGTAAAAAGAGCGCCAAGTAATTTGATTGTCTTTCTCATTTTAAACATACACAGACCTCCTGATTCATACTTGATAGTTTGCAGTTATAAAACGATTGATCGTTTTTTTGATATTGCAGCTGTCTAACGATTGGCCAGTTCCTTGGTGATGTCTTGCCATGTAATGCCGTTTTCGACCATCAGTACCATTGCATGGTACAGAAAATCAGACATTTCGTATTTGATTTCTTCCTTATCGGGATTCTTGGCTGCAATAACAATTTCCGTTGCCTCTTCTCCGATTTTCTTCAGGATCTTATCTACACCCTTATCAAAGAGATAATTCGTATAGGAACCTTCTTTGGGATGAATCTTTCTGTCCGCAATGACAGCATAGACTTCTTCAAATACCTTAAGCGGATTGTTATCGCTGTATTCCTTTTTCATAATCTCGTTAAAGAAGCAGCTGGTGCTTCCCGTATGACACGCCGGACCCACCTGAGATACCTTTGCGAGGATTGTATCCATATCGCAGTCGGCAATCAATTCCTTGACATATTGAAAATGTCCGCTCGTCTCACCTTTCAACCAAAGTTCATTCCGACTTCTGCTGTAATAGGTCATCCTGCCGGTCTCAATCGTCTTCTGATATGCTTCCTCATTCATATAAGCAACCATCAGAACCTGCGCTGTCTTGTAATCCTGTACGACAACAGTCACATGTCCGTCAGAATTCAATTTAAAATCCGACCATGAAAATGCACATGTATATGTATTGATCTCAATGCCCGCCGCCGCACACTGATTCTTGATCTGCATCACATCCTCGATATGAAAGTTGATGGCATCTCCGGACACACCTGCAACACCGGCATTTCCAAGCACCTCAGGAATGGCCTCCGGGGTGATATCATTCAGTACCGGAATGACAGACAAAGATTTATATCCTTTACAGGGTGCACTGTTTAACAATATTGCACCACAACAATAGGTATCCAATAATTCAAAGTGTTCGATGATCTGCTCTTCCGCATCTGCACAAACAGCAATTTTCTCTTTTCCGAAGCGCTTGCTGACCTCTTCAATCAAATCAATATTCGCCTGCTTTGCCATGTTCATGGCAGCTTTCTTACAGCCTGCATAGAGCAGCTTCTTAACATCCTCCGTGCGCTTGATATTTCCCGCGCCCACGACCGGAATATCTATATGTCTGTTGATTTCCTTGATCACGCCGAGTGCTTCTTCATGCTCTTGATCTGAATCCGACAAATCAAAAATAATCAGTTCATCCGAGCCGAGATTGCTGTACTTAACCGCAAGGTCTACTGCACTCTCCGCTATGATCTTATGATCGGAAAAGCCTGTGATTGCCTTTCCGTTCTCTAAATATATGCATGCTGCAATCTTCTTATAACTCATTCATGCTCTCCTTATGCTAATGTTCCTTTGGTCGATAACACATCCTTGATTCTTTCATCTATCGTGGTTGCTTCGTCAAGTGCCTTGGCAAATGCTTTGAACATCGCTTCTATGATATGGTGCGCATTCGTACCCGACAAAACCTTAATATGCAGATTCATGCCTGCTGAATAAGAAATTGCATAGAAAAATTCTTTTACGAGTTCCGTATCCATGCATCCGACTCGCTCAGCCTGAAAATCACCTTTATACACCAGATACGGCCTGCCTGACAGATCCAAGGCACACAACACCAATGTATCGTCCATCGGCAATATGAAATTACCGTAGCGTTTGATTCCCTTTTTATCACCGATTGCCTCTTTGATTGCCTGCCCGAGTACAATACCGGTATCTTCGACCGTATGATGACCGTCCACCGACAGATCTCCGTCCGCCTTCAGATTCAGATCAAAGAACCCATGCTTGGAAAAGCCCTCAAGCATATGATCAAAAAAGCCGATGCCTGTTGATATCTCGCTCTTTCCGATGCCGTCAATCTCAAGCATCATTTCAATATCCGTTTCCTTAGTCTTACGCTTAACCGTTGTGCTTCTGCTCATATCTTCACTCTCCCTCAAATCTAACTTTAATAGAATTTGCGTGAGCCGTCAAGCCTTCTGACGCAGCAAATTTTTCTATATCTTCATGTGCCTTCCTAAGAGCATCCTGCGAATAGGAAATAATACTGGATTTTTTAATATATTCATCTACACCAAGTGGTGAAAAGAACTTTGCCGTTCCGTTGGTCGGAAGTACATGATTCGGTCCTGCATAGTAATCTCCCAGAGGCTCTGAGGAATATTCTCCGATGAAAATGGCTCCTGCATTCCTGATCTTTGTCATTACCTCATAAGGTGCCGCCGTCATAATCTCCAAATGTTCGGATGCAATGTCATTTGCCACCTCGATGGCCTCGTCCATAGTGTCTGCAAGAAGGATATAACCGTACTTGTCAAGCGACTTTCGGATAATCTCTGCCCGAGACAGCTGCTTTGTAAACTGTTCTACCTCCTCGGACACAGCTTCCGCAAACTGCCGAGAGGTCGTGATCATAATCGCCGAAGCCAGTTCGTCATGTTCTGCCTGTGACAAAAGATCTGCTGCTGCATATCTGGGATTTGCGGTATCATCCGCAAGGACAAGGATTTCGCTTGGCCCTGCAATGGAATCTATGCTGACATTTCCATATACGGCCTTTTTTGCCAATGCCACAAAAATATTGCCGGGCCCCACGATCTTATCAACCTTCGGAATCGTTTCGGTACCATATGCAAGTGCCGCAATTGCCTGTGCACCGCCTACTTTATAGATTTCAGTCACACCACATATCTTAGCTGCGACGAGGATGCCCGGATTGATGATACCCTCTTTCCCCGGCGGAGTCATCATAACAATACGGCTGACACCTGCCACTTTGGCAGGGATGACACACATCATGGTAGACGAAGGATAGGCTGCCTTGCCACCGGGTACATAGACCCCGACCCTCTCAAGCGGTGTGATCTTCTGTCCGAGTATTGTTCCGTCTTCTTTCGTATCAATCCAGCTGTAACGCACCTGTTTCTCATGGTACGCTTTGATATTATCATGTGCACGCTGCATGACACAGATCAGATCCTGATCATAATTTGCATATGCTTCTTCAATTTCCTGTTCTGTGACCCGTATATTGCCTGTGCTTAAATCACAGCCGTCAAACTTTTTGCTGTAATCAAATAATGCCTGATCTCCTTGATTTTTGACATTAGACACGATTTCCTGTACTGTCGCCTCATATTCAGGATATTGTCCCGGGCTTCTCTTTAGCAGGTTCTTTAAGATATCCTGTTTGGTCTCATTGGTCAATGATATGATTCTCATAATTTCTCCCTCAAATCCTTGATTAGTTGATTGATACGGTCGGCTTCCATCTTCATGCTGACCTGATTCACGATCATTCTGGCAGACAGAGGACATATCTCCTCTAATACCTCAAGTCCGTTTTCACGCAGCGTAGAGCCTGTCTCAACGATATCTACGATGACTTCCGATAAGCCGACGATCGGTGCAAGCTCGATAGAACCGTTCAATTTGATGATATCAACTGTCTGATGCTTTTTGTTATAGAAATATTCCTTTGCGATCCGCGGATATTTTGTCGCCACCCTGATCATCTCATGGTGCTGCAGCAGTTCCTTTGCAGATGCAGGTCCGCAGACACACATACGGCATTTACCGAAGCCCAGATCCAACACCTCATAATTCTTTCTGTTCTCTTCGAGGATCGTATCCTTTCCGACAATTCCGATATCCGCCGCGCCGTATTCTACATAAGTCGGCACATCCGGTGCCTTGGCAAGAAAGAATTTCAGTTTCAATTCTTCATTTACAAAGATCAGCTTTCTGGAACTTTTATCCTTCATCTCTTCACATGTGATGCCAACGGACTCCAGCATTTCCAGTGCCTTCTCGGCAAGTCTGCCCTTACCTAGGGCAAATGTTATGTATCTCATATCCAATCTCCTGTTTTCTTAAAATGTAATGGTCTCTTTGCTGCCGCCTGTCACATCATATCGGATTGCATGATGCTCATCGGTAATGCTGATCACTGTGTCTGCCTGACAGTTATGGGCATATGCAACATATTCCGTATCATCCTCCACAGCCTTTTTTAACAGCATCTCGACACATTTTCCGTTCTGTCTCAATGTAGCCGCATATTGAATTGCTGTTTTGGACAGTTCATGTGTATATATGATCAAATCCTGTGTCTTCGGCAGACAGACCTCGATATTCTGTCTTGAAAGTGCAGAAAGCAGCTGATCGACTGTAATTGCAAATCCGACTGCGGCGGAGCTCTTTCCGAACTCCTGCAGCAGGGAATCATATCTGCCTCCCTTGATGACTGCATCGCCACTGCCATATGTATATGCACGGAAGATCATGCCGGTATAATAGTGATATTTGCTCAGCATACCCAGATCAAACGTCACATATTGTTCAATCTGATAAAAGGTCAGCAATTCGTATAACTGCTCCAAACGCTCTATTGCGCTGACGGAACGTGCGTTGGACACAAGTGTCTTGGCGGTTCGGATCGTTTCTACGCTTCCGAACAGTTCCGATATCTTCAAAATCGCTTCCTTTGCATCTGTTGAAAGATTCAGGGAATCCAGTATATCAATCGTTCCAAAATAATTTTTGTTGGAAATATAGTCACGTAATGTAAGCTCTGCATCTTCATCAATTCCGTATTCCACGCATAATCCCTTGAAAAATTCTACATTTCCGATGCTGACCTGAAAGTCATGGAGCCCTGCTTCTTTCATGGAAGCAACGACCAACGCAATGATCTCTGCATCTGCTTCTACGGAATCGTCTCCGATTAGTTCCGCACCAATCTGTGTCGTTTCCTTCAGTCTCCCCTGCAGATCCGTTGCATTGATAAAGGTATTTCCCATATAACAGAAACGCAGCGGTTTCTTTTCTTCCATAAAATATTTGGCGGTCGCCCTTGCAATAGAAGGTGTGAAGTCGGGACGCAGCACCAGCGTGTTGCCTTCCTTATCAAAAAATTTATATAATTCTTTGGACGGAATCGTTCCGATCTTGTTTGAGAAAATTTCAAAAAATTCAAAAGTCGGGCATTGTATGTCACGATAGCCGTATAATTTCAACTTCTGATGCAGTTTGTCCTGTATGCATAGTTTTTTCTCGTATTCGGCGCCATAGATGTCTCTGACACCCTCCGGTGTGTGTAACAGTTTTCCTTTCATGATGTCCTCTTCTCCTCTGTATTCCCATAGCGGAAACACTTTATTGCTGTACAGTGTTATCATGCTACCATGGTAGCAAATAGAATTATTTGAATTATATTTTATGACAACCAAATTGTCAACCATTATGTATACAATTTCTACAATTTAATTGATTGGTTCCCTTTGAGAAATCATCTCATCAGGTTCGTGAATCCAAATCCACCTGTAATGCATCCAGATACGGAACTACGATTCCTTGCTTCTGTTTGATCTCGTACTTTATATCCAGCTCCTCGAACCTAAAGCTTTTGCGGCCTCCGTTTGCCGCCCTGTCCCAGAATTTCTTCAACTCGCAAAACGGTAAATAGTACAGAAAATTCTTAGCGGTATAATAAATCAGTATAAATGCAACTCCGCCCTGTTTTTCAAACTCTTCCATGAAGTTGACCTGATGCTCATGAACATTTGCCAGTGCAAAGGTATCCGTGGCACATTCCTTTGCATCGAAGCAGACCGGTATACCCTGTACCGCACCGATGTAATCAACTGTACTCTTCTGTTCAAAATAGGCGAGTGTGATGTGTCTGCTTTCCTTATCCATCTTAATGGGCGTGATGGGCGTCGGCATCTTTTGAATCAGTGCCAGACCATTTGCTCTGTATTTTTCATTTGTCCTGTTGATCAGTTCTTCCAGTGTGGATCCTCTTAATCCTCTGGAGTTCCATGTTGCCATGTCTGCCTCCCGGTTCTGCCGCTTCATCTATGATTGCCTGAAATATGGATGAAGGCGATGCAGTAAATTCCTGTTTTGATAGATATGCCAATGCCCCGTTGATTTCCGGCATGACGAGCTTATATGCATGTAACAGCTGTGATGTGACACCGGATTGTTTCCGATATGCCCCATTGATTTCTTTATTTCCATACTTCACGTCCCCGATGATCGGATGTCTGACGGAAGCAAGATGTGCCCTGATCTGATGTGACTTTCCGGTAATCAGTTCTACCTCTAACAGCGTGGCATCTTCTAAATACCCAAGCGGTCTATAGGATGTCTCTATGCGGGCGGCGTCTTCTTCCCCGGTATCATGAATCGTAACACGGTTATGTGCTTCATCCTTCGTCAGATACCCTCTGATCGTCTGCTCCTCTGCGACCCGTCCGTCCACCATACATATGTAATACTTATGCAGGGTACGGTTCTTGAGCATTTCAGACATCGTCTGCAGACCAATCAGTGTTTTTCCGCATATCACAATACCGCTCGTATTCCGATCCAGTCTGTTGCAGACGGACGGAGTAAAGGTCTTTAATATTTCCGGAGTTATCGAAGCATTCTTCAATAAATGATCAATACAATATTCATTCAGCGACACATCTCCGGGCTGCGCCTTCTGCGAGAGCATACCAACCGGTTTGTTGATCAGGAGAATATGTTCGTCTTCATAAATCACATCAAGTTTGACCGCATGTTCCACGCTATGATTACGAGTTGAAGAAAATTTTTCAATGGTCTCATCAGATAAGAACAGTTTGATTTCATCGCCGACACAGACCTTTTCACTGCCGTCTGCTTTTTTACCGTTCAGTACGATGTTCTTCTTTCGCAGCATCTTAAAGATGAACCCCATGGATGCATTATTCATATATTTTAATAACAGCTTGTCCAGCCGTTGTCCGGCTTCATTTCCGGATACGGTCACCACTCTCATCCATTCACCTCGTCACAGTGAGATTGCCAGCAGCAGCGACAATATCTGATTGCTTTGGCTGTCTTCCGCTGGCGCATACTTATCCTGCATCTGCTGCAGGCGCTTTTCAAACTGTCCGTAATCATTCCATAGCTTAACTTCAACATTCTTCAGGCTATCCTTTTCAAGCATAACTTTGATATGTTCCTGCAGCTTCTGAAGGGACTGCGCATCACCGTCCCGATACCCGCAGATCGTATTTGCATTACATGCAAGCTGCTGTATCTGATAGGACTTATCCGGCATCGTAAAGACCAGATCATATTGCATGGGCAGATCATGTACGATCGCCATGGAACGCTCATGCAATTTGGGACTGCTGTCCTTGAAACGGAAGAACATGATCATATTGACCGCGCTCTTGCTCGCCGGAAGCATTCCAAGGATTGCAACCACCGTCATAGCATTGGATTTGGTTCCGGTCGTGCAGAGCCCGACGATCAGAATCGCAAATGCAATTGCAAATAGTCCGACTGTCCTGAGCGTTACGATCTTTCTTTGGTATTTCAGATATCCGTATTGTCCCTTTTGTATCTTTTTCATGTTATGCCTTCTTATCTTTCTTCTTGTTTTTATTCTTATCTTTTTTGCTGTCCTTTTTAGTGTCATCCTTTTCATTCATCCGCTGTACAACGGACAAAATCCACTTATGGGAACAAATCTTTGTCATAGCTGCAAACAGTTTCATAGTTGTTCCGTATACGGAAACTTCTTTTTTATCCGAGGAAGCCTTCAGCGCAGTCTTGACAACATCTGCCGCATTGACCATTGCAAGCTTCTTATAAAGTGGCATGGAGTTCTTCTGCTCCGCTAAATCAAAGAACTCTGTCTTAACAGGTCCCGGACATACCGCTGTTACGTATATGCCCCGATCCGCCAATTCATAATTCAATGCCTTGGACAGGCTGAGTACATAAGACTTGGTTGCTGCATAAACAGCAAAACCCGGCTGCGGCAGAAATGCTGCCGAGGATGCCAGCTGTATGATACGGCTGCCATTGCTCATATACGGAAGACAGATATGTGTCATTGAAGTCAATGCTACACAATTGAGTTCAATCATTCCGGTCGCATCGTCTGATTCACTGCCTGCAAAATCACCAATGATACCATAACCTGCAGAATTTACCAGCATTTTTATTGTAGGCTGGTTCTCTGCAAGCAGAATTTCCAATATTTTCAACTGCTTTCGGTTGGATAGGTCAATCGGGACGATCTTCAATGGTGTCTTGACACTTTTCTGAAGTTCTACCAGTCTGTCCTGCCTTCTTGCAATGACCCATATTTCATTAAGTTTTGTATAGGCTTTATCAATCTGTTTGACAAATTCCCTGCCCATTCCGGATGAAGCGCCTGTCACAATTGCAATATTCATTGATATCCCTCCTACGACTTTCGTTTATGCACATTTCTGATTGTTCTTTTCCTTTGCGCTCCTCTGCCGCTTTCGCTCTGCTGTTTTGCTGTATATGCCGCATGATGCTCCTGTCTTTTTCTGTCCTGCATCTTGCGCGGACGAATCAGGCAGTGCTCATCAAATCCGATCAGATCCTGGCGATGTTCTTTTAAAAGTGCTTCCAGAACAGCCTCATAGTTCTTCGGGTCACGATATTGTATCAATGCTCTCTGTAATGCTTTTTCATGTGGATTCTTCGGCACATAGACCGATTTCTTGGTTCTTGGATCCATCTCCGTATAATACATGACAGTTGACATGGTAGACGGTGTGGGATAAAAATCCTGAACCTGTTCAGGCATATGTCCGAGGTCCCTTAAATATTCCGCAAGCTCTATCGCATCTTTCAAGGTCGAGCCTGGATGTGACGACATCAGATACGGTACGAGAAACTGATTTTTGCCTGCCTTTTGATTCAGCTGTTCATATTTTCTGCAAAAGCGATCATACACTGCCCTCTCGGGCTTACCCATATAATACAGAACCTGTCCGGAAATGTGCTCCGGCGCAACCTTTAACTGTCCGCTGATATGGTGCATGACCAATTCTTCAAAGAAGGTCGGATCCTGATCATATATCAGATAGTCATAGCGTATACCCGAACGGATGAATACCTTCTTGACCTTTGGTACCTTGCGCAGCTTCCGCAATAAAACCACATAATTGGAATGATCGATGCGAAGGTTCTTACAAGCAGTCGGGAACAGGCATTGCTGCTTTTTGCATACTCCTGTCTTCAACTGCTTTGCACAAGAGGGCTCACGGAAGTTTGCAGTCGGTCCGCCGACATCATGAATATAGCCTTTGAATTCCGGATCATATTGAAAGGTCTCTGCTTCCGCAATAATGGATTCATGACTTCTTTGCTGTATCGTTCTTCCCTGATGAAAGGTAAGTGCACAGAAATTACATCCTCCGAAACATCCTCTGCTGCTGATCAGTGAAAACTTGATTTCTTTGATTGCCGGGATTCCGCCCTTTGCCTCATAGGAGGGGTGATAGGTTCTCATATACGGCAGCCGATAGACCTCATCCATCTCTTCTGTAGTCAAAGGTAATGCAGGAGGATTCTGCACGACATATTGTTTCTCACCGTATTGTTCCACAAGCGTCCTGCCGGTCACGGCATCGGTGTTCTCATACTGTATCAGAAAGCTGTCTGCATAGGCTTCCCTGCTGGTACACACTGTCTCATAATCCGGCAGTATGACCGCATCATATAAATTGTCCGTTGTCGATGTCTTATATACGGTTCCTTTGATAAATGTGATGTCCATCACCGCAATCTGTGCATTTAGGGCATCTGCAATCTCTATGATAGAATGTTCACCCATGCCATAGGAAATGAGATCTGCTCCGGAATCCAGCAGCAGGGAACGTTTCATACGGTTTGACCAATAATCATAATGTGCCAGTCTTCTAAGACTTGCTTCAATTCCACCGATAATCATGGGTGTATGCTTATAGCTCCTGCGAATCAGATTGCCGTATACCACAGCCGCATAATCAGGCCGTTTACCGGTCTCTCCGCCGGGGGTATAGGCATCTGTCTGCCTGTGTTTCTTAGAAACATAATAGTGATTGACCATGGAATCCATATTGCCGCTGCTGACCAGAAATGCCAGTCGGGGTTCTCCGTAAATACAGACACTGTTGTCATCCTTCCAATCGGGTTGTGATATGATGCCGACGGAATATCCATGTGCTTCTAACAATCTGCTGATGATTGCCGGTCCGAAGGACGGATGATCCACATATGCATCTCCGATGACATATACAAAATCAAACTGTTCAATCTGTCTTTCCAGCATATCCTCTCTGCAAATCGGCAAAAAATCCTGATTCATGCAAGTACCTCATAAGCATTCTCAAAGATATCAAAATAATCCTGAATATAATAATCCGCAATGCGTTTCTTCTCTTCCAGCTGGTAAGAGGAATATTCATCTTCTACCGCGCAGACCTTCATGCCCGCATTTTTTCCGGCTCTGATTCCTGCTGTGATATCCTCAAATACAAGACATTCTTCGGGTTCTACATGAAGATCCTTTGCCACCTTCAGATATACATCCGGTGCAGGCTTTCCCGCACATACATCACATCCGGTCGTGATGGCATCAAATCTGGACAGGATATCATGCTTGATCAGCACTGTTTCTGCCAGATGTGTTGAGTTGCTGGTTGCGATTCCAAGTTTGATACCGCGTTCACGACATGCATCCAGAAATTCTGTGACACCGGCTTTGAGAGGCACATAATCTCTGTATTTCTCATGTGCCATCTCATTCCACGTATCCTTAATCGTCTCAACGGAATCAGCTATTTGGAAACGATTCTTGAAGTATGCTGCGGTTTCCGAAAAGCTCATGCCTTCTATTTCGTTTTGAAGATCTTCCGGCAACGGAATGCGGAATCGTCCCAAATATTCCTCATCTATCTTTCTCCACATCCACATAGAATCTACCAATGTACCGTCCAGATCAAAAATGACTGCTTTTATATTATCTAACATCATGATTCTCCCTTTAATCCATCAGGGGTGTCTCATTGCTTCGCAACGAGAGCTCTCCCTTTGATCCATCAGGGGTGTCTCATTGCTTCGCAACGAGAGCTCTCCCCTGATATAACCACCCTACTGCATATTTGTTCTTGAGCATCTGTTGATTGACCTTGCCCCATCCCAATGGATATCCATCCACACAGACAAGTACAGATGCCTTATTCTCTACACGAAACCCTGCAGGTAATGCTATGGTCTCACCCTTTAGATATTTTATAACATTTGTGTCATCTGCCTTCAGATTCAGACAAAATGCATACTCAGAACACTTCAGATGCATCGCAAGTGCCTGACTCGGTTCAAAACGTCCGTTCCTGTCGACAGTGCCAAGATGCAGTCCCGTCCGCAGATACCGCAGAGACTGATGACAGGGTATACCGTCCGGCAGCAGATACAGATTGTCATCTCTGTATAACAATGCTTCCTTTTTCATAGAAGCTTTGAGAACATCGGAATATGTATACTGCATCCATTCCCGTACAGGCTTTAAGATGCTCTCCGGTATCAAAGGCTTGTTCCCTCTGACAGCCGTTTCCTCTGTCATTCCTTCTTCTTTTTGCAGCAGCGCCAGGAAATGACCTTCTCCGTCTACGAGATGCGGATATATCCGGACACATTGCTCATAAGGCTGCAGTCCCTCTCTGAATCCATGTTCCTTTGATAAATCCATCAGCTTCATTTCAGGATACTGCTTTAAGACATCTTCTATCGTGGCTTCATCCTCTTCATAAGAAAAGGTACAGGTCGAATACAGAAGAAGCCCTCCCGGTCGCAGCATCCTTATCGCCGATGCCATGATTTCCTTTTGTATCGCATGGTATGTGGCAGGTCCTCGTTCAAGCCAACTCTTGATCAACGCCGGCTCCTTGCGGAACATACCCTCTCCCGAGCAGGGAGCATCCACCAATATCTTATCAAATGCTTCAGGATAATACTCCGCCAGCTTCTCGGGCGTTTCTGCTGTTACATAGCAATTTGCGATTCCCTGCAATTCTATGTTCTTAAGCAAGCCCCTCGCTCTTGACGCGCTGATGTCATTGGCAACAAGGATTCCCTTGCCTCGTAACCTCGCTCCAAGCTCTGTTGCTTTGCCTCCAGGAGCTGCACACAGATCAAGTACTCTGTCGCCCTCTTCTATAAGGAGCAAAGCTGCAGGTGTCATGGCACTCGGCTCCTGCAGATAATAGAGTCCCGCATAATAGTATGGATGCTTTGCCGGCTCTGTGACACCATCATAATAGTAGCCGTTCGGTATAAACGGAATCCTTTTGACCTGAAACGGAACAATCTCTTCAAATACTTCCGGCGATATCTTGGCTGTGTTGACACGCAGCCCGTAATGACGTGGATTCTCAAAGGACATCATATATGCTTCATATTCATTTCCAAGCAGTTTCTGCATGGAGGCTTTGAACTCTTCGGGAAGATTAAACATGATGAACCACCTTAAGTAATTATTACATTTCAGTATAGCATATTTCTGTATTCTTTAGTAGGTATACTTTAGTTTTTTACTCTCCAGTTTCTTCAGCAGAGGATACGGATTCAGACTGATTTCTTCACCATCGGGTGAATTGATATAAAAACCGACATGCAGATGTACGGCAAAGTTGCCGACAGTTCCTACTGTGTCACTGTATCCGCTGTCGCCCATATATCCGATCAGTTCTCCTGCCGCCACCTGTGAACCTTCCTCCAGTCCTTGCGCATAGGAATACAGATGCGCATAATAAAAATATCCGCCATGCGTACTGCGGATTCCGATTCGATAGCCGCCCTGTCTCAACCAACCCATCTTCTCAATGGTTCCGGCCGTCATACTCACGATAGGATATAGTCCCCGCTCATTGATATCTGCCATGATATCACAGCCCTCATGCCCTCTTTGTCCTCCGTAAGTTCTCTCGAACATCCATGAATTTTCATAAGAGACCGAAGCATCAGACCGATTGATCGACTCCGGCACCGGAAAAAAAATCAGATCCGCGAGAATGTCCTGCATGGCCTCGTCCTGTTCATAATCACCTGCACGATAGGCGTCTGTATATATACATGTCTGCTCCTTCCCGACATACAGCCCCGCCGAGGTACGCAGCAGTTTTGTCAGAGACACGACTGTCACACACAAAGCAAGCAATATCAACAAAAAAAGCAGCATCGGCTTGAAATACTTCATTAATCCCCTCAAACACCATGTAATCACGACATTTTCATCGCTACCCACGAAAAAAGCATATATTCAACTATATGCTTTTTTGAGGATTTTATTTGCAGTTTTTCAAAACAGCCAACAGATACTCCCATGTCCGTTTTGTAGAGGAAATGCTGAGTTTCTCCTTCGGGGTATGAATATTTTGGATTTCAGGTCCAAACGAAACAATGTCAATGCCTTCTATCTTACTGTACATCGTTCCACACTCCAGTCCGGCATGTATCCCGCTTAATCTTGGATTGCATCCGAAGGTCTTCTGATAAGTCTTGAACATGATGTCTCGCAGATCCGATTTGCTCGTATACTCCCATGCCGGAAAATCCCCGTCAACACCGTAAGTTCCGCCAATCGTCTCCGTCAGATACTTTAACTTATCTCCGAGAGCGTATTTCTCAGAAGAAACAGAGCTTCTGATGTTGATCTGCATGACAAAATTATTTTCCTTCAGTCTCATGATACCGGCATTCAATGAGGTCTGTACCAGACTGTCCGTCTCAGGACTCATCTTCTGCACACCATCCGGAATCGTCATCAGCAGGAAGATGACCCGTTCTTTCGTCTTGGGAGTCAATACCTGTTCATCGGATACCCCTTTATCTTCACAATAGATCGTAATATTCTTTTCTATGATGCGGTATTCATTTTGAATGGTACGCTCAAACTGGCTGATCAATTCTTCAAACTGATAGGCATCTTTTTCGTGTACCAGAATCTCTGCCTTTGCCTCACGCGGGATGGCATTGTCCTGCAGCCCGCCCTTGAGATAGATCAGATCAAACCGGATATTCTTGCCGATGAAATGTAAAAGCCGTCCCATCAGCAGATTGGCATTCCCTCGATACTTATCAATCTCCGTACCGGAGTGTCCGCCTGTCAGGCCGCATAATACAATGGTGTATTTGCTTCCTCTTTTTTCAACATATCTGACAGGAATGGTACATTTTGCACACATACCGCCGGCAGAGCTGACCAAAAGCTCTCCTTCATTTTCATTGTCGATGTTGATCATCCTTTTTCCTTGGAGCAGAGACACATCCAGACCTGTAATTCCCTGCATTCCGGTCTCTTCGTCCACGGTAAAGACAGCCTCAAGCGGAGGATGCTGCAGGGTATCATCTGCCAATATCGCCAGACAATATGCAACTGCGATGCCGTCATCCGCACCCAGTGTCGTTCCCTTCGCATATACGTAGTCATCCATGATGGCGAGCTTCAGACCATCCTTTTTGAAGTCAAACTTGCCGTCATAATCAAAATTCTTCTCACACACCATATCCATATGTCCCTGCAGTATCACGAGTGCCGACTGCTCATAGCCCTTGCTTGCAGGCTTCTTGATGATGACATTGCCGAGCAGATCCTGATGATATTCGAGTTCATGTTCCCTTGCAAATGCAACACAATATGCACTGATTGCCGCAGTGTTTCCTGAACCATGCGGAATCGCACATATTTCTTCAAAATATCGAAATACCTCTGTGGGTTGTAATGTTTCTAATACTGCCATGTTCATTCTCCAATCTATCGTTTCATAAATTCTGTTCCTGTTTTGTGTACTTATATTTTGTCATAGTTATATGCAAAAATCAAGTTATGATTGGTGGATATCACCATATAATATGATATGAAAAAGAAAACCCTTACATTACTGCTTTTATCTACACTCCTAATGCTGGTATTGTTTCCGGAGGAAGCCTTTGAAGGGGCTGCAGACGGTTTGCTGCTCTGGTTTCGCACCGTATTGCCCACACTGCTCCCTTATATGATCCTCACAAATGTATTGATGGCACATGTGAATGGGCATAAATGTAGAAAACACCAAGCCTGCTCTGCCTTACTCGGCATCGTATGCGGCTATCCGATGGGTGCCAAACTCTGTGCGGATATGGTACGAAACCGCCGGATATCCGCTCCCATGGGAAACTTTCTGCTCCCTGTCTGTAATCTGGCAGGGCCGGCCTTCATTACTTCCTATGTCATGACGGCATCGCTTTCTGTACAGGAACATCGTCTTGTATGTCTGTCCTGTGTTTATATGCCGGTGGTCCTTTATGCAGTTATGTCAGGCGTATGGCTGCATTTCCATGCATCTGAACATGATGCCGGAGAACACTGTGTCAAGATGAATGAACACATATCCGCCCCGTCTTTTGATGAAAGCATTATGGATTCCTTTGCAGCAATTACACGACTGGGAGGATATATCATATTGTTTGCACTCTTTTCGAATATGCTGGGCACATTGCTCCCTAACTGCAACGGACTGTTCTTTTTATGCCTTGCGGGACTGCTGGAAATCACAAATGGAATCAGCCTTGTCGCTGATTCCACTTTATCACATGTTAATCAAATCCTGCTGTCCTTAATCATAGTCAACTTCGGAGGTCTGTCCTGTATATGCCAGACACAATCCATGCTGCATGGCTCAGGGCTCTCCATACGATATTACATCCTGTCCAAAGGCATCATCGCACTGCTGACCGGTCTGATGACCTATGTATTACTTTGTTAACATATCCAGATTGATACCGCTACCGGTCGAATTCACTTTAACGGATGAATCTGTATTGGCAATGATACTTTCCGAAGAAGGCAGTCCCGTCTCTGCCAGATCCTGCTCCAAACCAACCTGCGGATAGAGTTCCGAACGGTTGGCAGAAATCACGGAATCACATTCCTTAAGCTGTGTGACCAGTCCGCCGTATTTGGCTTCCGCCGTATCGATTGCGTGTGTGATGATGTTCTGTAATTCAGCAAGCATATCATCCATGTATTTCATGGCCGCCGCACGTACTTCATTGGCTTCGATCGTCGCATTGTCGATGATCTGCTGCGCCTGTGAAGCTGCCTGTACGACCACTTCATTGGCCTGTTCATAAGCCTGCTGCATGATCTCATGCTCATTGATCATGTGATCTGTCTGTATCTGTGCCGTGTTGATCAGTGCATCTGCCTTTTCCTTGGCATCTTTTAAGATGGCTTCCTTATTGCTGATAATCTTCTGGTATCTCTTGATCTCATCCGGTGTCTTCATACGAAGTTCCCGAAGAAGTTCATCTATTTGTTCCTTCTCGACCACAATCTTAGTATTGGAAAGAGGCTGATATTTACAACTGTCGATATACTCTTCCATCTCTTCAATGATTTGTTCGATCCTACTGCTCATATTGTTCTCTCCTTAATCATCCAGCATTATTAACATCCCTTATGTTTGATTCCATATTTATCAAATATCTGATCGGCAACATAGTCCGGAACAAACTGCGAAATGTCTCCGCCAAAGGCAGCGACTTCCTTCACCGTATGGGAACTCAGATAAGCATATTCCAATCCCGTCGTCAAAAAGATCGTATCTACCATGGGAGACAACTTATGATTCGTCTGTGCAAGCTGCAACTCATATTCAAAGTCGGTAATGGCACGCAATCCCCTGATAATAACGGACGCTCCCGACTGTTCTGCATAATCCACCAACAGCCCTTCATAGGAAGCAATCTTGAGGTTCGGAATGTCTTTTGTGACTTCTTTTAATATATTAACACGTTCCTCAACGGAAAACAATGGAGATTTTGCTTTGTTATTCAGTACGCTCACCGTCAATTCATCAAAGATTCTGGAAGCTCTTTTGATGATATCCAGATGCCCGTAAGTGACCGGATCGAAACTGCCGGGATAAATCGCTGTCTTCATACAGGACACTCCTTCCCTATCCACACATGCTTATTGGTTTTATAGTCTTTCTGTTTTTTAATATAGTATCCCATCTCAGGCAAATAGTCAAAATCTGTTTCCTTTGATGCCTCTACCACGATGATCGTATCATCATGGAGCAATGTGGAATGCGCCAGATATGCAAGCACACGCTCCTCATGCTGTTCATTATAGGGAGGATCCATGAATATGATATCAAATACATGCTTGCCTTCCAACTGTCGAAGTGCCATCATGACATCGGTCTTGATGACCTGAGCGCGGTCGACAAATTTCGTAAACTGCAGATTCTCTTCTATACAAGCAATGGCGCTGCGTCCCTTTTCAACAAAGCAAGCCGAACGGGCGCCTCTGCTCAAAGCCTCGATACCGATCCCGCCACTGCCGGAATACAAATCCAGAAAATCAGCATCCGCAATATCCGGCATCAAAACATTGAACAGCGTTTCTTTGGTTTTATCGGAGGTAGGTCTTGTATCCATACCTGCCGGAGTCTTTAGCGGCAGACTCCTTGCCGTACCGGCAATCACTCTCATAGGCGTATCTTGACTCCCTTGGTATCTCGCTTGCCAAGCTTTAATTTATTGAGTTCAATCTTCTTATGTCTGTATTCTGTCACCTGTTCACCGCCGTTATGCAGCAGATAGACATCCGTCACCTGATCGTGATCGACCAGTTTCATACCTCTGACACCGACGGCACCCTTTTTCTTTTCCGGAATTTCGTCTATGGTAAACTTCAAGAAGATTCCATCCGCCGTCTGCAGTACGATATTCTTCTGTTCTTCTATTGCTTCCACGAGCAGCAATTTGTCCCCCTCGACCAGATTGGTTGCGGCAACCGTTCTCTTTGCAACATCATACTCTGCACCCGATACCTGCTTGAGCATGGAATTGGCCGTTGCAAACAACAGTTTCTTTCCGGTCAGTGCCTGCATATCATCTATGAACAGCAGCTGTTCGGTCTTACTGTCAAAATTGCTGATGTTATCAATCGGTGTCCCCTTGTCACGCAGCTTGCAGGCAGGCAGATCCATGACCTTGATGGTATGCATCTGTCCTTTGTCCGTAAAGACACATAATTTACCCGTATTCATACACTTAAATACATATTTATACTCTGTATCGGCTGCTTCCTTATTCCTGTCATAGGTCTGCATATCGATTGTCTTGGCATAGCCGAAGCGATCCATCAGGAACATCACTTCCATCTCTTCCGGCTTCTTCTCTTCAAATACGACCTCCTCTGCATTCTCGATTGCAGTTCTGCGCGGCCGTCCGAATTCCTTTTTGAATCCTTCCAGTTCTGCGATGATGGACTTGTCCATTGCTTTTTCATCTGTCAGCAGTTTTTTATAAGTCTCGATATTCTTAAGCGTGATATCATGTTCCTTCATCAGTGCTTCTATTTCGAGTCCGATCAATCTGTATAAACGCATTTCCAGAATCGCAGTTGCCTGTCTCTCCGTGAAGTGCAGCTGTTCTGCCATCTTCTTGGATATTCTGGACTTAAACTGGATGCCCTCGGTGATACCTTCTGTCAGACACTTTTTGGCATCGCTGACATTCTTGGAACCTCGCAGGATCTCAATGATCAGATCTATGACATCGCATGCCTTGATCAAACCTTCCTGTATCTCCTTCTTGTCCAGTTCCTTGGCAAGCAGCGTCCTGTACTTTCTCGTTGCAACCTCATGCTGGAAATTCACATGATGTCGGATGATTTCCTTAATGCCCATCGTCTCGGGACGTTTTTCCGCCACCGCAAGCATATTGACACCGAAAGTATCCTCCAGACGTGTCTTCTTATATAGCATATTCTTGATATTTTCAATGTCCGCATCCTTACGCAGTTCAATGACGATACGGATGCCTTCTTTTGAAGACTGATTGGAGATATCAACGATATCATTGGTCTTTTTCGTTTCTACCAACGTATAGACATCCATCAGAAATTTGCCAATGTTGGCACCGATCATCGGATACGGAATCTCGGTGATAACCAGTTTGATCTTACCGCCCTTGCCGTTTTCTACTTCAATCTTGCCGCGCACCTTAATCTTGCCGACACCCGTCTCATAGATCTGCAGGAGCTCGTCTTTATTTGTAACGATACCTCCCGTCGGAAAATCAGGCCCCGGTACATACTGCATCAATTCCTCTGTCGTAATCTTCGGATCCTTCATATAGGCCTCAACAGCATCAATAACTTCCGAAACATTATGCGGCGGAATGCTGGTTGCCATACCGACTGCAATACCTTCCGCCCCGTTGATCAAAAGGTTCGGGACTCTGGCAGGCAATACCTCCGGTTCCTTCTCTGTCTCATCAAAGTTCGGAATAAAATCGACAACATCTTTGTCCAGATCAGCCAGATATGCCTGCTGCGTGATCTTCTGCAGTCTGGCCTCCGTATAACGCATAGCAGCGGCACCGTCTCCTTCGATGGAGCCGAAATTACCATGCCCGTCCACTAAAGGAAGACCTTTTTTAAAGTCCTGTGACATTACGACCAGCGCATCATAAATGGAGCTGTCACCGTGAGGATGGTATTTACCCATCGTATCACCGACGATACGGGCACTCTTTCTATAAGGCCTGTCATATCGGATACCCAGTTCATGCATATCATATAATGTTCTTCTCTGAACCGGTTTCAAACCATCTCTGACATCAGGAAGCGCACGTGCGATGATAACGCTCATCGCGTAATCGATGTACGACTTCTCCATAACCTCCGAGAATTCGGTTCTGATGATCTGTTCTTCTTTCACTGTAGTTGCCTTAGCCATAATGACTAATTCCTCCCCTTATATATCCAGCTCCGCATCCTGTGCGTGTCTGTAAATAAACTCTTTTCTTGGCGGAACTTCCGTTCCCATCAGCATTTCGGTCGTTGTCGATGCAAGTCTTGCATCTTCGATTTCAACCTTTTTCAATATCCTGGTCTCAGGATTGAGTGTTGTCTCCCATAACTGGTCGGCATCCATTTCTCCCAAGCCCTTATATCTCTGTAATGAAAAGTCCTTATGAGTCTTACGATATTTTGACAGTGCCTTATCATCATACAGATACTCCTCGGCGCCTCTTTGCGGCATTGCCTTGTAGAGAGGAGGCATCGCAATATATACATGTCCCTCATATATGAGTTCCGGCATGAACCGATAATACAAGGTCAGCAATAATGTACAGATATGTGCACCGTCCACATCGGCATCGGCCATGATGATGATCTTGTCATAGCGCAGCTTCGTAATATCAAAATCATTTCCATATCCTTCGGAAAATCCACATCCAAACGCATTGATCATCGTCTTGATTTCCGCATTTGCAAGCACCTTGTCGATACTTGCCTTCTCTACATTCAATATCTTACCGCGTATCGGAAGGATTGCCTGATAATTACGGTCTCTTGCGGTTTTGGCAGAGCCACCGGCAGAATCTCCCTCGACAATAAAAATTTCACATTTGGAAGCATCCCTGCTCTCACAGTTTGCCAGCTTTCCGTTGGAATCAAACGAAAACTTTTGCTTGGACAACAGATTGGTCTTGGCCTTTTCTTCCGTCTTTCTGATCTTTGCTGCCTTTTCCGCGCATCCGAGTACAGCCTTCAAAGCCTCCAGATTACGGTCAAAATAAAGCACGATCTCATCTCCGGTAATCTTGCTGACTGCCCTTGCGGCATCCTGATTGTCAAGCTTGGTCTTTGTCTGACCTTCAAATCTCGGCGCCGGATGCTTGATGGATACGACTGCTGTCATGCCGTTACGGATATCAGCACCCGTAAAATTGGCATCCTTGTCCTTTAAGATATTCAGTTCGCGGGCATATGCATTCATAACATTGGTAAACATCGACTTAAAACCGGTCAGATGCGTACCGCCCTCGGCATTATAGATGTTATTGCAAAAGCCCAATACATTCTCATGAAATTCATTGATATACTGAAAAGCCGCTTCCACGTTAATCCCGTCACATTCACCACTGAAATAGACCACATCATGTACGGCTTCTTTATTCTTATTCATTTCCGTCACGAAGCCGATGATGCCTTCCGGCTCATGAAACTCCTCATACTCAGGAACCTCTGGACGATTATCCTGAAATACGATTGTTAATTTGGGATTCAGATAAGCGGTCTCATGCAGTCTGCTCTTAATATCCTCTTCCTTAAATCTGGTCTTTTCAAATATCGTATCGTCCGGCAGGAAGTTGATCAGCGTGCCTGTATCCTTGCTCTTGCCGATGACCGGTAAAAGCCCCTTTTCCAGCTCGATGACAGGGACTCCCTTATTATAACGATCATGGTAAATCAAACCGTCTCTTTTGATCTGGATATCCAGATAATTGGACAGAGCATTGACCACCGAAGAACCAACGCCGTGCAGTCCGCCACTCGTCTTATAGACCGACTCGTCGAATTTGCCGCCCGCATGCAGTGTCGTAAACACAAGACGTTCAGCACTCATACCCTTTTCATGCATACCGACGGGAATACCTCGCCCGTTATCTTCCACCGTGGCAGAGCCATCCTTCTCAAGTGTCACCCATATCTTATCGCAAAATCCCGCCAAATGCTCATCGACGGAATTATCTACAATTTCATAAACCAAATGATTCAAGCCCTTGGTCGTTACACTGCCTATGTACATACCCGGACGCATTCTGACCGCCTCAAGACCCTCTAATACGGTAATGCTGTCAGCCTCGTAACTACCCGCTGTTGCTTTTTTTGTCATCTCCTCAAACCCCTTTAATATGAAATAGAAAACATACCTTAAACAGTATAACATAAATTTCATTTTTTTCAAATAAAAAACACAAATAGTTGGGCACAAAAAAAGCTCACATACAATATCGTGTAAGCTTTCGTGTGTTATTGAGAATAAATCGGTAATTTAGCGGAACATGCGACTGCGAGTGAACCCGGTCCGATGTGACACGCAATACTGAGGGGCAGATGATCCACATAGATGTCATATCCCGGCAGCACCTCTTCTAATTCTTTCTTCAGTACATAAGCCGCTTCTTCATTTTCCGTATGTGCAATGTGCAGCCAGACCTTTTTCTCTCCTTCAAGTCCGCCGAAACGCTTGATAATGTCATTCTTAATGGCAGCGATCATAATGGTCTTGGCTTGATTGATGGTTCTTGCCTTTGCAAATTCATCCAGTTTTTCGCCCTGTATCTGCAATACCGGCTTCAGTCGAAGCACCGTTCCCAAGGCTGCTGCTGCGGGAGTGATCCTGCCGCCCTTTTTCAGATAATAAAGGGTATCCAGCATGATGTATATGCTTGCTTCCAGCTTGGTCTGTATCAATATATCCACAATCTCTTCCACACTCTTGCCTGCCTTGCGTAATTGGATCGCATCTAATACAGATTGTCTCTGTGTAACGGAAATCCGTTGATTGTCCACGACAAATACCTTACCGTCATAATCCTCCGCCAGCATACGGGCTGTCTGACAGGAACCGCTGAGACCGCTGGACATCGGTATATATATGATAGAGTCATTGGTCTTTAGCAGTTCATCCCACAGGCTCAGTACATCATGCGGAGATGGCTGGGATGTATAGATATCAGCATCCTCTGCCATACGGGAATAAAACTCTTCCTTTGACAGATCGACACCTTCATGAAATGTTTCATCTTGTATGGTAAACGGCATCGAAATCACATGAACACCCAGTTCTTCCGCCTGCTTCGATGTGATGCCGCTGTTTGTATCTGTAACAATTGCGATTTTATTCAATTCCTAATCCTCCGTATTCAAACTGTTAACATTCTACCATTTAATCGGTCTTGTGTAAACAAATTTAAATGTTTTTTCAATTCGGTATTCTTTTCCTGCTGCAATTCGGGATCTTCTTTTAAAATATCATCAGCCGCATCACTTGCCTTCTGCAGGTTTGATGCATCGGTAAATATATCTGCAAGCTGAAATGCAATCGCGCCGCTTTGTCTGATTCCGAAAAAGTCCCCCGGCCCCCTTGATTTTAAATCTTCCGATGCAATATAAAATCCGTCATTGGAACGATTCAGCACTTCCAGTCTGTCCATCGATTGCTTCGCATTAGAGCCGCTCATAAAGATACAATATGACTGAGCCTTGCCTCTTCCGATGCGCCCGCGCAGCTGATGGAGCTGTGACAGTCCGAAACGGTCTGCATTTTCAATCAACATGACGCTTGCATTCGGCACATTGACACCGACCTCTACGACTGTGGTAGATACAAGAATGTTGATATCATTTCTTGCAAAGGCTTCCATGGTTCTGTTCTTTTCCTGCGGCTTCATCTTACCATGAAGATAGGATATCTGTACCTTTGGCGGAAAATATTCTTTGAGCCTCTTTGTATAGGAAATGACATCCTCTGCTTCTATCGACTCGCTCTCCTCTACCATCGGACAGATGATATAGACCTGTCTGCCTGCATTGATTTCACTGTACATGAATTCATATGCCTTCTTCCGATAGCTTGTGTTAACCACACAATTCTTGATCGGAAGCCGTTCTGCCGGTAATTCATCGATAACCGAAACATCCAGATCTCCATATAGGATAATACCGAGTGTACGCGGAATCGGCGTTGCACTCATAACAAGTACATGCGGTATATCTCCCTCTGCTTTCTCGGACAGTATCTCCCGTTGTCTGACACCGAAACGATGCTGCTCGTCCGTAATTGCAAGTGCCAGCTTATGATAATGCACTTTTTCCTGTATCAGTGCATGTGTCCCAATCACGATATGCACCTCACCGCTCTCAATCCGTGCATAAGCTTCTGCTTTCTTCCTTGCGGTCATAGAACCTGTCAGAAGAACTGCCTTGAGTGGAAGATCGTAGCTGTCTAACAATGAGCATATGGTCTCAAAATGTTGTGTGGCAAGCACCTCAGTCGGCACCATAAAAGCGGTCTGATAACCGTTGATCCCGGTCATGATTGCAGCAAGAACGGCTATAATGGTCTTTCCGCTTCCTACATCTCCCTGAATCAATCGATTCATGATGTTCTCTCCCTGCAGATCCTCCTTAATCTCGTCCCATACCTTGAGCTGCGCCTTGGTCAGCCGATAAGGAAGTGATTCTATCAGGCGTGCTGTCTCTGCAACATCTATCATTCGAAAACCGTTCTCAACTGCATGGGTATGCTCCTTCAGCAGTCGCAATTGTAATATGAACGTCAGGAACTCGTCAAATACCAAACGGTTTCTGGAACGCATCAATTCCTTCATATCACATGGAAAATGCACTCCTTTTACCGCTTCATTAAACGGACACAGTTCATTGTCCTCCAAGAGTTTTGCAGGCAGATATTCATCATATGCAATATCACCCTCCAAAGCCTGTTTGACTGCCTTTGCAACGGTCTGATTAGACAGCTTCGCCGTCAATGGATATAACGGCTGCAATGTATGTAACAATTCCTTATACGCATCCACACTGTAATACTTCGGCTGTTCCATCAGCCATGCAGAACCGTTTTCCTGCAAGACACCTCTAAAGACATAGACCTGTCCTTTGACCAGGCTTTTCTTTAAAAACGGCATATTGAACCATGTCAGATGCAGTTTCTTAGAGTCCGTCAGTGCAACACTGGTCGTAATTTGCAGATTACGAGCCTTTTTCAGCACGGGAGTCTGCAGCAGAATCGCCCTGATGGCAACCACCTGCCCGGTATATTCCTTTGAAATGGACTTTGGCTCCTCAAAGGATTCATAATTACGCGGATAATGCTCTATCAGATCTCCGATTGTATAAATCCCCAGCTTATGAAACAGAATCGCTGTTTTGTCACCTATGCCCTTTAGTTCTTCTATATGTCCGTTTCGCTCCATACTGTTCTCCAAAACATATCTGCATATGACGTACTTTCTCCCGGTACTTTCCTATTGAAAGAACATGACCTGCATAGTATCTTACGCAAGTCATTTCTCCGGTAACCTATATCTGACGTATGTCGACAGATCATTCAACTGATATGATATAGTAATAAATCGGCTGTCCGCCTGAATGTACTTCAATGTCACAAGAAGGATATGCTTCTTCTATTTCTGCTGCAAGATCACCCGCAATCTCTTCTTCGACCTCACTGCCGTAATAGATGCTGATCAGTTCCGACTCATCATCCACTAATTTTGAAACCATTTCCTTCGCCGTATCCTCTACAACCGTTCCGACAGCTAAGATATCATGATCTCCGATGCCCATGATATTGCCCTGTTTGATCTCAATATCATTGATGACTGTATCTCTGACCGCATAAGTAACCTGCCCCGTCTTGACCTTCTGGATTTCTTCTGTCATCAATGCTTCATTTTCCGTAGCAGACTGCTCCGGAATGAAATTGATGAGAGCCGTAATTCCCTGCGGTGCCGTCTTGGTCGGTATAACAATGATATTCTTGCCCTCGACCAAATATTTTGCCTGATTAGCCGCAAGAATGATGTTCTTATTATTCGGAAGGATAAATATGTTCTTTGCATGAACCTCTTCAATCGCATTCAACATATCTTCGGTACTCGGATTCATGGTCTGTCCGCCCTCGATCACATAATCAACACCCAGACCTTTAAATATGGCATTCATACCTTCTCCGATGGAAACCGCGACAAATCCGAAATCTTTCATCTGCTCATCGTTCTTAATCTTTGCTGCCTGCTCCTTTTTTTCTTCCTTCACAGGTTCCTGTTTAGGTGCAGACTTAGACGAGGTTTTTTCATCTGTCTTTTGCGCCGGCTGCTCATTCTGTGTATCTGTCTGAGCCGGATTCTCTGTCGTTTCCTTCTCTGCAAGCTTGAACAGCTTCTCCTGATGCTCTTCCCTCATGTTATCAATCTTCATATTGGTGAGAGAACCATAGGTCAATGCCTTCTGGATTGCCAGACCCGGATCATTGGTATGCACATGTACCTTTACAATATCATCGTCTGCTACTACAACGATAGAATCACCGATAGACTCCAGATAGGATTTCAGATCGATTTCATTTTTTGCATTGAATACATTCTCTACCATAACAATGAATTCCGTGCAATAGCCATACTTGATATCAATGGCTGCCTGAACCTCGAGAGATCCCGTACCGGTACCGGATGTCGTACTCTTAGAAGCTTCCGAATAGGAAACATCTACATCCTTGCCTAAGAATGCATCATAACCGCCCTTTAATACTTCCAAAAGTCCCTGTCCGCCAGAATCAACCACTCCGGCCTGCTTTAAAACAGGCAGCATATCAGGCGTCTTGCTCAGTACCAGTTCTGCATGCTTAATGATCTCGTCAATCATCACCGTCAGGTCATCTGTCGTTCCCGCAAGCTCGGATGCCTTATCTGCCGCGCCCTTGGCTACGGTCAGTATCGTACCTTCCTTCGGTTTCATAACTGCCTTGTATGCAGTCTCTGTAGCCTTTTGCATTGCATTTGCCAATATGACGGAATCAATTGCATCCTGCTCCTTGATCACCTTTGTAAATCCGCGGAACAACTGTGACAGAATAACGCCGGAGTTACCTCTCGCCCCTCTCAGAGAGCCTGAAGAGACAGCCTTGGAAAGACTCTCCATCGTTATTTCGTCAAGTCCTGCCACTTCCTTGGCAGCGGACATGATCGTAAGTGTCATATTGGTTCCCGTATCTCCGTCAGGAACGGGAAATACGTTCAGCTCATTAATCCATTCTTTCTTAGCCTCTAATCGGTTTGCACCGGCCAAAAACATCTTCGCAAATGTCTTGGCATCGATTGTTTGAATAGCCACTTTAAAATCCTCCTTATTCTGATCAGTCAATTACACGGACACCTTCTACAAAGATATTGATCTTTTCGATACTGAGTCCTGTAAATTCTTCAACTTTATATTTCACATTGCTGATCAGATTATCTGATACTGCAAGGATGCTGACTCCATAAGACACGATTACATGAAAGTCCAATATCAGTTTGTTATCCTCTATCGATACGCTGATACCGTGTGTGATACTTTCTTTTTTCAGCAATTTGACAATACCGTCCTTCACACTGACAGCAGCCATACCGACTATACCAAAGCATTCTACCGCAACCGTACCTGCGTATTGTGCAATCACTTCTGTATCAATCACAATGTTTCCGACCTGTGTGTTCATGTGACCTTTCATACATTTTACCTCCATCATATATTCTTCTTAATAATCCTATCCTATTATAACCGCTTTGTCTGGAAAATGAAATACAAAAATGCACATAATTTCATTTCCTGTTATTTTCTTTCATCTTTTGCTTGCAATTATATAAAACTTCTGATAAAATAACTTTTGTTGCGAGATTGATTAGTGGTTTGCAGAGCAAATTCCTAATACGATAGATTAGAGGAGGTGCAATCATGGCTAAATGTGATATTTGTGGAAAAGGCGTTCATTTTGGTAATAACGTAAGCCATTCTCATAGAAGATCCAATAGAATTTTTAATTCGAATGTGAAGCGTGTTAAATGTGTAGTGAACGGTACACCGAGAAGACTTCATGTTTGTACAGATTGTTTAAAATCAAACAGAGTTGAAAGAGCATAATACATCAAAAAGCAGCTGCAAGGCTGCTTTTTTGATGCTTATATTTCATACGACAGGCATCAGATCAGATATGCATCCTTCAGATTGCAATACTCTCTGTTGATCAGCTGTACCGTATCATTATCTCCGGCTACATTATCCGGATGGAATATCTTAATCAAATCCTTATATCTCTTTTTCAATGCAAGAGGATTATTGACTCCCCGAAAGAATACTCCTGCGGCAGATATATTTGAAGCCCCCGAATATGCATATTCATTTCTGCGTCCTATGAGCTGCTGCTTCTCGATCTCAAATTTCTTTTGCTCCTCATGCAGATCTCTGTATGCACTCTCTAATATCTCCCACTTGTGATGGAACAGCACCTTTTCACGCTCAAGCTGCTTGGTCTCAAATTCATTCTTGCTTCCCTGCTCTTTCAGCGTTCTCATCGCGGCAGACTTTTCCTGATTGAATGCCTTGATCTCCTGGTCAAGCTGTTCACGCTCTGTCTCTATCCTGATGTTTTCTTTGAATAACCAAGATTTAATCTGTGTCAGTTCCTCTGGTGATGCATTTTCAATATCATGCATTTTCATCTCTCCCGCTCTGTCGGCATCCAATCTGTCAATACCGATACGACAATACAAATTATAGAGTTCCCCTTATATGAAAACCACATCATATAGTACCATTATATTTTGTATTGCGATTTTTTTCAACTACTTTCTTCCGTCATTTTGCACGAAATTACATATTTCTCACCAACAGTACAGATTATATCCCAGAATCAGCAATAAAATGATGATGATGGCTCCAATGAAAATATTGGAGACGAACATCATCAGTAACATTCCGATTGCAATCAAAAATAAGGAATACCCGATCGTACGTCTTGTCTGCATCATCATCGCTCCCAAAACAGTTCTGTTAATATCATATGCAGAGTCTGCAATCTTTGTGACAATTTACTGAAATATCATATCCGATGTGTCATAAACGATAAAAAGGACAGTCACCGTCAGTGACTGTCCTCCTATTATGTAGTTTCAATTAATCTTCCGTTGCTACAATCTGTTCCATCTGCTCTGCAATCTTATCGACAACATCACCAACGACTGCTGATTGTGCTGAGATTTCTTCTGAGCTGGCCGCAAGATTTGCCGTCTTCTCATTCAATTCATTGACATTCTTGAGGAATTCCTGTGTCTCCTCCGTCAATGCCTGAATCGCGGGAACCAGTAAATCACTCTGCTGTTTTCCGTAATTTACGGCATCCTTCGTCTGCTCTGACAGATCACGGACTCTGTTGGCAATTACCGTAAATCCTCTTCCGGCTTCACCGCTTCTTGCTGCTTCGATACCTGCATTCAGAGCCAGCATACTGGTCTGGTTGGATATCTTGATGATAGAATCGTTGACATCATTATAGCCCTTAACCGAGGTCTCAACCTGTGTTAATGACTCTTTCAACTTCTCTCCGTACTCGGCGAGTGAATTGATCGCATGTGCCATATCTGTAGTTTCCTCGGCAGAACTCTGATTGCCGCTTGTCACTTCGCTCATGGAAATCTTGATCTGTGCAAACTCTTCGAGAATTTCCTTGTACATATCCAGTTGTTCTTCATGCTTTCTCTGCACTTCGCTCTGCAGCTGATTGATCTGCTCTTTTTCTTCCTCCAGCGTATCTTTGATAAAGTGGATACAGCTTTCCTTATGATTGATTCCGTTTGCGATTGCCGTAGCCATTTCTTCGCAGGAATTGTATCCGCATGCGCCGCAGTTGATTTTTCTGGATTCGCTGCTGTACTTATGCATACTTGCAAAGATATCTTCCTGTTCTGCACTTGAAACACGCAGTTCCTTCATTCCTACATTGGTATTATAGGTACACATGAAATCTTCTATCTTCAAATCCTTAAACTGCGCGTTCAGTCTTGCCAAACGCTCTGCGTAATCAGCTGACTTATCCCATGCAGTCTTCTTTGCATTACAATTTTCCGCAGTCCTCTGCGTATGGATTTCCAATAAGATGTCTTCGTCATCATCACGGCTGTGATCCGTTGCCGTTCCATAGAGACAACCCTTCGTACAGTTAAGGGCATCCACCATAAATGGCAGTTTCTTACCTGATCTGACACGCTTTGCATAAGCTTTCATAAAATGATATGCATGTTCGGGACTCTCAATCTGACGTACAAACAAGTCCTTTCCGACAAAATGCTCAACATTTTCCTTTAATCCACCCGGCATCGGATATACAGAACCAAGACCGTACTCCATCTCATCAGTAGCATCATATCCGGTAAGAGATACGCCCTTTAACTTGTCCATCAGATGTTCAAAGGTGACATTATATGTAATATATCCGTTGTTCTGCGGACGTGTAATCTCTGATTTCTTGGCAATACACGGACTGAGGAATGCCAGTCTGTCTGAGATATTCATATATTTCTTCGCATAAACCGCACCACACATCATCGGACTGTGTATCGGTACAAGCTTCGGTACGAGTTCCGGCACATACTTCTCGATATAGTCTACGATTGCCGGACATGGCTGTGAAATTCCGCCGATAAAATTATTCTTTGTGATATAGTTCAGATAGGCCCAAGTCGTGATGTCTGCGCCAAAACTGATACTGATGATACGATTCACACCCTTGCTCTTAAGATAACCAAGCACCTTCTTATACTCTGTCGGATAATTGGCAATGAATGCCGGTGCCACAAGAACGCTGATCTGTGTTCCGTGACTCAAATCCTCAAAGAACTGCTCCGTATCATCGTTGAAACTGCGGGCATCGTGAGAGCATTCCCTGATGCAGTTACCACAATGGATACAGGCATCTCCGTCCACGTTAATGGTATTCACACCATCTTCGTTCAATGCATAATTCGCCTGTAAGACAGGACATACCGAAATACATTTGTTACATCCCTGACACTTCTCATTGGTGTAAACCAACCCCTCGTTCATCCTTCCCATATTCTACCTCCTGTGTGTTTTATATACTTTTTCTTATGTAAAATCGCCCCAATACTTTTTTTACTTGTTTCTGCTCTATTCCTGTTCAAAAGCCGCCTTGACAGCTTCATCGTCCGATACCTGTTCTGTGTCCTTCTTTGTCGCGAACTTGTTTACAAGATCCGGAACCATATCCAAAATCTTTGTCATGCTGTCCTGATTTTTAATGTTAACCAGTCTGGTGCTTCCTTTCTGAATGACCAGTACTGCGCTCGGAGACATCTTTCCTGACAATCCTCCGCCGCCGTTGCATTTCTTATCATTGTTGAACTCTCCGGCTCCTACACCGAAAGATACGTCCACAAACGGTAAGATGATCGTATCATCTATCTTAGTTGCTTCGCCGACGACCGTCTTGGAAGTCAAAAATCCATCCATTCCCTTGATCAAAGTGTTGACCACCTCAGTGATATTATTGTTATTTGCCATTATGCCACCTCTCCATTCTTTAATATCTTAAGCAAATGCTTTACGTCTTTATCAAAATAAATCTTCCACGCGGCTCTCAGAAAAACAAATACCGTAATACGTCCCTTCATATCCACATCCGTCTCAAATACCGCTTCATCAAAATGTGGTGTTACATGCAGTCCGCCCTCAAAAACGGGATAAAGGATTCCCAATACTGCCAATATGGAGCCTGTCGCTGCTGGATCCTCTGTTCCGATCTCCAGATTGATCTGCATCTTCCTCGGCTTGACATGTCGAAGCAGCGCCCCCGTCTGTCCGAACAACAGCCGCAGTACCGCCTGATTATGCTCATCCTGCAGTAGTTGACTGTAATATTCAACTTTCTGTCCCATTGAAATAATATTATCACAAATTTTCCTAATTGTATATCTGATATTGGAAAAAAAGTTGTACAACATTTTAACGAAACGTTTTAATTTGGACAGAAAAGACTCTTTTTGTTCTTTTTCCGTTTGTTCTTCCGTCGTCTCACACGCTTCCGGCTGTTCTTCTGCACTCTCACATGCTTTCGACTGTCCTTCTGCATACTCCCATTCCTCCGGAAACAGCTCTTCTTCCGTTGTCTGCTTTTCGACTGTCTCTTTCAGCGCCTGTGGTGCGGACACCTTTTCCTTTTTGGGCTTAATCTTCCGCTTCCTATACCGAATACCGAATATCCGGATCACCTTTTTGAGTTCGCCTTCTTCATAGGATACCCGCATACTGATAATATGTAACAACCACGATATCCTGCCCGCCGCCGTCAGGTCTCCGTGATAATGCAGGGTGCCCCTGTATCGGATGGGAACAAAGAACACCAGCAAGACCGTAAACAGAATCAATGCCAGAACTGATAACAGAATGATACCTATGATTTTCAATATGAGCAAGATTACAGATAGCATTCTTTATCCTCCAAATATGACCTCAGATTCTCATAACTGCCGGTCTTTTGATATATGTCTTCAATGATTGCCTGTACAAGCTTCATGGCTTCTCTTTTTCCATTCGCAAGACCTACCACATAGATATCTTCTGTATGATAGTAATCCTGCATCACTACGGCACTGTGACAGATATCGAATACATCCGTCCCGTTCGCGGCAAGCATAATCAGATATGTGCCTACCATACCCGCATTATGCTTAAGATTCCATATGATCTTATCCTTTTTATCTGAAAGCTGATCGCTGATATACAGCTCTTTATAAAAATACATGGTTGGCCTCCGAGGGATGTTTATAATTAGCGTATATTTTATCGTGAATTCAGCAAAGTCTCAAACATCTGACTCTGCTTCAT
Source organism: uncultured Lachnospiraceae bacterium (assembly GCA_964638005.1). GTDB lineage: Bacteria > Bacillota > Clostridia > Lachnospirales > Lachnospiraceae > JAAYYM01. Next base: position 43,060 of record CAZWXS010000005.1, read on the forward strand.
CGCGTATATTGTATCATAACCCCTTCGAAGTTTCCATAAATCTTTCCGGAAATGTTTGTGAAAATTATTGCGTTGACAAGATTCGCGAAAGTTTCTATACTAAAATCAGGCAGATAAACGGGAGGGATGTATCTTATGGAAATGATCGCATCTATTGCTTTAAAACCCCAAATGGAATTGGCTGAGGACGTCGCTGACTACCAGGGTAAAATCATCATGAAGAAGAATACCGTATTAGACATTCATATGATTAAGAAAATACAGGCTCATTCCATTACAAGCGTCTATATCAAAGAGGCTGAAGACTATCTTCCCACCTATTTTGAAAAGTTAAAGGTCAGCAAGCTGTTTAAACAGTTTGAAGAGGTTTATGCTGCTAATCTGACTGCATGGAAGGTATCTGTCGATTCCTTTATCTATAAGAAAGTCCCGATGAATAATGCGGATTTGTTAAAGTTGACAGATAACATCATCGCTCATTTTGCAAAACAAAAATCCACTATTATCGATATGCTCTATGTTCTTCAGCATGATGAGACTGATTTGACCTATGCGCACTGCCTGAATGTCGCACTGTTGTGTAACACCTTCGGATACTGGCTGCGTTTTAACGAGGAACAGATGAATACCCTGATTCTCTGTGGTTTTTATTATGACATCGGTAAATTCCTGCTTCCGAATGATATCATATGGAAAAAAGGAAAGCTAAATAATCTTGAGTTTGATCTTGTGAAGACGCATGCATTTCACGGATACCACATCATCAGAGGACTGGATATCGACGATCATATCAAAAGGGCTGCGCTGATGCATCACGAGCGCTGTGACGGTTCAGGATATCCGCAGAAGCTGGCGTTGTCCGACATCGATCCATATGCCAAGATGATTGCAATCTTAGACTCTTATGAAGCCATGACCTCCTTCCGTTCTTACCGGGAGCCGATGTGTCCCTTCAAGGTCATCAGCATCTTTGAAAATGAGGGTCTGCAGAAATATGATGCCGGATATATCATGACATTTCTGGAGCGTATGGTTCAGGAATACCTGAACAAACAGGTGCGGCTCAGCGACGGGCGCGAAGGTGTCGTTGTCTTTGTCAACCAGCAGGCATTGTCAAGACCCATGGTACACTGCGGCGATGATTATGTGGATTTGTCACAAAACCGTTCATTATCCATTGAAGCACTTTTATAATGACATAGATGATACAGATAAAAGAAGAAGCCGATTTCATATCCGAATCGGCTTCTTCTTTTGTTAAAAATACTTTTTGTTGCCCCAAAGGTTGCTCTTCTTGAGATCCAGATATTCATTATAGGCCCTTTCAAGTATCTGCTTTTCATTTGCAAACTTCAGCAGATGATGCGCCTCATGATACTTGTAATATCCGGAATCCATGAAGTATTCCTCACGTTGTGGTTTGCTGAAATAACTGTCAGCCATCATCAGATACCAGTGTACATCCTTTTCTACGGTATCCTCGGGTACGGTAAATGTGTATTGACTTTTTCCTATGTATTTGATTATAGATGCATTTACACCCGTTTCTTCAAGAACCTCTCTGGTCGCGGTATCCTTATACCCCTCGCCCTCTTCTACGGTTCCCTTTGGCAACACCCAGCCCTCATACTTGTTCTTATAGTTCTTGTATAGGACTAAAATCTTACCACGAAATATCACCACACCGCCACAGCTCGTTGCTTCAATCATTGCAATCCCTCCTGTCGTCTGGTGGGTCCTAAGACTTATTCACAGTATATCATGTGCCGTACGGCAACGTCAAGCAGCCGCAAAGCATGACACGCAAAGGGATACAGCCATATCCGTCATATAATTTTATTATTGAAAATATGCATCAAAAATCCGCTTAGCCATCGGCACAGCATATTCTCCGCCCGAACCGGCGCCCTCCACAACGATCGTAACGGTCACTGACTTCGTCCCCATCGTTGCATAGCCGGTAAACCATGCATGACTCTCACTCTTATCCGTGCTGTACTCTGCAGATCCGGTCTTGCCCGCTGCCTCGTACGCTGCTCCCTTGAGCTTCGTTCCTGTACCGGACTGCACAACTTCCTTCATAAAGGATTGCAGGATTTCTGCCTCTTCTGTCGACATCAGCCTTCCATAAGTATCAGGCTTATATTCCCTGATCACATCCCGATTATAGTTCTCAATCTGTTCCACCACATAAGGCTTCATCAAAACACCGTCTTTTGCAATTGCAGACGTAATCATTGCCATATGAATCGGTGTAACCTGTGTCTTGCCCTGTCCGATGGCAGTCTGCATGACCTCTTCCAGATCCGAATTCTGGTTGATCGGCACATAGCTCTGCTTATAGCTGAGGCTCAAAGGCAATTCCGTGTTGAAAAGCAGTTCCTTACAGGTTTCCTCGAATTTTTTCCGGTTCAGACCTGTGCTGATGTTCGCGTAGGATGAATTACAGGAATCTGCAAAGGACTGCTTCAGATCCACCTCTCCGTGACTGATGCCGTGATAGCAATTGATGACCTGACCATCCTTTTCAAAATGTCCCGGACAGCTAAACTCATAGGTCCCGTAATCTTCCATATGCTCGCGCAGATACTCCAGTGTCGTAATGATCTTAAAGGTCGAACCGCCCGGATACAATCCCTGTGTTGCACGATTGACGAGAGCACCCTTCTCGGTATCGGCTGTCACACTCTCCCACTCCGCCGCTATAGTATTCGGATCATAGTCCGGCTTTGATACCATTGCAAGGATCTTGCCTGTCTCAGGTTCCATAACAACCACTGCGCCCTTATAGACACCCAATGCTTCGCCTGCAGTCTGCTGTAACTTGGGATCAAGCGTAGTAATCACATTGTCTCCGATGTTCTTTTCCTCTGAAATCGTATTCTGCAGCCGCTCGGTCACAAATGCGTTGGAAGTCAGCAGATTAAAATTCTCCATATATTCGATTCCCATCTTACCGTGTGTGGAAAAGCCGACAATATGGGCAAATAAAGCTCCGTACGGATAATTTCTCGTCTCAGTCTTGTCCGCATTCACAATTGTTTCTGCCAACACTTCCCGATTGGCAGAATAGATCTTTCCGCGTACAACCTTTTCTGCTAACAGTTCCTGTCTGGAGTTGTATGAATTGTTAATGACCTCGCCGCTGTCAACTGCGATAAAATACATCAGATATCCGATCATGACAATAAAAAGCGCAACAAACACATAGGTAATGTTCGCAATTTCCCGATTACCCTTTTGCTGTCCCTTTTTAACGTTTTTCTTTTTAAGATTCGTTTCTTCTTCGCTTCTTTGTGTTCTGTTTCGTCTTCCGAACATCATCGTCCACCCTTAAAATATATAGTCCCTGTATGATTGCAAACATAATCAGCGTTGTTAATACCGAGGTTCCTCCGTAACTCACAAGCGGAAGTGTCACACCCGTAAGCGGAATGAACTTTGTCACACCTCCTATAGTCAGAAAGACCTGAAATCCATACATGACCGCCAACCCGACTGCAATCAGCTTATAAAATTCATCCTTCAGCTTCATCGAAATATTCATGAACATCACAAAGCAGCTGACGCACACCAGAATCAGACAGGCTCCGAAAATACCGCCCAGCTCCTCCGAAATCGCCGCAAATATGAAGTCTGCCTCAACTACCGGTATCTTATTCGGTGCCCCCTGCTCAAGTCCCATGCCAAACCAGCCTCCGGTTCCGATTGCAAATAACGACTGTGCAATCTGATATCCTGCATTCTCAATCGTTCCCAACGGATCCTTCCATGCCTGTACACGAACACGTACATGTGAAAACAGCTTGTATGCGACCATCGACGCACCCGCTCCGCCTGCCAGACCGAGCAGCAGATAAAGAGGATTCTTGGTTGCAACATAGATCATGACAAAATAGACGATAAAAAAGATCAAGGCACTTCCCAGATCCTTGGAACATACCAGAATCAGTACATGTGCACCTGCAACCGCTGCCGTTATGATTACGTGCAGAAAATCCGACGACTTGGCAAGCATTCCCGCAATCGCAAGAACAAAAAGGATCTTTACGAACTCCGAGGGCTGGAAGGTATAGCCTCCGATGGAGTAAGATATCTTAGAGCCATTCGTAACCTGTCCCAAAATCATGACGATTCCAAGTGCTCCGATACCTGCAAGCGCATATATCCATGCAAATTTACTGATGATTTTTATCTTTCTGACCAAAAACGGAATAAACATCGTCAGGATCGTAGACACGACCACGATCTTGAACTGCTTGACAGATTTGTCATAGGAAAGCCTTGTCAGTATAACAAAACTGACTGTTAATAACAGACACATATTGTTGACGATCAAACGATTGGCCTTCGGATAAATTACACGGTACAACGCAATGGTTGCAAACAGAGTAATCTGTTGAAGTGCATAGAATATGATCAGCATGGAATTCTTGGTTTCCAGACAGAGTACCACAAAAGAAACGAAATGTATCAGAAACATCAAAACATTCTGTCTGATGTAGATACCGTTTCGTTCGTCCTCAGTCGCATATCGAAATACCGTAAAACATTCGAGCGTGTAAAATGCCATAAATAAAATAATGGCATATTTAGAAAACTCGATGATCATATTAGCCATTTTTACTCTACTCCCCTTGAAAAATGTCCCTTAGTAAACTCCGTAACCGGAGGTTGCATATCCGATGTCTCCCTGTATAGCGCTGCCGCATACCACTTTGCAATCTGAAGTGCATCTTCCGTTTTTTCATCCGTAAAGCCCAGCCGCAGACTTTCAAATCCCATACTCTTGATCTTTGACAATTCATTGTGCAGGGACAACGGTACACTGTTATAGATTACATTATAACACTCGCTGCAGCAATTCTTAACATGTAATTTCTTCTGATACCGATCCTTTAACATCATTCCCGAAACCTTCTGATGTACACACTCCTTCAGTGTTCCCATGATGCATTGTGCGGTCACCATCATCGGTATGGATCCGTAAATCGGCATTTCACAATCTGTACGATCAAGCTGCCGTATTTCTCGTTCATTCAGTTCCAAGGGCATCGTAAAGTGCCTGCATCCGAATCGACGCAGCTGCTCTCTTGCCGGAGTGTTCATGGCATACAGATAGTAATCTGACAGAATATCTCCCTGATACTTGATCTGTTGCAGCAGATAGAGCCATTCATAATTCTGTACGGATACACCTGCAACTTCCGACCGATTCAGATATTGCAGCAGTCTCTCTCGTTTCTTTCCTTCGTAATGGCGGCAAATGACAGGCAGCGCCAAATATACTTCCTTTCCTGCATCATGTACCATCCTGATTGCTGCATCGATGGATTCGATGTCTGCATAGGACAGATAGATGCGTTTGATTTCCTCTATCATACATAACGATTTCAACAGTTCAAATGATTCAACGGATGCAGTCAGATATGGCGGATTATGGCGCATTTCTACAGACTCAACAGATTCTCTGCCATGCACCTGAAAGTCTCCCTTAGTCGTTTTTTCTCTCCGGTAAGACGCCGTCAACACTTCCATCAGCTGCTCGATTCCCTGTCTGCGCAATTCATTCAGCTGCTTGACAGGCATAAAGATATCTTCCTCAGCTTCTACATCTATCTGTGTCAGTTCAAATAAAGTATTTCCCATCTTATTCAGCTGCTTGAGAATGCTCTCGTGGTCAAGAGGTCTGTTCAGTGCCTTTGATACGATTTCTCCCAACACCTCAACCTCTGCATTTTCAGTATGCAGCTGCAGTCTTGCGGGTTCATTTTTCTTCAGCATGACACGCATGGAAGCCGGAAGGCGTGCCGCATGATTGACATAAGTGTCATATAATTTACTAAAGGCATCTGCATCATCTGTCTCATAACTCGGTTTTTTAAGAGACAGCATGTCCCTTCCGTTTTTCTTCAGATAATATCCCTCAGAGCTGCCGCTTCTTGTATAAAGTCTGCGAAGTTCCTCATAATCACTTCGTTCCACATAATAGTTCTGACTTTCCGCCAGATTCAGATAGCGATCTATATATTTGCGGTACATACGTGTCACACCGGCTACATATTCCGGACGTTTCATACGTCCTTCAATCTTAAAGGAAGTAATGCCTGCCTCTATCATATCCGGAATCAGTTCGATCGTACACATATCCTTTAGGCTGAGTATATACTGTTCTCCTTCACGATTCAGCTTCTTTCCGTCATACTCGATATCATAAGGAAGCCTGCACGGCTGGGCACATCTTCCCCTGTTACCGCTCCTGCCGCCAATCAAACTGGAAAAAAGACATTTTCCGGAATAGCTGTAGCATATGGCACCGTGTATAAAGCACTCGATCTGTACATCCGTGTGTTCTGAAATTTGCTTCAGTTCCTTAAGAGATAACTCTCTTGCCGGTACAACCTGTTCCACGCCCAGTTCCTGCATAAGCAGGACACCCTCTTTTGCGGTAATCGTCATCTGCGTACTGGCATGTACAGGCATATTCGGAAAACAGTTTCTGATTACGGATACAGCTCCGATATCCTGCACGATAACAGCATCCAGTCCCGCCAGATAATATGGCTCAAGATATTCCGGCAGCTCTTTTATTTCTGTTTCCTTCATCAGAGTATTCACTGTCAGATAGACCTTTCTGCCATGCAGATGGGCATAATCAACCGCCCGAAGCAATTCCTCTTCGGTAAAATTCTTTGCATATGCTCTGGCACCGAATCGGCTTCCTCCGACATAAACAGCATCAGCTCCTGCCTCTATTGCAGCAACAAAGCTCTCATAACTCCCTGCTGGTGCCAGTAATTCTATCTTTTTAGACTCCATAACACTCCTATATTCCGAAAAAATGTCCTTTGATGTGGAAAAGGCTGTCTTTCGACAGCCCCTCTCCCAATACACCTACTTTTTCATAAACCCGATAAAGTCCGGGTCAAACTCACTGAATCACTTTTTCTTATCATTTAATTCCGTCTCAAGCTTCATGATACGCTTCTGCATATCCATCATCTCATCCTTCGCACCCTTTGAAGACTTCTCTGCATTTTCAAGCTTGATCTGGGTGGAAATCAATTCATGCTTCAGATCGTATAATTCCTTATCCTTGAGATCAAGTTCCTCTTCCAGATGATTGATCTGTTTCTTTGCCTTGAAATAATCATCAGCCATATTGAGCTGCAGCAAAGTATTCTGTGTATCAAGCGGCTGTCGACGAAATGCATCCATCTTATTATACTCTGCTATCTTGTTATTGATGTAAGTCGCTACCTTCTGCAGGTATTCTTCGCTCTCATAGCCACTTAATGTAAAGACCTTACCGCCTATCAATACTTCAGTATCAACCTTAGAAGACATACCCACACCCCACTATGCACGATACAATGAATAAAAATAACCACAATACAAATTATATCAAAAATTTGAAATAATACAACCCCAAATTATGATATCATTTCAGGAAGCGGTAATCCGAAATGCTGATATGCAAGCGGCGTGACCACTCGACCTCTCGGTGTCCTGTTAATAAAGCCGCTTTTCAGCAGATAAGGTTCATAGACATCCTCTATCGTACCGGCATCCTCCCCGATTGCGGCAGCCAGCGTATCCAAACCTACAGGACCTCCCGCGAACTTTTCAATCATCGTCATCAGTATATTCCGATCCAGATAATCCAGTCCGTAACGATCGACCTCCATCATATCAAGTGCCGTTGTTGCAACTTCATATGTAATATCTCCGTCAAAGCGCACCTGTGCAAAATCTCTGACTCTCTTTAAAAAGCGATTCGCAAGACGCGGCGTTCCTCTGCTCCTGCGTGCAAGCTCCATTGCCCCTTTTTCATCTATTCTGACCTCCAGTACCTCTGCCGAATGCCTGATGATCGTACTGAGTTCTTCATTGGTATAAAACTCCAGTCTGTTGATAACCCCAAAACGATCCCTGAGCGGTGCCGTCAACAGTCCGGCTCTGGTCGTTGCCCCCACCAGAGTAAACTTAGGCAGTTCCAGCCTGATGGATCTTGCCGATGCTCCCTTACCGATCATAATATCAATCGCATAATCCTCCATGGCAGGATACAGTACCTCTTCCACCTGTCTGTTCAACCGATGTATCTCATCTACAAATAGAATATCCCCCTCCTGCAGATTGTTCAGGATGGCCGCCATCTCTCCCGGCTTTTCGATTGCCGGTCCTGAGGTCGTCTTGATATTGACCCCCATTTCATTTGCGATGATGCCTGCAAGCGTTGTCTTGCCAAGACCGGGTGGTCCGTAAAAAAGCACATGATCCAGTGCTTCTCCTCTTTTCTTTGCGGCATCGATATAGATTTTCAGATTTTCCTTCGCCTTATGCTGTCCGATATAATCTGATAAAAACTGCGGTCTGAGACTTCCCTCTATCTTAATGTCCTCTTCGGTCAAGGTTGTTTCGATTGAACGTTTCTGCATATCTGATTCCTCTGTTTCTAGAAATGATTGATGTTCTTAAGTGCCTGCTTCAAGATTACTTCAACATCCGAAGCCTCTGTTGCTGCTACCTGTTTTACGGCGCGCAAGGCATCTGTTGCGGAATAGCCAAGTGCCGTCAATGCTTCAACAGCTTCATTTCTGGCATCGGATATGTTTTCTCCGTCCGCGCTCGCCTTGGAATGCGCCAAACGCTCCTCAAATGCATCCTCTAAGGATACCTTATCCTTCAGATCAATGATCAGCCTCTGCGCTGTTTTTGCCCCAATCCCGGGTGCCTTCGAGATGGTCTTGGCATCTGCAGACAATATGGCAAATCGCAAATCATCTGTCGTCATCACCGACAATATGGCAAGTGCGCCCTTTGGCCCGATTCCGTTCACTTGAATCAACAATTTGAAAAAGTCCAAGTCATCCTTTGTCAAAAATCCATACAGAAGCATTGCATCTTCACGCACAGCCAAATATGTATAAACCTTTATTTCTTCTCCGAGTCCGTGCAGACAATCAATCGTACTTGCAGACATCTTGATGTTATAACCCACATGATTGACCTCCAGTACGATCTGTTCCTCATAGATTCCTGCCACTTCCCCTTTTAAATATCCTATCATCGACTTTCCTCCATATAGCTCCCGTCGTCCGTCCGACTGATGACCTGCTGCAGCCTGAGCGTCAAAAGCCTTGAAACTATACCGATCAGCAATCCGGTAACGGCACCTGCAATTATCAGGAACGGAATATAATAAGTAAGACGCAGTTCATTGACGACAAATGCCGCCACGATCAGCTGCCCGATATTATGCATGATCCCACCTGCGATGCTGACCCCGGTCATGCTCAACTGCCTTACTTTCTGTAATAATATCATACCGATCAGACTGAAGGCTCCGCCTGCTGCAGAGTATAAAAGGCTGTACGGACTCCCGAACAGAATACTGACCGTCAGTATCCTGACAGCAGAAACAACTGCCGCCTCGCCTGCTCCAAACAGATACAATACCGATACTGTCACAATATTGGCAAGTCCGAGCTTCATCCCCGGTATCCCAAAAGCAAACGGGATCAAGGTCTCTATATAGCCGCACAAAATCGCAATTGCCGCCAATATCCCCATGTATGCAACATTTCTGCCGGTCGATCGACTCCTTCTCACACTCATTCCCCTTTATGTCCGCATATATGTGTCTCACCGCGCAACTGCATCCACCGGAGCTTCTTCATCGCTTACTACTCTAATGACAATACGCCCCGGCAAACACACAATGGTCTCTCCGCTCCTTGAAATTCGTGCCTGATGTACACAAAGTTGATCAGGGCACGATGCTGCGGTCACATCTGCAGTCCCGTTATGGATTACAAGATGTACTTCCCCATTTTCATAGCCCTGAATCTCTTCTGAGATATCCTCCGTAAGAGCATATCTCACCGTTTCAATTCCGTCGACTGACACCACTGCATAGGCACCGTCTGCTCCGATAATGCTTCTGATGCATAACCAGAGCAGAGCGATTCCAATTGCTCCAACTAATAAAATACAGTCCCATTTTTTCATAATACTGCTTACAGTTTAAACGCTTCCACTAGTTTATGCAGATCTGTTGACATTCTTGCCAAATTCTCCGCAACATCCGACACTTCCTGCAGATTAGCGGATTGCTCCGTAACAGTTGCAGCAATTGCTTCCGTTCCGTCTGCATTTTCATCAATGGCGGTATGTATCCTCTCAATGTTGACCCCGACCTGCTTAGACACATCCGCAAGTATCTTCAGATCCTCCAGCATACTCTTAATATCCTGATTAACAGTATGTGTTCCATCTTTGATTTCTACGAAACTGTCTCTGGTATGGTTTGCAATCTCATTACCCTTTTCCAGCTGATGCAGACCTTCCTCCATCTTTTTGGACATATTGATGGCATTGTTCTGCACGCCTTCGATGATATTACCGATCTTGCCTGCAGATTCATGTGTGTCCTCTGCAAGTTTTCTGATTTCCATGGCAACGACCGCAAATCCCTTGCCCGCTTCACCGGCTCTGGCTGCCTCTATGGATGCATTCAGAGACAATAGATTCGTCTGAGTCGATATCGCCGTAATAGAATTCAATATATTATTCATGTCTTCCGCATTTTGGCTCAATATACCCGCAATACCCGATACCTCCTGCATGACATCATTCAGGCTTGCCAGCTGCTGCATATAGGTCTCAATCGCTTTATTTCCGTCCATGGCATTCTGCATTGCCAGATCCGCATTGCCTGCAATACGTTCTACCTTTTCGGATATATTGACGGAAATCGTATCCATCTCATCTACCTGTGAAATGATACTGCTTGCCTCATCCTTCTGTACATTCATACGCTCCGACATGTGATCGATCGCTTTTGTAATCTCAACACTGCCTGCCGCATTCTGTGCCGCGCTCTCGCTGACAGCATGGATGGATTCTTCCATATTCTCGCTGACACCGAGCACCTTCTGGATAATATTTTTCAAACTGGTACTCATATAGTTGAATACTACCGCCAGATCTCTGAGTTCGTCTTCGGAATTCATCACAATTTCTTCGCCGCTCAAGTCTCCGTCAGCCACAACCGAAATGTTCTTTTTCAACAGACCGATCGGTTTCACGATGGTTCCTCTGATGACTAAGAACATCAATACAACAGCCAATATAATCGTAATGATTACGACCAGAACAATCACACTGATCATCTTGGTGAAATTATCATTGATCTCCTTTTGTAGTTCAGTGCTTCGATTCAGCTCCAACTGCATCAGTGTATTACAATACGATGTGATGAAACCGGACTGTCCCTGCATCTTCTCCGCAAAAGGCTTGCCCTCCGGCATGTAGCGTCCGTTACCTGCCTCCAGAACATCACCATACAAGGCAACATACTGTGACACAAAACTTTCTATTGAATCCAGCTGTGAATGATTCTGTTTATAGATCGGATCATCACCGATGTTAGAACGGATCTCCTCCACATAAGGAAGCAGATTATTGATGACCTCTGTCTCCTTTTCATCTTCCTCTTTATTTCCGACCGCACATATATTGATCAGAGATCTTGAGAAATTCTGTGTCTTTGTATTGATATAATTTATTTTTGATAAATTGTCCAGAACCGATACATACTGCTGATTATAATCATTGGACTTAACAGCCAGGAACCCAAGCAGCAACAGCATAATCAAAATCATAGTCGTATACATGATTGTGATACGTCTCCCGATGCTCGCCAAAAAGATCTTCTTAATAATCTTAGGTGTGTGATCCTTTCTGACTTTTTTGCTCTTTACCTTCTTTTCTTTTACCTTCTTCTGTCGCGTTTTTTGCTCTGTTGCAATCTCCTTCATTTGTAATACCCCCATGTTTACAATAAAATCAATAACCGCCAATATATTGATTTTATCATAGTCGCCAACATGTCTCAAGTGCTATTTTCTATCATTTCATAAGATTGTACATACAAAAACCTGCCCAAAGCAAAAATGGACAGGTTTTATAATGACTCATCTATGAAATTAGAGATTATTTGCGGTTGATATAATTGACCAGGCCTTCCGCTTTAATGATCTTCTGCATGAATTCCGGGAACGGCTGCCCCTTGAACTGCGTGTTCTTCGTACGGTTATAGATCATTCCGCTGTCAAAATCAACTTCTACTTCATCTCCTGCATCAATACCGTTTGCAGCCTCCGCACATTCTATGATCGGCAGTCCGATATTGATTGCATTGCGATAGAATATCCTTGCAAATGTCTCTGCGATAACACAGCTGACACCCGCCACCTTGATGACAAGCGGTGCATGCTCTCTGGAAGAACCGCATCCGAAGTTCTTGCCCGCCACGATTAGATCTCCTGCCTGTACCTTGCTCACAAATGACGCATCTATGTCTTCCATACAGTGCTCAGCCAATTCCTTCTGATCTTGGATGGCAAGGTATCTTGCCGGAATGATGACATCCGTATCTACATTATCTCCATATTTAAAAGCATTTCCTTTTGCGTTCATATTCTCTCTCCTTTTACTCATCCGTCCTTCTGCTTGTATGAACTGTTCATTCAGCCGGAGCTGTGATATAACCTGTAATTGCACTTGCTGCCGCCACCGCAGGGCTCGCAAGATATACCTCTGAATCCACATGTCCCATACGTCCTACAAAATTACGATTTGTCGTAGAGATACATCTCTCTCCGGCTGCAAGAATTCCCATATATCCGCCCAGACAGGGACCACAGGTCGGCGTAGATACAACAGCTCCCGCTTCAATAAATGTCTTCAACAGTCCTTCTTCCATTGCCTGCAGATAGATTGCCTGTGTCGCAGGGATAATGATACAACGGACGTTTTTGGCAACCTTATTGCCTTTGAGGATTGCTGCTGCGACGCGCAGATCATCGATGCGTCCGTTGGTACAAGAACCGATTACGGACTGATCGATCTTGACCGGTGTTGCAATCTCATCTATTGTCTTGGTGTTTTCCGGTAAATGAGGAAATGCAACCGTCGGTTTTAATGTGCTTAAATCAATTGTATATTCCCTCTCATATTCTGCGTCAGCATCTGCTTCATATATCTGATACGGACGTACACTGTGCTCTTTCATGTATGCCATGGTCAGATCATCTACAGGGAAAATGCCGTTCTTGGCTCCTGCCTCAATCGCCATATTGGCAATCGTAAATCTGTCATCCATCGTAAGATGAGCTATACCGTCTCCCACAAATTCCATTGACTGATAAAGCGCGCCGTCCACACCAATCATTCCGATGATATGCAAGATCACATCCTTACCGCTGATCCATTTTGCCGGCTTTCCGACAATATTGAATCTGACTGCAGACGGAACCTTGAACCACGCCTTGCCCGTAACCATGCCTGCCGCCATGTCGGTACTTCCGACACCCGTAGAAAATGCCCCGAGAGCGCCATATGTACAAGTATGAGAATCCGCTCCGATGATTGCATCTCCCGCCACCGTCAATCCTTTTTCCGGCAGCAATGCATGTTCAATACCCATCTGTCCTACATCAAAATAATTTGTAATCTCATGCTTACATGCAAAATCTCTTACGCACTTGCAGTTTTCTGCAGATTTGATATCCTTGTTCGGAATAAAATGATCCATGACCAATGCGATCTTATCCTTATGAAATACAGAATCTGTTTTCATTTTATCCATTTCGCGTACCGCCACAGGCGTTGTAATATCATTTCCGAGCACAAGATCCAGTTCTGCCTCGATTAGCTGTCCCGCTGTCACGCTTTCAAGTCCCGCATGTGCTGCTAATATTTTCTGTGTCATTGTCATTCCCATTTGTATTACCTCCTATCATTTTCATTGCAAATGATGCTCTGTTTCTTTTTGTTTTAATTGTATTAGTAGTGTATCATAGAACATATTATAATCAAAATACTAATATTTCATGTTTACTATAACCGTACGTTATGCTAAAATGAATTTTGAAACAAAAAACATGGAAAACGATTGGCAGTTGCCGAACAGGAGACACATATGGAAAACAATTTGTCGTTATACAAGATCTTTTATGCAGTTGCCATAAGCGGCAATATATCAAATGCCGCAAAGTCATTATACATCAGTCAGCCTGCAGTCAGCAAGGCAATCTCCAAATTGGAACAAAATCTTGACGTCATCCTGTTTACACGGAGTCCCAAGGGTGTTGCTCTGACCTATGAAGGAGAATTGCTGTTTGTCAAAATCAAAGCAGCATTCGAATCCATCGAATCAGGTGAAGAACAGCTGCGGCGTGCTACGGAACTCGGGAGCGGTCATATCAAGATCGGAGTCAGCACTACCTTATGCAAATACGTACTGCTTCCATATCTTAGAGATTTCATCGAGGCAAACCCGCATATCAAGATATCCATCAACTGCCAGTCAACCTATCAGACCCTCAAGCTGCTCGAAGAGGATAAGATTGATATAGGCTTCATCGGCAAGCCGAAAGATACGAAGGAGTATATGAAGAATCTGGACTTCATACGTGTCGGTGAGATTGAGGATATCTTTGTAACGACCAAGAGCTATATGGATAACTTAAAGATACGTGTTGCAGACCATTCGCACTCTTCCATTCTGCAAAATGCAACCCTGATGCTGCTTGATAAACCGAATATGACACGTCAATACATCGACGCATATTTTGCAGAGCATCACTTTGAACCCGGACAGTTGATTGAGGTTACTACCATGGATCTGCTGATAGACTTTGCCAAGATCGGTCTTGGCGTTGCCTGTGTCATCAAGGATTTTGTAAAAAAAGAACTCGAATCCAAAGACCTGATCCAAGTTCCTCTCAAAGTATCCATTCCTAAACGTAATATCGGCTTTGCAATTCCAAAAGCCAAAGTAATCTCCAGTGCCACAGAACGGTTTGCCGCATTTGTGGCAGAACGTTCTTCAATACAGACAAAATTATTGTAGTCCCCAGTAACCAAGATAAGCATTCATGGCACGCTGCTGCTCCTGTTTATAAGCTTCCGTAAAGACTGTCGTCTGATTGGATGCCTGTGCCTGCATCATGGAATAATACTGTGCCAGCTGCATCGCCTGTGCTGCCTTTACGGCATTATACTGCGCAACTGCATTGGCCTGTGCCGCTGCCGCTCCGTTTGCCACCATCTGTACCTGAGCTGCCTGAAGTGTCTGTGCATTTACGATTGCATTGTACTGCATCTGCGCCTGTGCCTGCAGGGCTGCATTCACCTGAGCCGCCTGCGCTGCCTGTGCCTGAAGAGCCTGCTGATAGAGTGCTGCCTGTGCCTGAAGAGCTTGTTGCTGCAAAGCTGCCTGATACTGGGCTGCTACAGTTGCATTATATTGAGCAAGAGCTGCTTGCTGCTGTTCTGCCAAAGTCGCGGCCTTTGTTGTTGTCGGTATCAATAGTGTGATTGCACATGCTGCTGTAATTGTTAAGGTAAGTTTGATTAATTTGTTCATAATGGGAATACCTCCGTTTCTGGTGTTGTCGTTTCTTGGTTTCATTATCTTACAGGTTCATCATTTCTTGTTTTGTTCCTATTAGAATGTCATTATATTAAATTATAATACCAATGATATCTAATGGCAAGTTACTTCACACTGATTTCATAGAGTCATCAATATGCTTCTCATTTAAGGAGTGGGAATTTGGGGTGACTACAGAGGATGCAACAGAAAAGATGGCTTGCCATCTTTTCTGTTGCCGCCCTTACGGGCGGCTATATAAATTAAAAAGGACAGTCCTTTTCATGCTAGCATGAACGGACTGTTCTTTTTAATTTATGCATCCTCTTCCACTATTGGATTAGTTGTTGATGAACTTGCTTTCTTCGTTGTTCCAACTGTAGAGTTTTCTGATTTCTTTTCCTACTTCTTCTGACGGATGTTCGGCTGCTAATTTCTTCATTGCCTTGAAGTGTGCCTGGCCGCCTGCGGGGGACATGTCTAATAAGAACTCTTTTGCGAAGGAACCGTCCTGGATGTCGGAAAGGATCTTCTTCATTGTCTTCTTTGTCTCTTCTGTGATGATCTTGGGGCCTGTGATGTAATCACCGTACTCTGCCGTATTGGAGATGGAGTATCTCATGCCTTCGAAGCCTGACTGGTAGATTAAGTCTACGATCAGTTTCATTTCATGGATACACTCAAAGTATGCATTTCTGGGATCGTATCCACCTTCAACCAAGGTCTCGAAGCCTGCCTGCATCAGTGCGCATACACCGCCGCAAAGGACTGCCTGCTCACCGAAGAGATCGGTTTCTGTCTCTGTTCTGAAGGTTGTCTCAAGGACACCGGCTCTTGCTCCGCCGATTGCAAGACCGTATGCAAGTGCCTTATCAAGAGCCTTGCCTGTTGCATCCTGGTGTACAGCTACAAGACAAGGAACACCCTTACCTGCCTGATACTCGCTTCTTACTGTGTGTCCGGGTCCCTTAGGTGCGATCATTGTAACATCAACATCCTTAGGCGGGATGATCTGATTGAAGTGAATTGCAAAGCCATGCGCGAACATCAGCATGTTGCCTGCTTCCAAATTGGGTTCAATGTCTGACTTGTACATTGCTGCCTGCTTCTCATCGTTGATCAGGATCATGATAATGTCAGCTTTTTTAGCAGCTTCTGCAGCTGTATATACTTGAAAACCCTGTGCTTCTGCTTTCGCCCAGGATTTAGAGCCTTCGTAAAGACCGATAATGACGTTGCAGCCTGATTCCTTTGCATTTAATGCGTGAGCATGTCCTTGGCTACCGTAACCAATGACAGCGATTGTCTTTCCTTCAAGCAATGAAAGATTGCAATCTTCCTGGTAATAAATATTTGCCATTTCTATTTCCTCCTATGAAATATGATTTATTGGTAGTAACTTAAAAACTACTAATCAAAATTAACAACACCTTCACTGCCTCTTGATAATCCGGCAATTCCGGTTCTGGCAAGTTCAAGGATCTGATGGCCGTTCAGTAGGCTGATAAAAGCCTCAATCTTAGCCTGATTTCCCGTCAGCTCAATGATCAGGGAATCAACAGCAACATCTACGATCTTTGCACGGAAAATATCTGCAAGTGCAATGATGCTCTGCCTCTGGTCGGCATCTGCCTTGACTTTCAGCATAATGAGCTCTCTGTATACAGATTCCTCAGGAATAAGTTCCTTGATATTTCTGACATCCACGAGTTTGGATACCTGCTTCTCAATCTGATCCAGAATGTCCTCATCACCCGATGTCACGATCGTAATACGCGTAAATCTCGGATCAGCAGTCACACCTGCCGTAATGCTCTCAATGTTATATCCGCGGCGGCTGAACAAGCCTGAAATACGGCTTAATACACCTGATGTATTGTCAACGATCAATTGAAATACCTTTTTCTGCATGATGGGCTTCTCCTTATCGTGATTTCGTGTGTTTTCAGTTCTGTTTCGCGATTAAATCTAATTCTAGCAACATTCTGACGGAATGTCAATGTATGCTTCATGTTCATGTATCACATAACCTACAGTTATATTATCCTTCCGTCTCACTGCATTTAGGTAATGCAAGTGTTCCGGTTCTTGCGATTTCCACAATACTGACGGAATTGAGCATCTTGATCAGCAAGGCAGTCCGTTCCGGTGTGTCGCAGATCTGGATCAGCATATAGCTCTTTGACATATCGACAATATCAGCCTTCAGAATATCGCATATCTCCATGATATCCTTGCGATTTGCCTTATTGTATTTTACCTTGACAAGCATCAGTTCACGGCTGATGCTGACCTCTTCATCAAAGGTCTTGATCTTGATGACATCTATCTTCTTATTCAACTGCTTTTCAATCTGTTCGATGGTCCTCTTATCACCCGATGAAACGATTGTAATGCAGGAAACAGCCGGATCATCCGTCTCGCCGACCGCCAATGAATCGATATTAAAGCATCTTCTTGAGAACAGGCCCGAGACCTTGCACAGAACACCCGATCTATTCTCTACCAAAACCGAATATATTCTTTTCATAGTATGTTCCGCCCCTCTCTTATTTGACCAGATCCATCGGATCGATCATGCATTCCATCAGACTTGTACCCGATTCGTTCAGAAACGCCTTAATCTTCATCGATACATCATTCATATTATCAACTCTTGTATACTTCACATCATATGCCGCTGACAGCTTCTCAAGATCGGGACTTCCTGTCAGATCGACTACCGAATAATTGTCGCTGTAGGCATAATGCTGGTATTCACGTACCATTCCGAGATAATGATTATTAAATACGATAATCTTGATCGGAATATCATGCTGACGAATCGTTGCCAGTTCCATCATAGACATCTGGAAGGAACCGTCACCGCACACCGCAACAACCTGTCGCTTATCACCGAGAGCCTTTTTGGCTCCCATAGCTGCGGGAATGGAATATCCCATCGTTCCCATACCGCCTGATGTCAAGAATTTGCCCTTCTTCACCACGTGATAAGCACAAGACCAGATCTGATTCTGTCCGACATCCGCCACATAAATCGCATCCTCATCCAGTTCCTTGGAAAGTGTTCCGATAAAGCCTTCCGGATCCACATAGCTCCTGTCCGGCCTTCTCTTACTCCCCATGGTAGTACGATACAGATCCAGCGTATTGATCCACAGGTCATGTTCACATTCAAAGTCCTGCTTCTCGATATCCTTGAAGATATGTTTGATATCTCCTACCAGCGGTATCGTAGGGCCGACGTTCTTACCTATTTCCGCAGGGTCGACATCGATATGTACCATGACCTTATTTTCCGTAATCAAGTCAGGCTGTGACATTGCTCTGTCAGCCACTCTGGCTCCTACGACAATCAACAGATCGGACTCATTCATCGCACGGTTGGCATATGGTTTTCCGTTATTTCCGACCATGCCGTAATACATCGGATGCTCTGTAGGCATTGCTCCGATCCCCATCATCGTAGATACAACCGGAATCTCATACTTTTCTGCAAAGTTTCTTAATTCCTGTTCCGCACCGCTCAGCAGTACTCCGCCTCCGGCACATATGATCGGCCGTTCTGCCTTCGTCAGTTCCTTAATGACCTTCTTGATCTGCACGATGTGTCCGTTAACAGTCGGTTTATAAGTCCGGAGATTGACCTCCTCCGGATATTTGAACTTTGAAATCGCTGCGTTCTGAATATCAATTGGTACATCAATCAATACCGGGCCTTTACGCCCCGTGGATGCAATGTGAAATGCCTCCTTGAATACACGCGGAATATCCTCTACATCCTTCACAAGATAACTGTACTTGACAAAGGATTCCGTAGCACCGGTAATGTCTGCCTCTTGAAATACATCACTTCCGAGCAAAGAAGAATTCACCTGTCCCGTAATGCACACCAAGGGAATGCTGTCCGCAAATGCGGTCGCGATTCCGGTAATCAGATTCGTCGCACCCGGACCGGAAGTTGCTACGCAGACGCCGACCTCACCTGTCACTCGTGCATAGCCGTTTGCGGCATGTCCCGCATTTTGCTCCGTACGCACCAGTATACTCTCAATATTTGAATTTAAAATGCTGTTGAAGAACGGACAAATAGCGACGCCGGGATATCCGAACAACGCTTTGACCCCTTCCTTCTCCAAACATTTTATCATAGCATCTGCACCATTCATGTCATATCATCCTCTCTGCCTTCATTCTGTCTGCTGCTTTATCTGCAATCCTATATTGATCCTATCTTCTGCCAAACAACTTAGCCAACGGACTGATCACCGACTGCAGATCTTTAATTGCCTTGTTCAGACTGTCAATATCCATTGCTTCTATCTTAGCCACTGCCGTCGCCATGCTTTCCTCGCTGGAGACGACAAGCGAATCGACATCTTCCATCATACCCGTAATATCGGTCTTCGCCAGTTCCGCGGTCACGGTATCCAGGTTATTCAGTACTCCTGACGCCTGTGTCATCAAACCGTTTGTCTGTTCAATCATCAGATTGGTGTCATAAAGAAGCCCGTTGATCTTTGGTACATAAGAAATAACACCGATTGACATACAGGTAATGATGATGACAAGGAAAAACGTAAAGAACTGTGTAAACCGAAGCTGTGTACGCACATAACGCATCTGCTTCTCATTATCATCCCGGATATCCTGCAGCAGCTTTGCGACGACTCGGATATCTGTGTCCTTTAAAGATGCCAATTGTGCCTGATCCTCGGCATCATCTCTGTCTTTTTTAGACAACTTCTTTTCAGCCTTCTGCTCCACAATTTTTTCTGCCATCGCTTCTATCGGAGCCTTAACCTCGGTCTTTTCCTCGACCTTAACCAATTCCTGCTTGGCTTCTTCTGTGTTTTGAACCTCATTTGCTGCGTTCACTGCTTCAACTGCTTTTGTTTTCTCCGTCTTTTTTGCTCTTGCCATTCGTATTCCCTCCGTCTTCTTTCGTGTAATGCTGTTACAACAATCCCAACAGCCGCTGCGCCAGTCTGACTGCATCTGCAGCGTCCTTAGAATAACCCTGTGCTCCTATTTCATCGGCATAATCCTGCGTGATAACGGCTCCGCCTATGATGACCTGCGCATCAACTCCCTGCTCTCGTGCATATGTGACGACATGCCTCATTTCCTGCATGGTCGTTGTCATCAGCGCCGATAAAGCAATGATTGCCGCATGATGTTCCTTTGCCGCCTCTATGATTGTTTCTTTTGCTACATCCTTGCCCAGATCGATGACTTGAAATCCGTGATTTCTAAGCATCAAAGCGACCAGATTCTTTCCGATATCATGAATATCTCCGGCAACCGTCGCAATCACGATCACAGGCATCTCTTTCTCTGCACTGCCTGCCGCAAGCATCGGTTCCAGGTATTCTATTGCAAGCCTCATCGTTTCAGCACTCGAGATCAATTGCGGAAGAAAATACTTTCCCTTTTCAAACAGGTCACCGACCTCGTTGATTGCCGGCATCAATATCTGATTCAAAATCTCTGCGGGTTCGAGTCCGACATCTAAGCCGGCCTTGGTCAGATCGACGATCGACTTCTGTCTGCCTTTCATGACACCCTGATAAATACTTTCTCGCGGAGATACGGCGACATGATTCGCCATGTTGCTCGTGATTCCTGTTCTCCCTGACGCATTTGCATCTAAAGCATCTGTCCCTGTTGCATTGACTCCTGCCGTATTTTGTCCTAATACGGCTGCTGTCTCTACTGTCTGACGCTCAGCAATCGTACCCATAGGTGCCATATTCGGATATTGTTCTTTTAACTCATTAATATAGTCAATGTAGCGGATATCCGCTCCTTCTTTATGCAATAATAAGTCTGCAGCAAGCGCATTGCTCACCAGAAGCCTCTGCGATGGATTGGCAATGGCCATCGTGAGTCCTGCCTGAATCGCCATCGTCAGGAAACTGCTGTTGATATTCGCTCTCTCCGGCAGACCGAAGGAGATATTCGACAGACCGACAATGGTAGCCAGTCCAAGTTCTTCCTTACAGTAACGAATCGTTTCCAGCGTTTCGATTCCGGCCTCCTGATTTGCACCGACTGTCTGTACCAGACCGTCCACAATGATATCTTCCTTTGTCAGTCCCAACGACAGTGCACGCTCCAGAATCTGATGAATGATTTCCTTCTTTTCATCCAGATTCTTAGGCAATCCCTCATCCGAAAGCGGAAGCAATATGAACATCGCTCCATATTTTGCGGCAAGAGGAAGCAGATTGTCATATTTTACTTTCTCAAAAGAAATCGAATTGATCAATGCACGCCCCGGATATCTCCGCAGTGCATCTTCCATGACATCAATATGGCTGGAATCAATGACCAACGGCAGATCAACCGTCTGCGTCACCTCTTCAATTGCCTTTAACATCATCTCTTTCTCATCAATACCGCTCATTCCCATGTTAATGTCAAGAAAAGATGCTCCCTGTGCTTCCTGCTCGGAGGCAAAATCATTGACCATGTCAAAGGATTGATTTCGAAGTTGTTCCTGTAATGCTTTTTTCCCTGTCGGATTGATTCTTTCACCGACGATCATAAAAGGACTGTTCAGATCAAACGTCTTTACACTGCGTTCCGATGCCAGATAACGCTTTTTCATTCTCAATCTGCAGCTGTACTCACCAAGAGCAGGATGCAGCTCTGTCTCATTTCGCTTCACCGCATCACAAAGTGCTCTGATATAATCCGGTGAAGTCCCACAACAGCCGCCAAGAATCGTTGCCCCTGCATTGATCAGAGAAAGCATTCCCTCTGCATACTCGTCTACCGGCATATCATAATAGGTAGTGCCTTCCTTTGAAAGTTTCGGCATTCCTGCATTAGGCTTTGCAATGACCGGAATGGTTGCAATTTCACACATCGACCGAATACAGTCTGTCATCTTGTCAGGGCCTGTCGAGCAGTTCGCTCCGACCGCATCTGCCCCAAGACTCTGTAATACAGCCATTGCCGTCGCCGGATCGGTGCCATAGAGTGCTCTTCCGTCTGCTTCAAATGTCATTGTGACCATGACCGGCAATTCGGGACATATTTCTTTCGCAGCAATCAAACCCGCCCTGCATTCCTGAAGGCTCATCATCGTTTCAATTGTAATCAGATCAACGCCTGCAGCGGCCACATATTGCAGCTGTTCCTTATAGACATCGATCAAAGTTTCCAGTGAAAGTTGACCCATCGGCTCCAACTGCTGACCGGTCATGGACAGATCTGCACTGACATAGGCTTTTTGATCCGGATGCTCTTTCAGAAATTCCGTTACAGCCCTCTTGGACAAGCCTACAAGATCATAGTTGATTCTTTCAATATCATTTTTCAGACCATACTCTGAAAGTTTAATACGGTTGCTGGTAAAAGTAGGAGCAAGCACTACCTGAGTGCCTGCTTCCAAATATTCTCTCTGTAATCCGATCATGACCTCCTGATGTTCCAATATCCATGTCTCCGGGCATACTCCCGCAGGCATCCCGCGCTTAATCAGATTGGATCCCGTTGCCCCATCAAGATATAACATATTCTGTTTGGTCAGTTCTCTGAATTCCTGTTTTGTCATAATACGTCTCCGGATCTATGATTGATTACTGCTATTTTTTGATCAGCAATGACTTTCCTGTCATTTCCTTCGGCTGCTCCATACCCATTGTCTGAATCAAGGTCGGAACGATGTCTGCCAGACATCCGCCTTCACGAAGTGCATAGTCAGGATCATAGTTTACAAGGATGAACGGAACCGGATTCGTCGTATGTGCCGTGAACGGTTCTCCTGTTGTATAATCAACCAGCTGTTCAGCATTTCCGTGATCTGCACAGATGAACATCACACCGTCTGCAGACTTGATGGCATCCACTGCTTTACCGACACATGCATCTACTGCTTCCACAGCTTTGATCGCTGCGCTCTCTACTCCTGTATGTCCGACCATATCCGGATTTGCGAAGTTGATGATGATGACATCATACTTTCCGGACTTAATTGCATCTACCAATTTGTCACATACTTCGTATGCGCTCATCTCCGGTTTCAAATCATAGGTGGCAACCTCCTTCGGAGAATTCACAAGAATCCTGTCTTCCCCTTTGTTCGGCTCTTCAACACCACCGTTAAAGAAGAAGGTCACATGTGCATATTTTTCCGTCTCTGCGATTCTGGCCTGTGTCATGTCATTCGCTGCCAGCCACTCGCCAAAAGTATTTGTAACCGCAATCTTCTCAAATGCGACTTCTTTGTTCGGAATCGTAGGATCATAATCCGAGAAGCATACATATGTCAGATTCAGACGCTTGTCCCTTGCAAATCCCTTGAAATCATCATCGCAAAATGCATGTGTGATTTCTCTTGCGCGATCAGGTCTGAAATTAAAGAAAATCACGGAATCCTTATCACTGATCTTGGCAACCGGTTTTCCGTCTTTCATAACAACTGTCGGTAATACGAATTCGTCAGTCTTATCCGCATTATAAGAACTCTGAATACCTGCAGGACCGGACTCTGCCGTCTCACCGATTCCTTTTGTAAGTGCATTATATGCTTTCTCTACTCTGTCATAGTTATTATCTCTGTCCATTGCGTAGTAACGGCCCATCACTGTAGCTACTTCACCGACGCCAATTTCTTTCATTTTAGCTTCCAGTTCTTCGACATATTCTTTTCCCGATGAAGGAGGTGTGTCACGACCGTCGAGGAAACAATGTACATATACATTCTTAAGTCCGTTTCTCTTCGCCAGTTCAAGCAGTCCGTAGATGTGAGTATTATGACTGTGTACGCCGCCATCTGAAACCAGACCGAACATATGAAGTGCCGAATCATTTTTCTTACAGTTATTCACTGCGTCAAGAAGTGCTTTGTTTTCAAAGAAAGTGCCATCATCGATTTCCTTTGTGATCCTGGTCAATTCCTGATATACAATACGTCCTGCTCCCATATTCAGATGTCCTACTTCCGAGTTGCCCATCTGGCCTTCCGGAAGTCCGACTGCCATACCGCTTGCCTTACCTTCCACAAACGGATACTCCTTCATCAGATTATCCATTACCGGTGTCTTTGCTTCATATACTGCATTTCCGTCGTGGTGGCTGTTAAGACCGTAACCATCCAGGATCATTAAAACTGTTGTTTTCTTGCTCATTTTTTACATTTCCTCACTTTTCTATGTTTGATTCCTTCATCATGATACCAACAGACTGCTGCACATTTTGTGGTATCATCTATCGAATTATACACTGTTTACAGTTTCTTGACAATACCGTAAAGATTGAAAAAAGGTATGTACGGCTCTTCACTCGTACATACCTTAATCATCCAAAAAAGCAATCTATCCTATAAATTACCATGTTCAGCATCATCGAACATCTCATAAATACTGATCTTGCATGAATCATTCTCAGGCATACCCACAAATGTCGCACCGTATACAGTCTCTTCCTTGCTGTTGTCAATACGTGTGACGTTGACAAATGTATGTATGATTTCTTTCGTCCAAATCGTGAGCTCAGCCTGATATACTGCATTCAGCTCCAACTGTTCCTTACATTTGAATCCGATTCCGTTCTTAGACAGGTCTACTACATCCACTCTTACCTTGTCCTGTTTATGATTATCCAGACGCTGCATGATCAATGTTGCATCCAGATCCAGTCTTCTGTTTCTTCTTCTCTCCTGATTCATATGTAACCCCTTTCGCATCCAAAATGCATTTCTTCTATATAACATAATATAATACATTTCCATGAGTTGTCAATGCAAAGTATGCTTTCCCAAGGCACTTTCCCAAGGCACTTTCTACTGAATCAACATCGCATCACCAAACGAAAAGAAACGATATCTTTCTCTCACTGCTTCTGCATATGCATTCATAATGTTTTCCTTGCCTGCAAGCGCAGATACAAGCATCAGAAGTGTGGATTCGGGCAGATGAAAATTCGTAATCAGAGCGTCAATCATTTTAAAACGATAGCCGGGGTATATAAATATATCGGTATCACCGCTCTTTGCTTCAAGAATCCCCTGCTCGTCTGTTGCAGACTCCAGCGTACGGCAGCTGGTCGTACCGACCGCAATCACCCTGTGTCCGTCCTTCTTTGTCTGATTCACGATATTTGCTGTTTCCTGAGGAACAACATAAAATTCGGTATGCATGTGATGTTTCGTCACATCGTCTACCTTTACGGGACGAAATGTGCCAAGACCTACATGTAAGGTCACATATGCCAGTTTCACACCCATTTCTTCGATTTCATGCATCAGTTCCTGTGTGAAATGAAGTCCTGCGGTTGGTGCGGCAGCTGAGCCCTCATATTTCGCATAGACCGTCTGATAACGGTTCTTATCCTGCAATTTGTGGGTAATATAAGGCGGCAGCGGCATTTCGCCCAGTGTGTCCAATACCTCCTCGAAGATACCGTCATAATGAAACTGAACAAGCCTGTTGCCCTCTTCCACAACCTCAAGTACTTCGGCCTTTAACAAACCGTCTCCAAAAGATAGCTTCGCGCCCGGTCTCATCTTCTTACCCGGTTTGACAAGCGTCTCCCAGATGTCATTTTCTCTTCTCTTAAGAAGCAGCACCTCTACATTTGCCCCTGTATCTTCCTTAATACCGAGCAGTCTTGCGGGGATAACCTTTGTATTATTTAATACCAGACAATCGCCCGGCTGCAGATATTGCTTGATGTCGCGAAAGACATGATGTTCGTAAGTCCCTGTCTGCCGGTTCAATACAAGCAAACGAGAACCTGCTCTGTCTGTGATCGGGTCCTGCGCAATCAATTCCTGTGGCAGATCATAATAAAAATCACTTGTTTTCATGTTAACCACCTTAATAATCTATGGTCAGCCCAAGGTCAAATACTTAGGCTGACCACAATTATTTACTTACTGTCTCAATTCAATTCCGAGTCCTTCCAGACCATTTAGAATCTTTTTCATAGCTGCATTCACGTCATTGTCTTCCAGCGTCCGTTCCTTATCTCTGAAGGTAATGGAATAAGCAATCGATTTGAAGCCTTCCTTAATCTGTTCGCCCTCATATATATCAAACAGCTTGAATGTCTCCAAGATCTTGCCGCCGCGCTGTGCAATGATTGCCTCAATCTGTCCGACCAGAATTTCCTTTGGTACAACCATGGAAATATCACGATTGACTGAAGGATATTTTGCAATTCCGGTATACTTACGGTCAAATGTGGCAAACGGCTCTACTGTCGGCATATCCAAAACAGCTACATAAGCCTTGGTCTTCATATCGTAGTTATCGCATACCTCCGGGTGCACCTCTCCAAGATAGCCGACAATTACATTATCATATGAAATGTTCGCCTGACGTCCCGGATGCAGGAACGGCTTTCCTGACTGCGGATCATATACAGGTTTTTTCATCATTCCGATGCTCTCAAAGAATTCCTCAATCACACCTTTCATCGTGAAGAAGTCTCCGTCTCCGTAAAATCCGAGTGTAAACTGCATTCTTTCATCCGGCAGTTCCTCTAACGGAAGCTGCTTTGGCAGATAAATGTTTCCCTGCTCATATAATTTTACATTCTTATTTCTTCTGTTATAGTTCGTGGCAAGCGATGTCAGCATACCGTTCAAGGACGTTGTTCTCATAATAGAGAAGTCTTCGCCAAGCGGATTGGCAATCGTGATTGCCTGACGCAGCGCATCATTTTCAGGAATCAATAATTTATCAAATACCTTTGGACTCTCAAAAGAATAGCTCATTCCCTGTGAAAAACCGCAATATTCAGCGATATCTCTTGCTTTTTCTTCAAGGCGGAGCTTCATAGGCATCTTTCCTGTCGTTGCCTCACCGTTTGGAAGTGTGGAACCAATCTTGTCATATCCATAGAATCTCGCAACTTCCTCAGCAATATCCGCAATTCCTTCAAGATCCTGTCTGAATGTCGGTATCACCAGATCGCCTGTTACAGAATCATAAACCAGCTCCAGCTTTTCAAGAATCGTAATCATATCCTGCATGGAGATATCCGTTCCGAGAAGATCATTGACACGCTTCGCATTCAATGTAATCCTTCTCTTAGGCGGCAACGGCTCACATACATCTACAACACCGCTTACTACATCACCACAGCCGAGTTCTTGAATCAGCTGACAGGCACGATTGATTGCAAGGATTGCATTGTTGGGGTCGAGTCCCTTTTCAAAAATGCCGGATGCATCTGTACGAAGTCCGAGCCGCTTGGCGGACTTTCTGATATTCGCACCGTTAAATGTAGCAGACTCAAACACAACTGTCTTGACATCGTCTGTAATCTTGGAATTCTGTCCACCCATAATACCTGCAATACCGATTGACTTTTCTGCATCGCAGATCATCAGCATTTCCGAATCCATCTTTCTGACTTGCTCATCCAGCGTCTGGAATTCTTCTCCGTCTTTTGCACGTTTTACTACGATCTTATGACCGGCAATCGTGTCCAGATCAAAAGCATGCATTGGCTGACCATATTCCTGCATCACATAGTTAGTGATATCCACAAGATTGTTAATCGGTCTGATTCCGCCGGAAGCAAGTCTGCGCTGCATCCACTTCGGTGAGGGAGCAATCTTGATATTGGTGCAGACTCTCGCACAGTATCTGGAGCAAAGGTCTGCATCCTTTACTTCTACGGAAATATAGTCTTCCACCTTTTCATTGTTCTCTTTGACTTCTACCTTTGGAGCATTGAATTTCTTGTCAAATGTAACTGCCGCTTCTCTGGCGATGCCGAGTACGCTGTAGCAGTCTACTCTGTTGGAAGTGATTTCGTATTCAAATACAGTGTCCCTTAATCCCATAGCTTCTACTGCATCGATTCCGATTTCTGTATCTTCCGGGAAAATGTATATTCCCTCTTCCGGGGCTTCCGGATACATCTCACGTGATGTACCGAGTTCTTCTACGGAGCACATCATTCCAAAGGATTCCACTCCTCTGAGTTTGCCGTTTTTGATGACGATTCCGTCCTCCGGGAGTGGGCCGCCATCATGTCCGCCTGCAACCTTGCCGCCGTCAATGACGACCGGTACTTTATCTCCAACCTTTACGTTATTGGCTCCTGTAACGATCTGCAGCTTTTGGCTGCCAAGATTGACCTGACATACGATCAGCTTGTCTGCGTCAGGGTGTCTCTCTATGGACTCGATTTGTCCAACGTATATTTTTTCGAGGTTTTTATCAAGATGCTCGAAAGTTTCTACTTTTGTACCTGTTAGGGTCATTGCATCTGTGTATTCCTGAGCAGTGCAGTCCAGATCGGGTACGTATGCTTTGATCCATGATATGGATGTGTTCATGGGAATGCTCCTTTCTGGGGACGGCCGATGAACAAATATGTTCTCTTCGCGCCCACCACCCCAACACCGCCCTGCTCAGAGAACATATTTGTTCATCGGCCTGCGAATTGGGGCTCTTTAAATTAGATTTAATTTAGACTTTATGTTGTTGATACATTTCATTGTTTTTATTACTTTATTGTTTTATTGTTGCTAATTGTGCTTTGATGATTTTAGAACTGCTTCAGGAAGCGAATATCGTTTTCATATAATAAACGCATGTCGTCGATTTCATATTTGAGGAGTGCAATTCTCTCAAGTCCCATGCCGAATGCGAATCCGGAATATTCACCGGGATCGATGTGGCTCATGCGGAGTACGTTGGGATGCACCATACCGCAGCCGAGGATTTCAATCCATCCTGTTCCCTTGCAGAAACGACATCCTTTTCCGCCACATTTGAAGCAGGAAACATCTACTTCTGCACTGGGCTCTGTAAAATTGAAGTGATGTGGTCTGAATCTGACCTGTGTATCTTCGCCGAATAATTCTTTTGCAAACTCTGCAAGTGTTCCCTTCAGATCTGCGAATGTAATGTGCTTATCAATAACCAGCCCTTCGATCTGATGGAAAGAAGGAGAATGCGTTGCATCTACTTCGTCAGAACGGAAAACCCTTCCGGGTGCGATCATTCTGATCGGCAGTTTGCCTTTTTCCATTTCATGTACCTGAGTGCCTGATGTCTGGGTACGCAGCAGGAAATCACCACTGATATAGAAAGTATCCTGTTCATCCTTTGCCGGATGATCTGCCGGTATGTTCAAGGCCTCAAAGTTATAATAGTCTGTTTCCACTTCCGGTCCTTCTACAACTTCATATCCCATACCGATGAAGATACGTTCTACCTCTTCCATGGCGATTGTATCCGGATGACGATGTCCCAGTTCATCCTTCTTGGCAGGAAGCGTGACATCGATCGTCTCCATCTTCATCTGCTGTTCACGGACTGCACGTTCCATCTTAATCTTCGTCTCTTCCAGTACCTTTTCGATCTCAGCACGTGCATCATTGACCATCTGCCCTACCTTCGGTCTGTCTTCCGGTGCGACATCCTTCATGCTTTTCAGCACTTCTGTCAACTGCCCTTTCTTACCGAGGAAATTAACTCTGACCTCATTTAATTTCTCAAGGGCATCCGAAGCCTGTATCTGCTTGAATGCTTCTTCCTTGATCTGCTGTAATTTGTCGTTCATTGAACTGCTCCTTTCTGTTCCTATCAGTCTATTACTTACCTACTACAGGTATCGCCCGCCTATGCTTACCTATATTGCTTTCCTGTCTCTACCTGCATAAAAAAGCCCCTCTATCATTATAAATTATAATAATAGAGGGACGAATATAATTCGCGGTACCACCCAAATTCCCGAACTTATGATCCGGACACTCAACTGCGTAACGTGCATTGACGTCTTCTTCTACCAATCGGCTCTCCGGCAATATACAGCCATGCTGCCAATATCCCATCTTCAAAGAAGCAGCTCCGGTGTGAATTTCGAATATCATCTGAACTTAAGGAAGCTTACAGCCGATGGCTTCCTCTCTCTGCAAGAAAATCATATTCTATGGCAATCACATTGCCTGCACCATCATTGCATTTCAATATTTAATACTGGTTGTATCTATTCTAGGCAATTCTGTATCGAATGTCAAGTCAAACTTTTATTGAGGTTTCTTCTCATAAATTCATTTCTGCTCTGCATATTGATTATATTCCTCAATGGTAATCCCAATAATATCACAAGCTTCCTGCAACGGTAACTGCATCTTCTGCATGAGAGAAGCCACACTTAAAGCTTTCCCTTCATTTCTGCCTTCTGCTCGGCCACGTGCCTCTCCCAAGGCTTCTCCGTCTTCCAGCAGTGTTTTCCTTACATATTCTTCATTGTATTCATAGATTGACATCCCGATCACCTCCGCTTTTTGCTCGGTTAAAAACTCTCGCAGGATATTTGCCTCGATGCATTCCTCCACTGCCAAATTCACTGCTTCTGTCAATTCCTTTGTCTCCTGATACCTTCGTACCGTCGCCACAAAGTAGGAATACTCATACAACGTTTTGCAATTCTTCATCAGTTCGGTATTCTTCCCAAAGTTTACATTGATGGTTCGAACAACCAGTTCCATGCAGCCTTCCTCATCTGATTCGAACACCTCCGACAACCTCTGCTCGAATTCTTCCTCTTTCCGCTCCAATCCATTATAAAACACAATGTAGTGCGGCGTCGGAATCCTGATTTTACGACGAATACTCAAATCAATATCCCGAATCAGCTTCTTATACAGATCCGCAAAATAGAAAAATCCTCGAAGCGGCATATTGGGACAATAAGATGACTGATGTTCATACAGACACATTTCACTTTCAACAACGAAAGATATATCATTCTTCATCTTCATGAAAATCGCATTGTTCAACGTATTGACAGTCAAATCCTCTTCGCTCGTATAGGCCGTATGATTCAAGGCATTATACAACTCCAATAACTTCTTCTTGTCACAAAACAGTAGCCGAAATACCCTATCCTTATAACTGTAGTAGCTCTTGGCCTCATTTTCTGAAGATTTCTCCCGCTCCAGTCTGTGCAGGTTCATTTCTTCCTGCGTTACTTCATAATTCATAGCCTTCTCCTTTCGCATAGTCGCAGAGATGCTCCCACTTGAAAGGTGTTCTTTCATCCCTGCTTTATTTCAATGGAATAAAAGCAAGGATACAAAACAGATGGCAATGCTGCCAACAGATCACAGACGGAACAAAGTTCCTTAGATATGTTCTAAAACTTGCTTTGCATCAATTATAGCAATCCCAAAATATAGGTGTCAATACAATTTTCCGAATTTTTCTTGATTTTTCTTGATTGATATGTCGACAATATACACATTTTTTCCAAGGCATCATGATTTATGATTTCTTTTATGAAAGACCTTCTTCCAACTCCCCTTAAAGTAATCATTCAACTGCGCCCCGACGAACATGATATACATGCACATATACAGCCACAGCATGATGATGACCACCGTCGCAAGGCTTCCGTACATACTGAATGCGTTAAAATTACTGATGTAGATCGAAAATGCCCAGGAATACAGTGTCCATACGACAGATGTAAAGAGCGCTCCCGGTATCTGGTATCGGAATTGCTGTTTCTTGTAGGGAAGTGTCGTATAAATCAAAGTAAACACCAGCGTCAATACTGCCCAGGTCAATAAGATGCGAAAATCCAATATCACCCGAAAGGAAACCGGAATGTGAATGAATCTCTGTTCCGCAAGACTGAGCAGGGAACGTCC
Organism: uncultured Lachnospiraceae bacterium; assembly: GCA_964638005.1. Lineage (GTDB taxonomy): Bacteria > Bacillota > Clostridia > Lachnospirales > Lachnospiraceae > JAAYYM01. The sequence continues at coordinate 75,138 of CAZWXS010000005.1, forward strand.
GAAACCGGACAACAGCAATGATGCAACCATGACAACCGCAAGAACTACTGTATAAAGACCTGCCCGTGCACGCATTACAAAATAATTTCTCTTTTCATGTATCTCATAGATGGTATTCAGTCCGTTTGTAATCGAAAGAAATCCCTGAGCAGATGACCAGATGACCGCCACAATGGAAAAAGACAACGCTGCAAATGTATTTGCATACAACTGATCGATGATCATGATTGCATATCCGTCCAGTGCATTCGGCAGTACACCCACAACGGCTGCCAGTACATCTGCCTTGGTAAGCGGTGTGTACGGAATGATTGCAAGTATTAATATGATATAGGGTATCAGAGACAGGAATACAAAGAATGCCGCACTGGATGCAAATGCCCGCACATTATCCTCCTGCATTTCTACCGAAAACCCATATGCCAAATCATAAAGTCGTTTTATTTTTGTTTTCATGCAAGCCCTCCCGGCCATTCGCAATTATCGCGGCATATCCTATAGGACGCCCTCAGACAATTCCTTAATTTCAATATCTCGGTAGAAGCATTCAATAATCTGATCCGCCTGCATCCCCTTAATCGCCATATGCTTTGCACAGTTCTGTGACATACCTGTACCATGTCCATAACCGCCGCCATACAGGTGTATTCCGGCAAACTGATCATCCTCATATTCAATATCCATCGTAAAAAAGGCACTCGGAAGCAGTATTCCGCATGCAGCATCTGCATCATTTAATCTGGCAATCGATGCACCCTCTGCCGCCAAAACATAACGGATATTATATTCCGTCAATATCTGTATCGTAGCATGACTTCCCACGATTATCAAGTTCTCAATGACTCCGCCGTCCCCTCTTCCCGCTATGATGATATCCTCCAGCTCACCGATGGAAGGAGGTTCATGTGAGCTGTATGCCCCATTCTCGCCTTTTGTCAGTATCCGGCTCGGATTCACCTCATATCGTTCTCTGATTTTTTCATCCAGCCGCCCGAGTGCAATCTTCTCAATCTGCATCTCCCACCGATACCAAGGCTCTTTGCATTCATAATCAGAATCATCTGCAGAACGGATAAATCGATCGAAAATCTCCTCCTGTTCCGTCTCATCCGACACAGCCCATACCTCTATTGCATCCTCGGACAATTTCCTGGATGACAGATATCCCATATCCTCTTCTGTATCAGCCTTCCATGCGCCGCCGTCGGTCGTATAACCGCAGGAGGTTGAAAAGTAATAAGTATCCGTTACTTTCCCGCCATAAGTGACCACCTGTTCCCGAGTCACGTCCACTGCCTGATTCACTGTTTCATTTTCTCCGATATTATTGTACACCTGAAAGCTGGTAGAGTCATCCACATGTGCTCCAAGCTCCGTGTATTTGGAATACTGCATCTGTTTTACGGCATAGGTACGTGCACAAATCGCCTGTGCCTTTAATGCCTCCATAGGATAATCTGACGGCATCTCACTCGGTACGACCGCATACAGATATTCCTCCATTGGCAGATCGTTGATCAATATGAGCCCTTCATCACAACACTGTATTTCAAATGCACCTCTGTACGTTGGTGTCCCTTGACTTCGCTGCAGCGTAGAAACAGTTGTTCTTGCCGATGCCGCTGTCGGTATCACAATGATCTTTTCGGAAATCAGTTTCTGATATCCCTCTTCTGCACATGATATTGCAAAGGGCTCCCCTTCCTTACATCGTCTGCTCTTACCGCAAAACAGGATTTCATAATCAGCATCCGGTATCAATGCAACTTCACCATGATAGATGCTGTTGTTATCATTTGTTTTAAGTACGACCCTGATATTGGTTTCGTCCGGCATCGTCAGTTCTTCCTCCTTAGCAGGAGGTGTCTGCTCAATATGTAATTCCTCTTTTTCTTTTGGAGATTTCAGATAGATTAAAAATAGCAGAACTGCCAGACCAAGCATCATTAGTATCACTTTGAATTTGTTCATACGCTTCTCCCATCACAGAGCCTGTATAACTTAAAAGGCAGCCTCTCGCGAGACTGCTTTTCCTCTTTTGTGATAATCCCAGTGATGCCGGTTCTTGTTTTTTGACTCCTAGCTAACGCTAGGTGGGTGACCGCAACCGCACTTCTGTCTTCCACTGCAAATGAGGCCTGACATAGGATACGGCGATATAGGAATCCCGTTTAAAGTAAATGTAGGTTCAAAATACAAGAATTATCGAACATCCCAGGAAATCTATCTTTATTATAACTGATAGTAATTGATTTTGCAATACTATTGTCTGATTTTTATTATTTTTTTATACCGAAATCACACTATTTTCCAACACTACAAAATCAATAGAAAATACATACTTCTTTGCCTTCCCACGTTTTCAATTTCACATGAGTCTCATCGCTCTCCTCAATATACTTCGGCAACAGCGGCACTTTGCCAAGTCCCTCCGGCGAGTTCAGGATATACTGCGGTATTGCCAGTCCCGAGGTATGTCCACGCAGATACTTCATGATACGAAGCCCTTCGTCCACCGTAATCTGAAAATGCTTCGTTCCGATGACCTGCTTCGGGTGGAAAATGTAATAAGGCTTAACCCTCGCCTGCAGCAATTCTTCATTTAACAGCTGTACCACATATTTATTGTCATTGATTCCACGTAAAAATACCATTTGATTTCCCAGAGGGATTCCTGCATCTGCAAGCTTGTTGCAGGCCGCCATAGACTCCTCTGTAATCTCACCCGGATGATTGAACTGCAGGTTCATGAAGAGCGGATGGTATTTCTTGAGCATATTCACAAGGTCGTCCGTGATACGCTGCGGCATCGTCACAGGAACCCTTGTACCTATTCTTATGATTTCCACATGCGGAATATGATATACTCCCGAAATTACTTTTTCCAGTATTTCATCCTTTAACAATAAAGGATCTCCGCCGGTAATCAAAACATCTCTGATTTCCTGATTCTCTCGTATATACTGCAATGCCTGTTCGATATCTTCCCATGCAGCATGCTGATCCACCTCACCGATACGGCGACGTCTCTGACAATGCCTGCAGAACATCGGACAGGAACTGGTCACATTGATGATCAGACGATTGGGATACCTTCTTGTGATGCATGGTGCCGGATTGGTATACTCCTCTTTCATCGGATCCAGTTTTCCGCTTTCATCATTTTCAAATACCGAAGGAATTGCCATTTTATTGATCGGATAATTCTGATTGTTAAAATCCATCAGAGACAGATAATAAGGTGTCGTAGCCCATCTGTATTTATGAGAGATATTCCGTATGGTTTCCTTTTCCTCTTCGGACAGCTGCAGGAACTCTCCCAGAATTTCCTCGGAACTAATGCGGTTCTTGATCTGCCAATGCCAGTCATTCCAGTCGTTTTCATCCGCATGAAAATAATCAAGAATCACCTGCTTATGTTCTTTCCTTTTGAGGTTCCGCTTGGTTTCCGTCTCTTCCATGAATTTCTGTTTGAATTCCAGAAAATTGCCGATAGAATCCTTTAATTCATCTGCTCTCTCCAGAGATATCTTTCTTTTCTCGTCCATACGACTTTCACTCTTTTCTGATTTTTTCAATTTCTGTAGCATATACTGTCATACCAATTGCTTTATCATACTCATATCTTGATACCTTTTGATTCCATACATCCGCATAACCGGCGTCCATTCTGTGATCCGTCAATGTAGAGCATGAAGTTTTGAGCACATCGCCCAGATAATTCGTGAACAACTCTGCTCCGACTGTATTCAGGTGTCTTCCTTCGTCCGGCGAATGCGCTTTGTAATCAAGACCGATCTCATCCGCAAGCATATCAAAATTCACGTACCCAACATGATATTCATTGGCAATCTCTATGATCTGTGCATCATATTGCAGCGCCCAGTTCGGAGTTCCTGACGGTGTCTTCATCAATATGATCGTAATATCATTTGCCTGGCAGAGTTCTATCAGCTTTCGCATATAGGCAACGCCCTTCTGCCCAAGTTCATATTCATCCCGCTCACCATACCCCGTAAATCCAAACGCAGTCGGTGAAGTTTCAAATTGCATCAAATGTCCATTGTAGGTCACAGGGTCGTCCTTAAAGCACCATACAAGATCTTCCGTTGACAGTGCATTCCATCTTGAATGAAAACGAAACAGCGGAAAAAGGTAATCGCTCAGCTTCTCCACCTCTGCCTTAGAATCCTTAATTGCATTGATCTTGGTCCTTGAAAGCCGCATACCGTCCAGTGCCTTGCGATTAGACGGTTCCTCCACGAAATCATCCGAATGCCGGATAAAGGTCACGTCTGCCACAACCACCTTCGGTTTGTTCGTATGGATTGCATCCTCAACCATGTAATACGACTGCCACATTGTCTGCGAGGCATTGCCTCTTACAAAGGACGTAAAGCCGTACCGCTCCCACAGCCATACCGGCGAGACTGCATTATAGACTGTACTCGGTCCGACAAAGACAACATCAACCGGTGTTGTTTCATCGTAAAACTCCTGCGTAATCCTGCCGTCCTGATTCTCGGAAACATACTTTGGCATAAAAAGTCTGTTCACAAACAGAACTGCAATGACTACAAATGCAATTTCCAAAAGTATGATACAGATTTTCTTCATCTTATCTTTCATTTGTCTTCACTGCCTCAAAATTGTATATAAATGAACTGGCTCGCATCATATCCGAACCCGTAATATCCGTAAATCGCAACCGACAACGTAAATACCGTACACAGAACCACCTGTACAAAACCCGGCAGTGCAAACAAGCGCTCCCGTATGCTCTTTGTCCTCTGCAGCAGACTGACAATCAGCACGACAAGACACGCCGACAGTGCAATCTTAAGATCATCCTTCGGCAGATCCATGGAATAAAACTCTTCCAGCCGGAAGCTACTCCAGTCGCGAAAGATGTTCACAATCATACGAAATGCCGACTTAATGCTCGGTGCAATGTCAAATACACGCAGCAATGCCATCAGCCAAAATGTCCTGCATATCTGAAATACTTTAAACCACATACTCGCTGTATTGATTTTAAAATGTTCGATCATTTTCTTGGAAAACGGATCGAATTCTGTTCCCAATATAATAAAGAAGCAATTCAAAAGCCCCCATGCCACATATCTGTTCTCAGAGCCATGCCATACACCTGTAAGTGCCCATACGGCAAGCATCGGCAGATAAATCGGCAACCTCTTGCCCAATGCATCGTTGATGTTCTTCCTGGTCCACTTGCCAAGGTTGATGACCGGTTTGCAGATGGAAAGCGGATAAAAGATATAATCCTTAAACCACGTACCCAATGTAATATGCCATCTTCTCCAGTATTCCGAAATACTCTTTGAAAAAAACGGACGTTCAAAATTCTCTGTTAATTTGATCCCAAGCATCTCTGCCACGCCGATTGATACATCGATTCCGCCTGAGAAATCCGCATAAATCTGCATGGAATACAAAAATACCGCAATCAACACATAAAGCCCCTTGTATTCATTGAGCGGATCTGCCACCAATTTCACATAGGCCGCCACACGGTCTGCAATGATCAACTTCTTGAAAAGGCCCCACACGATTCTGACAAATCCACTCTTGATCGCATACCATGAAAATGTCTTTTCTCCGTATAGTTCCTTGGATAACTCTCCGAATCTGCTAATCGGCCCTTGTATGATCTGTGGGAAAAAGGATACAAACAAAGCAAATTTACCAATATGGCGGTCTGCCTCATACTTTCCGTAATACACATCCACCAGATAACCCATGGACTGGAATGTATAAAATGAGATACCTAACGGCAACATGATAAAATCAATAAAGTCGGTTTCTCCATAAAAGGTCAGCCTAAACAGATTGATATTAGAAATAACAAAATCATTGTATTTCAAAAATGCCAGAATTCCGAAGTTCACAATCAGACATAAGGCAAGTACGGCCCTCTGTCTCTTCTTAACCTTGGCTTTGTATTCTTTTTTTTCCTCTTTTGTAAGGTGTTCCTTGTGTTCCTGTATGTATTCCTTCTGATGCTTATGTTCATCGGAAATGAGTATCGCACACAGGAAAGTCGAAACCGTTGTGAAGACGATGTAGAAACCGTTGCCAAAGCCTGTCGCAAAATAGAAGAAATAACTTGCACACAGAAGCACGAACCACTGCATCTTCTTCGGAACCACATAATAAACAAGTAACACACCAATCACAAAAGCCGCAAACTTAAGTGAAACGAAAGACATGGTTTTCGTGCCCTACCTATTCCTCTTCTAGTCTTGTGATCAGATCATAAATTGCCTGAGCGGAGTTGAAATTCTCCGGAACCAGATGCTCTGCATTGATTTCAATATCATATTCATCCATCAGCTCACCAACCAGATTCACAACATCAAAGGATGTCAGGATCTTCTTGTCAATCAATCCCGTCGCCGTCTCAAAGTTGATCTCCGGATGCAGCTCTGATAAGATTTCCAGTAATTTATCCATTTTACTTTCCTCCTTCTATATATTGTTCCTTTAGCTTCATTCTATCCACTTTTCCGTTTTGGGTCTGTGGGATTTTATCTAATTTATGAAGCACATTCGGCATCATGTATTTCAACAATTTCTCCTGCAGTGCTTCGATCAGTGTCACATCCTCATACGCATCCGTCTCATAAAACAGTACGATTTTTTCCTTTTCCTTATGGAACAGGCAGCATGCGGCTCTGATGCCGGGCAGGGAATTTACCACCGCTTCGATCTCACCAAGCTCGATCCGATGCCCCATATGTTTGATCTGGGAGTCCTTCCGTGAAGAAAAGATAAGCTCCCCTCGTTCATTATACTGTGCCAGATCACCGGTTCTGTAGATCAGCTCCGGATAATGCTCCTGCAACGGATTCTGTGTAAATACCTCTCTTGTCTTCTCCGGTGCATTGTAATATCCATGTGCAAGACAGGTTCCCTTAACGCAGATTTCACCAATAACATCAACCGCCGTAATCAATTGATCCTGTTCATCCAACAGGAATACTTCTGTATTTCCAAAGGCTCTTCCGATCGGAATCGTCTCATCATTGGCATATTCTCTGTCTACTATATAGTAGGTACATACCCCGGTAATTTCCGTCGGTCCGTAGATTTGTACAAAAACCGCCTCCGGATAATTGTCCTTCCAGTAGTTATAGCACTTCGTCGGCATCGCCTCCGCACCGAATATGATCTTACGCAGATAAGCAGGTTTCAATGTCTTAAATCCCCGCAGTGTCGAGATCATCTTCATGGCAGACGGCACCCATCGTATGGTCGTGATCCGATGCTCCTGCATAAACTCCAACAGCTTGATCGGTATCGTAAAATAATCCGGCGGAACGATTCCCATCGTTGCGCTACTCTTTAGCGTACAATAGATATCGATCAGGGAAGCGTCAAAGTAAAACGGTGCCTGATTCGCAATCACATCCTGCTCTGTGATGTCAACTTCCTCACAAAAATGTTCTACATAGTCAATCAGAGATCTATGGCAGACAACCACACCCTTAGGTACACCTGTTGAACCGGAGGTATACAGCACATAAATCGGGTCTGTATCCAATACACTCTTTCGAATCTGCATCAAAAGTGTTTCATCAGGCAGTGTCTGTATCAATTTTGAAAACAACAGTACCTTACAGTCTCCGAAGAGTCTGTTTGCCGTCTCCTGATTTGCTTCATCTGTAATGATCGCGTACGGCTGCAGATTGTCCTTGATCAGCTGCAGTCTGTATTCCGGCATCTTGGTATCTGTCGGAACATAAAAATTACGGCTGTATAATACTCCCCAAAAAGCAGCCATGCAAAGCGGTGACTTCTCCATATAAACCATCACCGGCACATGTGTCTTTTGTTCGGAAGCAAGAGCCGTACCGATTGCTCTGGCATCTGTGAGGATGTCACCATATGAATATGAAAACCGTTCATCAAAGTATGCTGTTTTGTCAGGATACTGTCCGGCTGATAATTCCAAATATTCCAATATGTTCGTAATCATACTTAAGTCTCCCAAAATGCAAGTCTGATCGCATCACCGCTGACAATGCCATAGCAAATGGAATTATATCATTTTAGCATTCATAAGTCAAACCAAAAGCACCCCTCTACCGAGCCGGTAAAGAGGTGCATTTTGTATGATTTTAAAACATTCTTATTTCAATTATAATGAAGCTGCCTCATCAACAATCTTCTTGAGTGCTGCAAGTGCCTCATCAGGAAGCTTGTCATAGCCTTCCTTCTTTGTAGCAAATCCTTCTACTGCATCAACACGGTTCTGCATAGCGTTCTTGAGTGCTGCCACATAATCCTTGTCTGCAAGATTCGGCTTGAAATCGCCTGTCTTTCCTGACCAGTCATTCATAATCTCGATGTCTTCAAAAGGTCCCCACTTCTCGAAAGAAGCTTTGCCTTCTACGATTGTCTCAAGAATTCCGAGTGTATCTGCAGGCTTAACCTTAGAGCCCATGAAATCACCTGTGTTAACGATATAGCAGTCTACATTCTTCTCTTCGACGAGTTTCTTGAACTTCACATAGTCGTTTACAAGAGGATAAGTTCTGAATGGATTAGCATAAGGTACGATACGAAGTGCATTCATATTTGTTCCTGCTGCAACACGCTCTGCAGATGAAGTCTTGGTTGCAAGTGTTGCACCCATAACCGATGCAAGTGCTGAGCCCTTTAATTTAACTACAGGCGGAATCGTAGGATCCTTCATGATCCAGAAGATTGCATTGACAGGAGCATCAATCTTATCTACGCGGTTCGGTGACCAGAGCTTAGACTTGATTGCACGTCCGTTACCGTTTCTGATATCTTCTGTTACCAACTGGATCTTTCCGTCCTCATCCAAAGTTGCTGAACAGTTCTGTGCTGATAACAGATACTCATTATCAGGGCAGCCTGTAGGATAATCAGCTGTCTTGTCAAAGTAAGTCGGCTCAAGAGCAACTGATGAACATGTATCTGAATTGATGATGAAAGCGTCATCATGCAATACTGTAATCGGGTATTTTCCGCCGTGCTTTGCATGTGTCAGAGTGGACTTACCTGATCCTGAAAGACCAAATACAGAAGCAACGTACTTAGAACCGTCTGCAAGTGCATATTCTTTCTGTCCGCCGTGGCATGATGCATAACCGTTTCTGTTAGCAAGTGCCCATGCCATTGTCAGGGTACCCTTCTTGTGCTCACCAAAGTATCTCATACCAAGGATTGCCGCACAGTTCTGCTCTGTATCAAAATAGCAAAGTGTCAGAGGATCGCTCAGACAGCTGTAGTCAACATCCGGTGCATCATGAGGAGCCCACTGAGGATCTGAGAAGATATAGATATCAGGCTCTTTGCCATCACCGATCGGCTTGGAAGTCTTGTACATCTTTACATATTCATCTGACATGTACTGGAAGTTGAGCATCCAGTTATAAAGGATGTTCTCTTCGCCTTCCGGAATCAAGAGATGAGCTTTTGCCATGAATTCAGGATCCAATCCGATAAAGCACTCTGCATGATACATCGTCTTCCAACGTGTCTCATAGACAGCATCCATAACCACCTTGTCAAGCTTTGCTGCATCTACGCCCGGCTCTCCCTTGATACGACGAGCGCCTGCATAACGGCCTGTAACAGCACCATCATTAAATAACAATACCTTTGCGTCCTTTTCAAGACCAAATGTCTCGCCATCCTTGATCGGCATATCTGTTACAACTGTACCCGGTGAATTCTTAGCTAATTCATAAGCTTCCTTCAAAGTATTGACTTTGATGACATTGTTTCCATAGAAAGGTGCCTCAATGATAGAACGGGTTTTGGAAAATCCTACTTTTCCTGCTCCGATTTCTGATATCGGATAATAAGCTTTTGTTGACATATAACGTCCTCCTTCTTTATAATAAAATATTCATTATGAGATTAATGCTTTCGCAAATTCGCATCCATTGGCTATTATCTCAAACCTACTATTAAAAGTCAAGTTTAAAAGCCAATTTCATGCATTTTTTAGATTTGAAAAGTCTGCTGACAGAGCCATTTTGCCTCATTGTCTGTCAGATGCGGACAAAGCGTTTCATATACCTTTCTGTGGTAGACATTCAACAGATTTTTTTCATCATCCGACATGTACTCAGGTACAATCGCCTCCAGGTCAATCGGTACCTGTGTCAATGTCTCAAACCCCAGATATCTGCCCCACTCATTGGAATATTTTTCGACACACAACAATTCGTTTTCAATCCGGATTCCATGACTTCCTTCTATATATATACCCGGTTCATCCGTTATGATCATCCCCGGCTCCAGCATCGTTTCCGGCTGTGTCTCGCTGCTCTTCCACCTGAATGCCTGCGGCCCCTCATGAACACTTAAGAAACTGCCCACTCCGTGCCCCGTTCCGTGTCTGTAATCCAATCCAAGCTTCCACAGCGGTTCCCGTGCCAGAATATCCAGATTGCGTCCCGTGCAGCCATATAAGAATACTGCATCCGCAAGCTTCAGCATCCCGCATACGACTGCAGTATATTGTCTCTTCTGTTCCATGGTCAATGGACCAAGTACGATCGTCCTTGTAATATCGGTTGTCGCACCCATATACTGTCCGCCCGAATCCACTAACAGCATGCCCTTTTTTCCAAGCCTTGTGTCCGTGTCCTCTCCTGCCGTATAGTGAATCATCGCCGCATTGCTTCCGTAGGCTGCAATCGTTTCAAAGGAAGGTTCCGTGTAACCTGCCTGTCCCTTTCTGAACTCCTCGAGCCTTCTTGAGACAGACAATTCTGTTTCTGTTGTGATGTCCGGATGATTCTTAAGCCAATAAATGAATTTCGTAACCGCAACCGCATCTGCCAAATGACAGCTCCGGCACAGTTCTGTTTCTATCCTGTTCTTGACCGCCTTTGGTATCAGCAGATGATTTGATACGTCCGCAATCTCATGTCCGCAGCCTGCCGCCTCGTACAATGCAAGGCTGACTGCAGACTTGTCCAAAAGCAGTTTGCTCGGTGTCTGACCTGACTGCTCCCGTAAAAATCCATAGATTTCATCATATGTCCGCAGAGTAATCCTCTGACGCGCAAGATACTCCAAAGCATCTTCATCAAATGCACCTGCATCGGCAAATAAAAATGCGGCTGTCAGTGTAATATACGCAAAGGATAATCCGACCGGATTATATGACACATCATTTCCGCGCAGATTAAAAAGCCACATGATATCGTCCAATGTCGACAAGAGAAATGCATCCGCACCGTATTCTCTCATTTTTGCCCTCAGATCAGACACTTTTTCTCCCGAACCACGCCCTGTCAGTGCATCACTCAAAGGATATATCCGCTCTGCCGGTCGCTTCGGTCGATCTGTCCAGATACGCCCCACCAGATCCCGCTCTGTACAGTATACTACGTTCTGCTTAATGCTCTCTTTGAGCCGTTCTCGAAAAGAGGCCGAAACAATCCTTCCGTCAAATCCGAGACGATCTCCGTCCCTAACGTGTGCCGCCAGATATCCTTCCAGCGTCAAAACACCTGCCTCCTGCATACGAAAAAGCTCGATTCCTGACCCCGCCAATTCATGCTCTGCCTGCACAAAGTACCTGCCGTCCGTCCATAGTCCTGCCATATCCGCAGACACAAGCAGAGTACCTGCTGAGCCCGTAAAGCCCGACATGTACTCCCTTGTCTTAAAATGATCACTGATATATTCCGACTGATGATCATCACCGGTCGGAATGATCCAGTAATCCATATGTTCTTCTTTCATGAGCGCTCTCAACTGTTCCAGCCGCTCCCTGATACGTTGTTCCTGCACGTTGTTCCCCTTGTTCTCTATCGTTTCGACCTAATATGCTCCTGCTTCTCCGCCATTTAAAAGACTCACTGCAGAACTGGTTCCGATCCTGTCACAGCCCTCAGATAAAAACGCCTCCAGATCTTCAACCGTCTTAACCCCTCCTGCAGCCTTGATCTTCACCTTAGGTCCGATATGCTTCTTAAACAGCCTGATGTCCTCAAGTGTTGCGCCGCCTGTTCCGAAGCCTGTTGAAGTCTTGATATAATCAGCCCCCGCATTGGTAACGGCTTTGCACATGGCGATCTTTTCTTCTTCTATCAGGAAACAGGTTTCAATAATGACTTTTAGCACCTTGGTTCCGACTGCTTCCTTCAGTGTCCTGATTTCATCTTCCACTTTAGCATAATCCCCATTCTTGACATCTGTAATGTTGATTACCATATCCACTTCACTTACTCCGTCCAAAAGCGCCTGACGCACCTCTGCTACCTTTGCCTCAGTCACTGCATAGCCTAACGGAAATCCGACCACCGTACAGATATTGATTCTGTCTCCGTACTTATCGTGAATCCTCTTGATATATGCCGGCGGTATACAGATGGATGCAGTTTTATATTCGATTGCTTCCTCACACAAGGTCTGAATATCCTCCCATGTTGCATAAGGCTTTAACAATGTGTGATCAATATGGCTTAACATTTCTTCTTTTTTCATTTTCATAGCACCTCTCCCGTTATTCTTTCCGAATGTTTTGATATTATTATAGTTGTTTTTCTTTCCGCTGTCCATCACACTTTCCAAAAACAAATTCCATCCATATTATGTAAACAAATGTATGTTCATACATTTTTAACTTGTGCACTTTTATTCATACGTGTTATCATAGAAGATATCTTTATTTAATCTTTTTTTTGTAACACGGTAATTGCTTTAGAATGGAGGTACTACAATGGATCACAATGTATTTTGCGAAACAACACCCGAAATCCTGGCTTTATCGGAACTGAGCCAAAAGGCAAGCGAGATAGACCCGGAATTATATACGAAGTATGAGGTAAAACGCGGACTGCGCGACATTAACGGCAAGGGTGTACTGACAGGACTCACATCCATTTCCGACATTCGTACGACAAAGGTAGTTAACGGTGAAACAGTTCCTGCAGATGGGGAACTATTTTATCGTGGTTATAACGTGAAGGATCTTGTTGCGGGATTTTCTAACGATAATCGCTTCGGATTTGAGGAGGTGGCATATCTGTTGCTTTTTGATACGCTTCCGACCCCGATTGAATTAAAAGGATTTCACGAATTATTGGCGCATTACCGTACACTGCCGACCAGTTTTGTACGGGATATCATTATGAAGGCACCCAGTCAGGATATGATGAACACTCTGGCACGCAGCGTATTGACTCTCTATTCTTACGATGACCGTGCAGACGATGTTTCCATGCCAAATGTACTGCGGCAATGTCTGCAGCTGATCAGCCTGTTTCCTCTGCTGTCTGTATACGGTTATCAGGCCTACAGACATTATCATGACGGAAAGAGCCTCTATATCCATGTGCCGCGTAAAGAGCTTTCTACTGCGGAGAATATTCTGCGCATCCTGCGTCCGAATAAAAAATACACACCGTTAGAAGCCAAGATTCTGGATGTTGCACTTGTGCTGCATATGGAACACGGCGGCGGTAACAATTCTTCCTTTACAACACATGTCGTATCCTCTTCCGGCACTGATACATATTCCGTCATCGCTTCTGCAATCGGCTCATTGAAGGGGCCCAAGCACGGCGGCGCAAATATCAAGGTAGTCAAAATGTTTGACGATCTGAAGGAAGTCGTTCAGGACTGGGCCGATGAGGACGAGGTTTCCCGCTATCTTGCAGCACTCCTGCACAAGGAAGCCTTTGATAAACAGGGGCTTATCTATGGTATGGGACACGCTGTATATTCTCTCTCCGATCCCAGAGAGGTCATCTTCAAATCATTTGTTGAGAAGCTGTGCGTAGAAAAAGGGCTGAAAAAGGAATTCGCCCTGTATTCGCTCGTAGAGCGGCTTGCTCCGCAGGTCATCGCCGATGAACGCAAGATTTACAAAGGGGTCTGCTGTAATGTGGACTTCTATTCAGGATTCGTATATGATATGTTGGATCTTCCTCCCGAACTCTATACACCTATCTTTGCCATTGCGCGTATCGTCGGTTGGAGTGCTCACCGTATGGAAGAGCTTGCAAATAACGGCAAGATTATCAGACCGGCATACAAGCCAATTGGTCCGGATGAGATTTATATACCGTTAAATGACAGATAAATTAGTACTTTTTTCTTATATTGATTGCAAATCCGTCCACATTATTGTAAAATATATATAAACATTTCGGAGAGGTGGGATTAGATGGATAAAAAAGATATCAA